>NZ_JBFIGP010000236.1:0-6069 GCF_041602235.1 Paraconexibacter sp.
CCGCTCGTGAAGATGGCCACGGGCGAGGAGTCCGGGGACGAGGAGCTCGGGGGAGCCGACATGCACTCGCGCGTCTCGGGCCTCTCGGACTACATGGCCGTCGACGAGCAGGACGCCCTGCGGCTGGGTCGCCAGGTCGTGCGGCGGCTCAACTGGAGCAAGCTCGGCCCGGGCGCGACGGCCCTGCCGGTCCGCGAGCCGCTGCACCCGGTCGACGACCTGGCGGGGCTCGCGTCGATCGACCTCAAGGAGCCGTTCGACATGCGCGAGGTGATCGCCCGCCTGGTCGACGGCTCCGAGTACGACGAGTTCAAGCCGCTGTACGGCACGTCGCTCACGACCGGCTGGTCGTCGATCCACGGGTACCCGGTCGGCATCATCGCCAACACCCAGGGGATCCTCTTCAGCGAGGAGGCGCAGAAGGCGACGCAGTTCATCCAGCTCACCAACAAGATGGACGTGCCGCTGCTCTTCATCCACAACGTCACCGGCTACATGGTCGGCAAGGAGTACGAGCAGCGCGGGATCATCAAGCACGGCGCGCAGATGATCAACGCGGTCTCGAACTCGACCGTGCCCCACCTGACGCTGATCGCGGGCGGCTCCTACGGCGCCGGCAACTACGGGATGAGCGGCCGCGCGTACAAGCCCCGGTTCGTGTTCGCCTGGCCCAACGCCAAGATCGCGGTGATGGGACCGGCGCAGCTCGCCGGCGTGCTGTCGATCGTCGCCCGAGCGGCCGCCGAGTCCAAGGGGCAGACGTACAACGAGGAGTTCGACGCCGCGATGCGCAAGGCGGTCGAGGAGCAGATCGAGCGCGAGTCCCTGGCGCTGGCGAACTCCGGGCTGCTCTACGACGACGGGATCATCGACCCGCGCGACTCGCGCACGGTGCTGGGCCTCGCGCTCTCGTGCTGCCACTCCGGACCGGTGGAGGGCGCGCAGGGCTACGGCGTCTTCCGGATGTAGGACGACAGGACGACGACATGACCGCACCGAAGCCGATCACCACCCTGCTCGTCGCCAACCGCGGCGAGATCGCCCGTCGCATCCTGCGCAGTGCCCGGGCCATGGGCCTGCGCACCGTCGCCGTGTACTCCGACGTCGACGCGGACGCGCCGTTCGTCCGGGAGGCCGACCTCGGGGTCCGGCTCGGCGGTGCCGCTCCGGCGGAGTCCTACCTCCGCGGCGACGCGATCATCGACGCCGCTCGCCGTGTCGGGGCCGACGCGATCCATCCCGGCTACGGCTTCCTCGCGGAGAACGCCGCGTTCGCCCGCGCCTGCGCCGACGCTGGGGTGACCTTCGTCGGTCCGTCCCCGGAGGCGATCGACGCCATGGGCTCGAAGCTCGGCGCCAAGCGGCTGCTGGGCGAGGCCGGGGTGCCCGTCCTGCCGGACTGCGACGCGACCGGCCTCGACGGGGAAGCCCTGCTCGCCGCCGCGGGCGAGGTCGGCTACCCGCTGCTCGTCAAGCCGTCGGCCGGCGGCGGTGGCAAGGGCATGAAGGTCGTGGAGCGCCCCGAGGACCTCGAGGCCGCCGTCGCCTCCTCACGACGCCTGGCGGCCGACGCGTTCGGCGACGACACCCTGCTGCTCGAGCGCTATGTCGCGTCGGGCCGCCACGTGGAGATCCAGATCCTCGGCGACCACCACGGCACCGTCACGCACCTCGGCGAGCGTGAGTGCTCGGTCCAGCGCCGCCACCAGAAGGTGCTGGAGGAGTCGCCGTCCCCGGCGGTCTCGCCCGAGCTCCGGGCGCGGATGGGGGACGCCGCGGTGGCGGCGGGTGCGGCGATCGGCTACGTCGGGGCCGGCACCGTGGAGTTCCTGCTCGCGACCGACGGCAGCGACGAGTTCTTCTTCCTCGAGGTGAACACCCGCCTGCAGGTCGAGCACCCGGTGACCGAGATGGTGACCGGCGTCGACCTCGTGCGGCTGCAGCTGGAGATCGCGGCCGGTGCTCCGGTCCCGGCCCGGGCGCAGCGACCCGAGCCCTCGGGGCACGCGGTCGAGGTCCGTCTCTACGCGGAGGACCCGGCGGCCGACTTCCTGCCCCAGACCGGCCGCCTGCACCGCCTGTCGCTGCCGGAACGCGAGGGGCTCCGTATCGACGCGGGGGTGGAGAGCGGCTCGACCGTCTCGGTGCACTACGACCCGATGGTCGCGAAGGTCATCGCCCACGCGCCGACGCGGGCCGAGGCCGTGCGAAACCTGGCGGCGGTGTTGCGCGAGGCGCACATCGACGGGCTGCGCACCAACCGCGACTTCCTCGTGCGCCTGCTCTGCGATCCGGCGTTCGTGGCCGGGGAGGCGGACACCCGCTTCCTGGACCGCGACGAGGCGACCGGTCTGCGCGCGCCGCTCGTCGACGGCCCCGAGCGGGCGCTGAGCGCCGCCGCGGCCGCGCTGGCCCGGCAGGCTCGCGAGCGGGCCGCGGCGGTGGTCCAGACGACGCTGCCCTCCGGGTGGCGCAACAGCCCGTCGCAGCCGCAGGTCGTGGAGTACGCGCACGAGGACGAGACGGTGACGGTCGGCTATCGCTTCGGCCGCGACGGCCTGCGCGTCCTCGAGGTCGACGGAGCGCCGCTGGGCGACGTCCGCCTGCTGCACGCAACACCGCAGCACGTGGTGCTGGAGGTCGACGGCATCCGTCGTGCGTACGACGTGCGGGTCCACGCCGGTGATCCGCAGACCCATGTGACGGGTCCGGTCGGCCAGTGCGACCTGACGGAGCTGGAGCGCTACCCCGACCCCTCCGCGCAGGACGCCGCGGGATCGCTCCTGGCCCCGATGCCGGGCAGCGTGGTCCGCGTCGACGTCGCCCAGGGCGACACGGTGACCGCCGGTCAGCCGCTGCTGGTGCTCGAGGCGATGAAGATGGAGCACGAGATCGTCGCGCCCGCCGACGGGATCCTCACGTCCCTCCCGGTGGAGGTCGGCACCCAGGTCGACGCCGGCACGCTCCTGGCCGCCATCGAGGACGCACCGGACGCCTGAGCGCCCCGCCCGCACCGCCCCCGCACCCCGCCACCCCACGCCCTGCAGCGTTTCAGCGACCCTCAGGGTCGCTCAGACGTCGCACCCCCTACGCGCTGGCCAGGTCCCGCACCTGGACGCACGTCGGCCGGCCCGAGGCGGGCGCACGGTTCGGTCGCGACACCGATCCGGGCCGCGTCCGCGTGGGTCGCTGCCCGTGCGCCGCGGGCGCCCGCAGCGGCGTCCCGGAAGGGGGTTCGGGGGTGGCCGGAGCGGCATCGCAGGGGTGGCAGCTGATGGTGCCGGACCAGGTGACGGAGGCGGGAGAGAGCATGTCCGCAGCATCCGTCCGCACCCGCTCCGCGTCGTTGCGCGCGACGACATCCGGAGTGTCACGCCCGCGACACTGCGGCCCGAGCGCGGGCGCCGCGCCGCTGGCCGCACGTCGGGTTGCCAGATGCACGCGACGGGCGTAGCGTCGGAGCACGGCCCAGCATCCCCATCAGAAGGAGCGTGCAGCAATGTTCGCGACCGTGCGGACCTATCGTGTCGGCGCCGGGACCCTCGACGCGGTCATGCACCGCGTCGACCGGGACTTCGCCGAGTCGCTGGCGGCCGAGCCCGGGTTCATCTCCTACCAGGCGATCGAGACCGGGGAGGACATGCTCATGACGATCAGCGTCTTCTCGAACGCCGACCAGGCACAGGCGTCGAACGACCTGGCGGCCCGCTGGGTCATGGAGGAGCTCGCGGACTTCGAGATCTCGCGGGTCGGCGTGATCGGCGGCGACGTCATGGTCAGCCGGGCGAGCTCGGAGGCGCTGGTCCCGGC
Organism: Paraconexibacter sp.; assembly: GCF_041602235.1. GTDB lineage: Bacteria > Actinomycetota > Thermoleophilia > Solirubrobacterales > Solirubrobacteraceae > Paraconexibacter. Next base: position 3,811 of record NZ_JBFIGP010000236.1, read on the forward strand.
CCATCACTGACGGTGGAGCCCCGGCACGGCGCGGCCGCGCCACCCGCCGTGCCGGTCAGTCGCCGGAGAGGATCGCGTCCGCGGTCCTGTGCGCGAGCGACATGATCGTGACCATCGGGTTGACGCCCGGCGCCGTCGGGAAGGCGCTGGCGTCCCCGATCCACACGCCGGGGACGTCGTGCAGCTGCCCGCGCCCGTCGGCGACCGAGGTCTGCGGATCGCTGCCCATCCGGCACGACCCCATCTGGTGCGCGGTGAAGCACGCGATGTCGTTGGGCGCGTAGCTCGCCTGCTCGAGAGCTGCGAGGTAGCCGTCGAAGTCCTCGCCGCTGCGCCAGCGGTGCTCGCGCTGGTGGGCGGTGTAGATCTCGGTCGCCCCCGCGGCATGGTGCAGGCGTGCCAGCTCGACGTTGGCCCGGATCGCCAGGCGCCGGTCGACGTCGTCGTCGAAGTCCCAGCGGACCACCGGACGACCGAGGTCGTCGAGCACGACCTCGCCGGACCCGTGGTCGCGCGCGACGGTGATGAACGGCGCGGTCCACTTCAGCAGCGACATCAGGCGCTTGTGCTGCTCGCCGGACTCCCACGGCAGCGCGCCGGACATGAAGCCGGGCAGCAGCCCGGCGGCCTCCAGGAGGAAGCCGTACCCGTCCTCGATGTCGAAGAAGTGGTCCGACAGCGCGGACTGGATCTGGCCCGTCCAGCCGTCGACCTCCTCGTCGTAGATGCCGAGGACCGCGAAGGCCGGGTGCAGGCGCAGGTGCTTCCCGGTGGCGGGCCCGCCGATCCCGCTGCGCAGCAGCAGCGCCGGCGACTCGATGGCGCCGCAGGCCACGACGACCGTGTCGGCCTCCACCGTCAGGGCGGTGGTGCTGCCGTCGGCGTTCGTGACCGTCGCCTGCACCCCGGTCGCCCGGCCGTCGCTCGTGAGGACCCTGTCCGCGTGACACCCGACGACCGCGTGGGCACCCGCGTCCGACGCGTCCTGCAGCCAGGTCTTCAGCGCGGACCGCTTGCAGCCGTGCTGGCATCCGAGCGAGCAGTGCCCGCAGTGCGCCGCGTCGTCGTCGAGCGTCGCGTTGCGCCAGATCGGACGGTGCTCGTAGCCGAGCTCGTCGCATGCGCGCAGGAGTCGTCGATGCGTGCCGTTCTGCCGGGTCGCCTCGGTGTTCGCGCCCAGCCGCTCCATCACGACGTCCAGGTGCTCCTGCACGAAGGCCGACTGCCCGAGCCCGGCGAGGCCGTGCCGCTCCCACTCGTCGAGGATCGTGTCGGGGGTCCGCACGCAGTTCATGTAGTTGACGACGGTCCCGCCGCCCAGCGTCGCGCCGGCGAGGACCGAGATCGACCCCGACTCCGAGGCCCCGAGGCCGCCGCCGTGGTACAGCTCGAAGTAGCCGGGGACCTCCTGGTTCGAGAAGTCCGACTCGCTGCGGTAGCCGCCGGCCTCGAGCACCAGCACGTCGCGGCCGGCCTGCGCGCAGCGTGCGGCGATCACGCCGCCTCCCGCGCCGGAGCCCACGACGCACACGTCGCAGCGCAGGGTCGCGGTCGCTCCCGAGACCTCGCGCACGGCCAGGCGCTTGGGGGACTCCTCGGGCGTCGGCGGTGACGTCGGCGGCCCCGGGAAGCCGAGCGCTTCCCAGTTGGGGTTGCTGCCCGCGGCGTCGGGCATCCCGTAGAAGAAGAGGAGCGTCAGCCCCTTGACGCCGCGCAGTCCGAGCTTCGCGCCGGGGTCCTGCGCGGCGATGCCGTGGATCAGCGCGGTCCGGGTCGCGAGGTCGGCGTCGGTGAACCCCTCCCCGTGCAGCGCGTCGAACAGGCCGCCGAACTGCTCGATCTCCTCTGGCGTCATGACCTGCGCCATCAGGCCCTCGATCTGCTCCGGCACCCCGAGATCCGACGCGCAGCGCGCGAGGAACCCGCGGGCGACGTCGTCGTGGCCGGCGTCGTCGACGGACGGCACGAACGTGTCGCACAGCGCCCGCAGCGTCGCGCGTCGCGTTTCGGTCAGCACGGCCTCGGCCACGGTCATCTGCTGCTCCTGGGTCGGATGCGGTGGAGGTCCGACCGTACGTCGCGTGGGGTCGGCGATGCAAGCGGGGTCCGGGCGGTGAACGGGATTCAGGCGGCCCTCCGCCGGGAAAAGGCACCATGTACCGGGCTCCTGAGCCTCACGGCTCATCCATCCGGCCGTCCGGTCCGATACACCTGTATGAGCGTGCACGACCTTCCCCACCTCATAGACGTCCGTTTCGA
>NZ_JBFIGP010000237.1:0-6028 GCF_041602235.1 Paraconexibacter sp.
AGCCCCTCGACCGCCGCCTGGGTGAGCGTCGTCATCGGGACGCGCTTGACCGCGAAGGCGTCGAGCGAGTCGTCCTCGAGCGGGCTGGTCTCGTAGCCGGCCTTCTGCACGGCGCGGACGGTGAAGGCGTCCTCGTTGACGATGATCGTGGCGCCGCGGTCGAGCAGCGAGAGGTTCGCGCGCAGGGCCGCCGGGTTCATCGCGACGAGGACGTTCGGGCGGTCGCCCGGCGTGAGGATGTCCCGCGAGGCGAAGTGGATCTGGAACGCGCTGACGCCGCCGATCGTCCCTGCGGGCGCGCGGATCTCCGCCGGGAAGTCGGGCAGGGTCGCGAGGTCGTTGCCCAGCGCCGCGGTCGCCGCCGTGAAGCGGTCTCCCGCGAGCTGCATGCCGTCCCCGGAATCGCCCGCGAACCGCACCACGACGCGCTCTCGCACCTCGTGGCGCTTCGCGCCCCCCTCCACCGTGCTCATGGCGCGCGACGTTACCCGCGGGCACGGTCGCGTCGGGGCTCCGAACCCACCGATACCCCCCGGTAGGTGGCTGAAGTTCCCACCCTCGGGGGAGAAGGTCGCGGCCTGCCACACTCAGGAGGTGGCCCTGCACCACGAGGAGCTCCGCGAGCGGCGTCCCGCGCACCTGGGGAACGGCACGCTCGCCTGCCCGGACTGCGACTTCCCCACGCGTCCGACCGCGCCGCGGATGACGCCCGCCGATGAGCTGCGCTGCCCGTACTGCGGGTGCTACGGCGCCGTGCGGGAGTTCCTGACGCTGTCCGACGAGCCTCGGCCAGCGCGGGTGGCCGTCACCGTCCGGGTGCCGCCGCTGCCGGCCCGCTGACCGGGCACGGGCCTGACGGGCCGGGGTGCGTCACTCCCGCGCGAGCGCGCCCATCACGGTGCGGACGAACTGCTCCATGCGGGCGGGGGAGTAGCGCTCCGGGTCCACGAGAAGGAGCCGTCCGGCCTCCTCGCCCATCGCCAGGATCGAGTGGGCCGCGAGCTCGACGTCGAGCCCGGCCGGACCCCCGCGCTGCTCCAGGCCCCAGGCGACGAGCTCGGTGATGCGCTCGGCGTAGGTCCTGCGGTTGCGTTCGACGACGTGACGGATCGCGCTGGGGGTCCCGTCGGGGGGCAGCAGGACGAGCCGCCAGCCGCGCGGGTCCTCGGCGACGGCCTCGACGAACCGCGTCACGGCGCGGACGAGCGCCGCGTCGGGGTCGGCGAGATCCTCCCGGGTCGGCAGGGCCTGGTCGACGACGCTGCGGGCGCGGTGCTCCTGCCGGTTGAACAGGGCGGCGAGGACCGCGGAGAGGTCGCGGAAGGCCGAGTAGACGACGGGGCGGGTGACGTCGATCTCGCGGGCGAGCGCCTCCATCGTCAACGCGGTCCAGCCGTCCCTGGCGATGATGTCGAGCGCCGCGTCGAGCAGCTGCTCACGCCGGTCCTCGACCGCCATGCGCGGGGCGTAGGGACGACGTGGGCGGGAGGCCATGCGTCCATCCTCGCACGCGTGGCAGCGGAGCGCCGCTGCACCTACGTCACCGTAGTATTGACATTGTTACGACGGTGTAGGAAGGTGCGCGCATGAGCGCCTCGCTGCTCCCGTTCCTCGCCGCCGAGCCCCCGTCCGCCGGGGGTGCCGAGCTCGGCCAGATCCTGATCGTGACGCTCTCCGCCACGGTCCTCACGAGCGCGCTGCTCGTCCTGGGGCTGGGTCACCGCTCCGGCCGGGTGGCCCTCCTGGGCCGGATCGGCGGCTTCGCCGAGCGGGCGCTGCGCCTGCCGGCCTGGGCCGCCTTGCCGCTCGTCGTCGCCGTGCCCACCCTGCTGCTCGCGCTGTTCGGCCTGACATGGGACGAGTCGCTGCACATCGACGACGGCCGCGACGAGGGCCCGCTGGCGAACCCCTCCCACTACTTCCTGCTGATCGGGCTGTTCGGCATCTTCAGCGCGGGCTGGCTCTCGCTCGTCCTGCCCGAACGCGGCGAGCGGCCGGGGCCGTCCTCCGTGCGGCTGGCCCGCGACTGGCACGTGCCGGTCGGCGGCCTGCTGACGATGGTCTGCGGGTCCGTCGCGCTGACCGGGTTCCCGCTGGACGACGTCTCCCACCGCCTCTTCGGCCAGGACGTCTCGCTGTGGGGCACGACGCACCTGCAGATGCTGACCGGCGCCGCCACGGGCGTCGTGGCGCTCGCCATGCTGTACCGGGAGGGCGTGCTCGCCGCCCGGGCCCGGGTGGGCACCGACCGCGAGATCCGGCCGCTGGTCCCCGTGCCGAGGATCGTCGACGCGCTGGTCGACAAGCTCCACTACGCGACCCTCGGCGGAGGCATGCTCGGCGCGCTCTCGATCTTCATGGGCGAGTACGACTTCGGCGTCCCGCAGTACCGGCTCGTCTTCCATCCGATCCTCATCGCCGCGATCGCCGCGTTCGGCCTCGTCACCGTCCGGGCGCTCGCCGGGCCGGGAGCGGCCGTGCTCGCCGCGCTGTGGTTCATGGCCGTCCGTGGCGTCATCACGCTGCTCGTGGGCCCGGTCTTCGGTGAGGCCGTCGCCACCTTCCCGCTCTTCCTCGCCGAGGCGCTGCTGGTCGAGGCCGCGGCGCTGGCCGTCGTCGCGCGGCGCCGGCCGATCGCCTTCGGCGCCCTCGGCGGCGCGCTCGTCGGCACCGTCGGCGTCCTGGCGGAGTACGGCTGGAGCAAGGTGTGGATGCCGCTGGCGTGGCCGGGCCACATGCTGCCGACCGCCATCGCCTACGCCCTGCCCGTCGGTGTCGCCTGCGGCGTGATGGGCGCGTTCGTCTACGGCGGGCTCGACCGCCGCGCGGCACTCGTCCGCTCCCGGAGCGTGCTCGGCGGGGTGGCCCTGTCGGCGCTCGTCGTGTTCGCCGTGTTCGCCGGCCTGCGGACCACGAGCGCGCCCGACGTCCGAGCGACCGTGACCGTCGAGGAGGTGTCGCCGGCGCCCGAGCGGCAGGTCGTCGCGACCGTCCGGCTGGACCCGCCCGACGCCGCGCAGGACGCCGACTGGTTCCACACCCTCGCCTACCAGGGCAAGGAGCCGCTGCGGGTCGACGACCTGACCGAGATCGCCCCCGGCGTCTACCGCACCACCGTCCTGCCCGTCCACGGCACGTGGAAGTCCGCGCTGCGGCTGCAGCGCGGGGGCGAGATGGCGGCGATGCCGATCTTCCTGCCGGCGGACTCCGCCATCCCCGTGGGCGAGGTCCCGGTGCCCGCGTCCTTCGAGCGCGCGCTGATCAGCGATCAGCAGATCCTCCAGCGCGAGCGCAAGGACGACGTCTCCGACGCGGTCGTCGCAGCGTTCTCGCTGCTGATCCTGGCGATCTCGCTCGGGATCGTGGGGCTCGTCGGTCGCGGGCTGGTGCACCTGGCCGGCCCCGTCCGCGAGCCGGGCGCACCCCGGACGAACGGGCGTAGCCGCGAGCGCCGGCGGGTCGCGGCGGGCGTGTGACCCCTAGGGTTGCGCGCATGGCCACCGACTTCACGACGATCCGTCTCGACGTCACCGACGGGATCGCGACGATCACGCTCGATCAGCCCGACGCGGGGAACGCGATCGGCCCGGATCTCGCCCGCGAGCTGCGGGCCGCCGCGGAAGGCCTCGCCGAGCGTGACGACGTCCGGGTCGTGGTGCTGCGCTCGGAGGGCCGCTTCTTCTGCGTCGGTGGCGACATCCAGTACTTCGCGGGCGCGGACGCTCCTGAGGCGGCACTGCACGCCCTCGCCACCGATCTGCACGGTGCCCTCCTGGCCCTCGCGGCGCTCGACGCCCCCGTGATCGCGAGGGTGCACGGCGCGGCGGCCGGCGCGGGGATGAGCCTCGTGTGCGCCGCCGACCTCGCGATCGGCACCCCCGCGGCATCGTTCACGGTCGCCTACACGGCCATCGGGCTGTCCCCCGACGGCGGGTCGTCGTGGCTGCTGCCGCGGATCGTCGGGCACCGCGTCGCGACCGAGTTGATGCTCACGAACCGCCGGGTCAAGGCGGACGAGGCGAAGGAGCTCGGCCTGCTGACGGAGGTGGTCGGCGACGACGAGCTGGACGCTCGCGTGGCGGAGCTCGCCGCCAAGCTGGCCGCCGGCCCGCGCGCCGCCCACGGTGCGGTCAAGCGCCTGCTCGCCGCGTCCTCGCGGACCGCGTTCGCCGATCAGCTCGCCGCCGAGGCCGACAGCATCTCCCAGCTGGCCGGATCGCCCACCGGCATCGAGGGCGCGGCGGCGTTCCTCGAGAAGCGCCCGCCGGCCTTCCCCTGAGCGCCGCCCGCGACCTCACCCCGCCCGGTCCCCGAACCCGGTCGTCGAGCGGGACAGTCGGTGGGTGGTGATCACCTCGTCGATCAGTCCGTACTCGCGGGCCTGCTCGGCGGTGAAGAACCGGTCACGCGACATGTCCTCGTGCACCCGTTCGACCGGCTGGCCCGTGTGGTGGGCGTAGAGCTCGTCGATGCGCTCACGGAGCTCGATGGTCTCCCTCGCGTGGATCTCGATGTCGCTGGCCTGGCCCTGGTATCCCCCGCTGGGCTGGTGGATCAGGATGCGGCTGTTCGGGAGCGCGAAGCGCTTGCCCGGTGCTCCGGCCATGAGCAGCAGCGATCCCATGCTCATGGCGATCCCGCAGCAGATGGTCTGCACGTCGGGCTTGATGAACTGCATCGTGTCGTAGATCGCCAGGCCCGCGTAGATCACGCCGCCGGGTGAGTTGACGTACAGCGAGATGTCCTTGTCCGGGTCCTCGCTCTCGAGGTGCAGGAGCTGGGCCACGACGAGGTTGGCGACGTCGTCGTCGACGGCGCTGCCGAGGAACACGATCCGCTCGTTCAGCAGGCGGGAGTAAATGTCGAACGACCGCTCCCCGCGGGCGGACTGCTCGACGACCATCGGGACGAGGGGCATGTGCGGGTCCTTTCCGTATGACAATCAAATGGTTGTCATCAAGTGTGGCACAATGGCAACTTCTTGGTTGTCAGGACGGAGGTCGAGCTGATGCAGGTGCGGCGCGAGGTGGAGATCGACGCGACACCCGACGAGGTGTGGGAGGCGCTCGCCACGGACGAGGGCCGCGCGCGCTGGCTCGAAGACGACGCGGCTCGTGAGGTTCACGTCGAGGTCGTCGAGGCGCCTTTCCGCCTGGTGTGGTGGTGGTGGCGGGGCGAGGAGCCGGCGACCCGCGTCGAGGTGCTGGTCGCTCCGGTGCCCGACGGATCCCGCGTCGTCGTCACCGAGTCGCTGCCGACGTTCCCGCTCATCGCGCTGGCGCGTGCGCACGCAGGGGCGCTCGCCCACGCATGACGGATGCGCTCGGCAGCGTCTTCGCCGCGCTCGCCGACCCCACGCGGCGGGTCATGGTGGAGACCCTGCTGCGGGACGGCACCACCTCCGTCCCCGCGCTCACCGAAGCACTGCCGATGAGCCGGCAGGCCATCGCCAAGCACCTGGCGGTGCTGGACGACGCCGGGCTGGTCGAGCGCGCGCCCGCCGGCGGCCGGGAGGTTCGCTACCGCCTGAGCGAGGGCGCGCTCGAGCCGGCCGCGACCTGGCTCGCCGCAGCAGACGCCGCATGGGACGGTCGGCTGGCCCGCCTGAAGGAGACCGTGGAGCGCGGCACGTCGGGCTGACCGGGGGCGGTCACCGCAGCGCGACCGGGATCGCCGTGTACTGATTCAGGAACAGCGACCGGATGCGCTTCGGCTCGCCGTCGACGCGCATGTCGGGGAAGCGCTTCAGGGTCTCCTCGATCCAGATCCGCAGCTCCATGCGCGCGAGCGACGCGCCGAGGCAGAAGTGCCGGCCGCCGGCCCCGAAGGCCTGGTGGTCGTCGACGTTCTGGCGGGTGATGTCGAACCGCTCGGGGTGGTCGGGGAACCGCTCGGGATCGCGGTTCGCGGCGATGTACCAGAGCAGCACGCGGTCGCCCTCCTTGATCTGCTGGCCGCCCAGTTCGACGTCCCTGGTGGCCGCGCGGCCCATCATCCCGAAGGCCGGGAAGCACCGCAGGCCCTCCTC
>NZ_JBFIGP010000238.1:0-5930 GCF_041602235.1 Paraconexibacter sp.
GATCGGGTGCCGTGACGCGCAGGACCTCGCGCCCCACGCCGGGACCGAGCGCGACACGGCGGAGCACGTGGACCCCGAGGCGATGGCCGGCTGCCTGGAGTTCGCGCTGGCCCTGGTCATGGCGCTGGACCGCGAACTGGCTGCGGCTCCGCCCGCCGTCGCCACCTAGGACGAACGTCCAGGTCGGGCGGTCCGCGCCCCTGGACGAACGTCCAGACCGCACCCGCGTCGCGCGAGGAGGCCCGGTCGGTGCCCGATGCCCTCGCCAGTGATGCTGCCGTCCCGTCCCGCCCGTTCCCGCCCGCTGCCGCTCGCGCTCCTCGTCGCGGGAGCCCTGATGTGCGCGGCTGCGCCCGCCGACGGCGCACCGACCGCCTCCCGGGACGCGACCGCCGGCAAGCACCGTGCCGCCAAGCCGACCCCGGGCCAGGTCGCCAAGCGCCGGGCGGTGAAGCTGCGCACCGCGCGGCGCTCGGCGGTCCGGCGTACGGCCCGGTCCGCGAGATCTACGGCGCGGCGGCGTGCCGCCCGGGTGCGGGCGCGCAGCAGCCGGGTCCGCGTGCTGCGCGAGAGCGCCCGCCGTCACGCTCCCATGGCCTTGGTGGAGGGGCGCATCCCGGGCCGCGCGCCGCTCACCGGCAGCGCGCCGGCCACCGCGCCCGCTCCGAGCCCCCCGGTGTCCACCGGCGGGGTGCTCACGACCCCGGCCGACGTCCCGGCGCCCCCGCCGACCGAGGGCTTCGCCGCCCTCACGCCCGCCGCGCCCACGGACGCCCCCGTGGCCGCCCCGCCGGCGATCGGCGCGCTCGGCGTGCGGGTCTCGGAGACCCCGGCCTACCGCGCCACGCTCTCGCGCGGCAGCCTGGCGGCCGGCACCGTGAGGCTGCAGTTGCAGAACGAGGGCGAGGACGACCACGACCTGCGCGTCGTCCGGCTCGAGGACGACTCGGTCGCCGCCTACCTGGAGCGCACGGCGCCGGGACGAGCGCGCACCGCCACCGTGCAGCTGCGGCCGGGCACCTACCGGTTGTTCTGCACGCTGCAGGCTCCCGTGGTCCACGCGAGCGCCGGGATGAGCTCGACGCTGACGGTGACCGGCTGATCGTGTAGAAGGAGGGCTCCACCCCCTGCCCTGGAGTCCGCCGTGGCCTACCCGATCAGCTACTCCGTCCCGTTCGTCGAGCCTCGCAGCCGGCTCACGACGTTCTTCCGCTACCTGCTGGCGTTCCCCCACTTCTTCATGGCGGCGTTCGTCGGCATCGGCGCGTTCTTCGCGGTCGTCGCCGCCTGGTTCGCCATCGTCTTCACCGGGCGCTACCCCGCAGGCCTGTACGGCTTCAACGCCGGGTTCCTCCGCTACCTCGGTCGCGTCAACGGCTACATCAGCCTCGCCACCGACGCCTACCCGCCCTTCTCGCTCGGCGAGGACGCGGACTACCCGATCCAGGTGCAGGTCGCCCCGGCCCTCGAGCAGTACGACCGGATCAAGACCCTGCTGCGGATCATCCTCCTGATCCCGGTGTACGTGATCGCCTACGCCCTGCAGATCGTCCAGATGGTCGCCTCGGTGATCTCCTGGTTCTGGATCGTCGTGACCGGCAAGCAGAACGACGGGCTGCACAGCGCGATCCTGCTCGGGCTCGGCTACAACGTGAAGGCCTACGGCTACTACATGCTGCTCACGGAGACCTGGCCGCCGTTCAGCGAGTCCACCCAGGTGGGCGCCGGCGTCCCGCCTGCCGGGACGCTGCCGCCCCAGAGCACGCCGCAGCAGACCGCCCCGCCCCCGAAGGCGCCCGAGGCGCCGTCCGGTGGCTCGTTCACCAGCGGCGACCCGCTGAGCTGACGCGGTGGCCGCTGAGCGCGCTGGAGCGCCCCCTGCCCTCTGGTCCCCGTCCGAGGAGCGCATCGCCTCCGCCGAGCTGACCCGCTACGCCACGTGGGTCCGCGAGCGCCACGGCGTCGAGGTCGGCGACTACGCAGCCCTCTGGCAGTGGTCCGTCGACGAGCTGGACACGTTCTGGGCGTCGATCTGGGAGTACTTCGCGGTCCAGGCCGACGGCTCGGCGGAGCCGGTGCTCGGGACGCGCGAGATGCCGGGCGCGCAGTGGTTCCCCAACGCCCGCGTGAACTTCGCCGAGCACGTCTTCCGCGACCGGGACCCCGACGCCCTGGCGCTGCAGCACGCGTCGGAGCTGCGGGACCTCGACGCATGGACCTGGGCGGAGCTGCGCGAGCAGACCACGCGCATCGCCGCCGGCCTGCGCGCGCTGGGCGTCGGCGAGGGCGACCGGGTGGTCGCCTACCTCCCCAACATCCCCGAGACGGTCGCGGCCTTCCTCGCCTGCGCGTCGATCGGGGCGACGTGGTCCTCGTGCTCCCCCGACTTCGGGGCGCGCTCGGTCGTCGACCGCTTCGCCCAGATCTCGCCGACCGTGCTGCTGGCGGTCGACGGGTACCGCTACGGCGGGCGCGACTTCGACCGCATCCAGACGCTGGCCGGGCTGCAGGCAGAGCTGCCGACCGTGCAGCACACCGTCGTGCTCCCGTACCTCGCGGCCGATCCCGACCTGGAGCCCCTGCGGGACGCGCAGCCGTGGGAGCAGGCGTTCGGTCCCACCGGGACCGAGCTCGCGTTCACCCGGGTCCCGTTCGATCATCCGCTGTGGGTGCTCTACAGCTCCGGCACCACCGGTCTCCCCAAGCCGATCGTGCAGGGCCAGGGCGGCATCCTGCTCGAGCTGCTCAAGAAGCAGCACCTGCACCTCGACGCGCAGGCGGGCGACCGCGTCCTGTGGTTCACGACCACCGGCTGGATGATGTGGAACTTCCTCGTCGGGGTGCTGCTGACCCCGGCGTCGATCGTCCTCTTCGACGGCAACCCCGGCCATCCCGACCTCGACACGCTGTGGGACCTCGCCGAACGCGCGGGCGTCACCACGTTCGGGACCGGCGCCGCGTTCCTCATGAGCTGCATGAAGGCGGGCGTCGAGCCGGCCGAGGGCCGCGACCTGTCGGCGCTGACCGCGGTCGGGTCGACCGGCTCGCCCCTGTCGCCGGAGGGCTTCCAGTGGGTGTACGACCACGTCGGGCAGGACACGTGGCTGTTCTCGACGAGCGGCGGCACCGACGTCTGCACCGCGTTCGTGGGGGGCGTCCCGACGCTGCCGGTGCACCTCGGTGAACTGCAGGCCCGCTCGCTGGGCTGCGACGTCCAGAGCTGGGACGAGGACGGCCACCCGCAGATCGGGGCGGTCGGCGAGCTCGTGATCACGCAGCCGATGCCGTCGATGCCCGTCGGCTTCTGGGGCGACGAGGACGGCTCCCGGTACCGCGAGAGCTACTTCGAGCACTTCGACGTCACGCCGCCCGTCTGGCGACACGGCGACTGGATCGAGATCACCGACCGCGGGACGGCGATCATCTACGGGCGCAGCGACTCGACGATCAACCGCGGCGGCATCCGCATGGGCACCAGCGAGATCTACCGTGCCGTCCTGGCGGTGGACGAGATCGTGGACGCCCTGGTCGTCGACGTGACGGGTCGCGAGGGCTACCCCGACGGCTGGATGCCGCTCTTCGTCGTGCTGCGACCGGGGGCCACGCTCGACGACGATCTCGTCGCCAGGATCGCCCGGCGCGTCCGCGAGGACTGCTCCCCGCGCCACGTCCCCAACGAGGTCCACGCGATCGCCGAGATCCCGCGCACGCTGAGCGGGAAGATCCTGGAGATCCCGGTGAAGCGGATCCTGATGGGTCAGCCCGTCGAGCGAGCCGCCAGCCGGGACTCGCTGGCCAACCCGGCCGCCCTGGACTGGTTCGCGGAGTTCGCAGCCGCCCTGGGCACCTGAGGGGTCAGCGCCGCTCGCGCCAGGGCAGCGGCAGCGGCTCGTCCGGCAGGTCCGGCGGGCCGGGCGGTGGCGGCAGCGGCGTGCTCGGCCGCAGCCCGACCGTGAGCAGGAAGCCGGCGGCGAGCGCCAGCAGCAGCGGCCACCCGACGAGGCCTCCTGCGCTGCCCGTGCCCACCGTCCACAGCACCAGCACGAGCACGCCGACCGCCGTCGGTCCCCTGTGCTCGTCCACGGCGCCGTAGGCGACGAGCCCGAACCCGGCGGCGAGGCCCACGAGCTCCCAACCCGTCCCCAGTGCGCCCGCGACCTCGTCCGGCTCACCGAGCGCGGCGAGGACCGCGAAGACGTCCGGGAAGCCCGAGACGAGGATCGCGGCGACCGCGAGGCCGCCCGCGTTGGCCATCTGCGCCGCGTGCTGCGGGCGGCGATCGCGGCGGGCCAGGGCGGCGAGGGCGAGCACGATCGCCGCGAGGAAGAGCAGCCAGCGGATGGTGGTGTCGGACGGGTCGCCGAGTGCCTGCGCCCCGGCCACCACCGTCACGAGCCCGGCGAGGCTCGCCAACAGGGTCAGCGTCGCGGTGTCGCGCGCACGGGCCCACGCGGCGGCGACCGCCGTCGTCGCCGCGGCGATCCAGGTCACCGTCGTCGCATCGGCCTCGGCGTCGAGCAGGGCCGCGACCTCCAGGGCCGTCAGGAGGGACAGCGCCCAGGCGCAGACGATCAGCGCCACCTGGTAGCCGCGCGGACTGGACGCCTCCCAGGGCGAGCGCCAGGCGAGGGTCGAGACGAACGCGACCGCCACCGCGACGATGGCCAGCCGGCCGGCGTCGCCGACCTCGCCGCGCAGGCGCAGGTCGAGCACGCCGACGAGCACGGTGAGCGCCACCGCCCCCGCGGCGACCTGATCGCCGCGGAACGGCTGGATCGTCAGGAAACCCGGCACGGCGCGAGGCTATCGACGCCCGCCGACGGGTCCCGGAGGACCGCTCAGCGGTGCCAGTCGACCGGGCCGGCGACCAGCGTGTGACTCCCGAGCGGACGCCCCAGCACCTCGGCCACCGCCCGGGAGCAGTCCAGGAGCTTGCCGAGGTCGATACCGGTGTCCACGCCCATCTCGTGCAGCATCGAGATGAGGTCCTCGCTGGCGATGTTGCCGGTCGCGCCCTTGGGCACCGGGCAGCCGCCGAGCTCGCCGAAGCTCGACTCGAAGCTCGTGCACCCGGCCTCGAGGGCGGCCAGCGCGTTGGCGAGGCCCTGCCCGCGGGTGTTGTGGAAGTGTGCGGTCACCTCGACCTCCGGGCCGAGCGCCTCGCGGGCGGCGGCGAAGAAGCCGCGCACCTGCAGCGGGTTGGCCATCCCCGTCGTGTCGCCGAAGCCGAGCTCGGTCGCGCCCGCGTCGCGCAGGGCGACCGCGAGCTCCAGGACGCGCTCCTGCGGCACGTGCCCCTCGTACGGGCAACCGAAGCTCGTGGCGATGACCGCCTCGACCTTCTTGCCGGCCTCCAGCGCCCGCGGGATCACGGCCTTCAGCCCCTCGAGCGACTCGGCGATCGTGCGGTTGACGTTTCTCTTGTTGTGCGTCTCGGACGCCGAGAGGAACACGCCGCACTCGTCGAAGAGCTCCGCGACCGCGAGGGCGTTGTCCAGCCCGCGCTCGTTGGGGATCAGCACGCTGCGGGAGACCCCGGCCGGCGGGTCGATACCGGCCAGCACCTCGGTGTTGTCGGCGAGTTGCGGCAGCACGTCGGGCCGGACGAACGAGGTCACCTCGATGCGCCGCAGCCCTGTCCGCATCAGCTGGTCGATCAAGCGGATCTTGTCCGCCGTCGCGATCACCTCGGGCTCGTTCTGGAAGCCGTCGCGCGGTCCGACCTCGCGGATCTCGACGCGGGCCGGCAGCGTGCCGGCGCTCATCGCTTGCGGCTCTTCGACGTCGAGGACTTCTTCTTCTTCGTCGGCACGGTCTTCCCGACCTTCGCCCCGATCTCGAACGACGAGTACGCGTTGCTGTAGACGACGTCGAAGCCCATCAGATCCGTGGTGCGGGAGATCCGCTTGGGCAGCTTGATCCGCCACCGC
>NZ_JBFIGP010000239.1:0-5927 GCF_041602235.1 Paraconexibacter sp.
CAGCTCGTTGTAGGCGCGGGCGATGACGTGCGGCTCGTTGATGTCGATGACGTCCCCGCGCTCGATCAGCATCGCCCGGTCGCAGAAGCGCTCGGTCGCGTTCATGTCGTGGGTGACGAAGACGATCGTCTTGCCGCTGGCGCGCAGGCGGTGGAACTCCTCGAAGCACTTCTGCTGGAACGCCGCGTCGCCCACCGCCAGCACCTCGTCGACGAGCAGGACGTCCGCGTCGACCTGGATCGCGGTGGCGAAGCCGAGCCGCACGGCCATGCCCGAGGAGTAGTTCTTGAGCTTGAGGTCGACGAACTCCTCGAGCTCGGCGAACGCGATGACCTCGTCGAAGGCGCGCTTGGCCTCCTTGCGCGAGAGCCCCATCATCACCGCGTTGATGACGACGTTGTCCCGCGCGGTCAGGTCGGGGTTGAATCCGACGCCGAGCTCGATGAACGGGGAGAGCCGGCCCCGCAGCGTCACGCTGCCGCTGTCGGGCCGGTAGATGCCGGCGAGGCACTTCAGCAGCGTGCTCTTGCCGGACCCGTTGCGCCCGACGATCCCGAAGAACTCCCCGCGGCGGATGTCGACGTGGACGTCCTGCAGGGCGTGCAGCTCGTCGTAGGTCATCGAGCGGAACGGATGCAGGACCCGCTCCTTGAGCGTGTGGTACTGCTGGTGAGGAAGGCGGAAGGTCTTGCGGACGTGGTCCACCTGCACGGAGACAGGCTGCTGCTGCAGGCGGCGGACCCGAGCCGCCTGCTCCGGAGTGATCGTCGAGGTCGACACGGACGCAGAACGTTAGCGACGCGCCACGGTTGCGGACCTGCGGGGTCCGACGACGGGCGCGGGATGCATTACGGTCCCGCAGCGATGCCCAGTGCGCGCCGACCCTCCCGGTTGACCCTCGCCGTGCTCGGACTGCTGATGCTCGCGAGCGCGATCGTCATCCAGCACGCCGGGCACGGGCTGATCTTCTTCTACGACGAGTGGGACTTCATCACCCGCCGTCGCGGGTTCAGCGCCGACAGCCTGCTCGACGGCCACAACGGCCACCTGTCCGTGTTCCCCGTGGCGCTGTACAAGCTGCTGCTGCAGATCGCCGGGCTGGGTGCCTACTGGCCCTACCGGCTGACGCTGGTCTGCCTGCACCTGCTGGCGGGTGCCCTGCTGTTCGTCGTGCTGCGCTCGCGTGTCGGGGATGCGGCGGCCGTGTGCGGCGCCGCCCTCCTGCTGTTCCTGGGGTCCGCGGCCGACGATCTCATCTGGGCCTTCCAGATCGGCTTCGTCGGCTCGATCGCCGCCGGCCTGGGGATGCTCGTGGCGCTCGATCGCCGCAGTCGCGGGGGTGACCTGGCGGCCGCCGTGCTCCTGGGCGTCAGCCTCGGCTGCTCGTCCCTGGGCGTCTCGTTCCTGGCGATCGCGGTGATCGAACCCGTGGTCCAGCGCGACTGGCGCCGGCTCGCTCGGGTCGTCGCGGCGCCCCTGGCCCTGTACCTGGCGTGGCGCGCGAAGTACGGCGAGAGCGACCTGATGGCCGGCAACCTCGACGATGCGCCCGCCTACGCCTTCCAGATGCTGGCGGCGGCCGTCGGCGGCGTGACCGGCCTGGGCGCGACGGCCGGCCCGACCCTGGCGGTGCTCGTCCTGCTCGGCCTGGCGTGGGGGACCGCCCGCAGCGCCCCGAGCCCGCGCCTGCTCGCGGTGCTCGCGGGCGCCGTCAGCCTGTGGGGCCTGACCGCGCTGGCCCGCGCGCAGCTCGCCGACCCTGGCGCGGCGCGGTACCTCTACGCCTCGGTGGTTCTGGTGCTACTCGCCGCCGCCGAGCTGTGGCCGCGTGGCGTCGTGCTGCGGGGCCGCGCGCTGGCGGTCGCCGGGGTCGCGACCGCGATCGCCGTGCTCGGCAACCTGCTGCCGCTCAACCAGAAGGCGGATGCGCTGCGAGCCAACTCCGAGCACGTCAAGGCGCGGGTGAGCGCCCTGCAGCTGGCGGAGGTCGAGGTCGCCCCGGACTACCGGCCCGCTCCGGAAGCGGCTCCGCAGATCGAGGCCGGGCCGTACCTCGCCGCGGTGCGGGACTTCGGCTCGCCCGCGCAGAGCGAGCGGGCGCTGATCAGCGACCAGGAGCCGGACCGGCTCGTCGCCGACGTGGTGCTGTCGCAGATCGTGCCGCCCGTCACGCGACCGGCCACCGCTCGCGGCGCGCTGCGCGGGTGCACGGCGTTCGCCGCCGGCAGCGACGTCCCGTTGCCCCCGGAGGGGTCGATCGTGCTCGCGGCGCCCGACGGGGGCGAACCGGCCCAGCTCCTGCTGCGCCGGTTCGCCAACGGCACGATCGTCTCGCCGCTGGCGACGGTCGCGCCGGGCGAGCGGCTCGCGGTGACGACCGCTCCCGACGGCATCGATCAGGCGTGGGCCGTCCGGGTCAGCGCCGCGGTCCGCGCCTGCTCGGCCTGACCCGCGGGACGCGCCCGCCGCTCAGTCGGGCGGGTCCGACCCGCGCGGCGGCATCGGGACGGCGAGCAGCTTGATGCCGCTGATCCCCAGGTCGCTCAGCGCGGTCCGCGACAGCGACCGGTCGACGTGGACGGTCCCGGTCATGAGCTCGAACTTCGTGATGACCATGCCCGCGGCGAGGATCGCGCGCTGCAGGTCGTCGACCGTGACCCGGTTGAGCTCCCGGTACTCCTCGAGCACGAACTCCACGTCGCGCGGCCGGTCGGGGTGGGCCTCGGCGAGCGCCGCCGCGATCTCGTCGGAGCCGTGTCGCAGGTGCGCGAACCCGGCCGGGAACCACGGCCACAGATGCGAGCCGTGCTGGGAGTGGTAGAGCGGCCAGATCTGCAGGAACATGAAGCCGTCCGGGCGCAGCACCCGGCGGATCTCCCGGAACACGGTCACCGGGCGTTGCACGTGCTCGAACGTCGACCACGACACGACGACGTCGAACGCGGCGTCGGCGGCGGGCAGGGTCGTCGGGGTGCAGGTGCGGAACTCCAGGGCGGACGGGAGCGGGCCGTCGAGGACCCCGGCCTTACGGGCCTCGTCGCGCAACGATCCGAGGTCCGGCGCCTGGAGGTCGAAGCCGACGAGGCTCGCGGGCCTCCCGGCGGCGAGGATCCCCAGGTCGATGATGCCGTCGCCGCAGCCGACGTCCGCCACCGACCGGCCCTCGAGCGTGATGCCGTCCTGCCCGAGGAAGTCCAGGAGCTCGGCGGGCGCCTGCTCGTAGTGCTCGGAGAACCAGGGCCAGGGCTCGTCACCCTGACTCTCGCGCAGGAAGCGAAAGCCGGCGGATTCCTGGGTCTCGGGCACGGGGGAACTGTACCCCCGCAGCCAGGGGCGGGCCCGTCCGTCGGGCCTCGCGATAGCCTCGCGCCATGCCCCTGCGTGAGCTCGCCACCGGCGAGCACCTCGACGTCAGGCGCGGCGACGTCGTCGCGTGCATCCCGCTCTACGGCGGGCACGAGCACTTCGTGCGGTGCCTGCGCAGCATCCTCGCCCACACGCCGACCAGCGTGCAGATCCTCGTCGCCGACGACCAGACGCCCGAGCCCGCGAGCCACGAGTTCGTGCGCGCGCTGGACGCCGAGGGGGTACTGCGGCACGAGGTGACCTGGATGCGGGGCGCGGAGAACCTCGGGTTCGTCGGCAACGTCAACGCGGCGTTCGCGGCGAGCGCGCCCGCCGACGTGATCATCGTCAACTCCGACGTGGTGGTCGCCGACGGCTGGTTCGAGGGGCTGCGCGACGCCGCGCACAGCGACACGACGGTCGCCACCGCCACCCCGCTGACCAACCACGGCACGATCGTGTCGGTCCCGGTGCGCAACACCCCGCTCCCGCGCCTGCCCGACGGCGTGCAGCTCGACGACGCCGCCGCGCGGGTGCGCAGGGCGTCGCTGCGGCTGCGACCACGGCTGCCGGTCGCCATCGGCCACTGCCTGTACGTGCGACGCGAGGCGCTCGACCTCGTCGGAGCGTTCGACCTCGTGTTCGCGCCCGGCTACGGGGAGGAGGTCGACTTCTCCCAGCGCTGCCTGGCCCGGGGCCTGCAGCACGTCCTCGCCGACGACGTCCTCGTCGCCCACCACGGAGGCGGGTCGTTCGACGCGCTCGAGCGTCGGTCGGAGATCCAGCTCGCGCACGAGAAGATCGTGCGGGCCCGCTACCCCTACTACGCCGACATCGTCGCCGACGCCGCCGGGGACACGGAGGGTCCGCTCGCACGGGCCCTGAGCGTCGCCGCCCGCGAGATGCGCGGCCTGCGGGTGACGATCGACGCCCGCGCGCTGGGGCCGATCGCCACCGGGACGCAGGTGCACATCCTCGAGCTGATCGCCGCGCTCGAGCGGACCGGGGAGGTGCGCGTGCGGGCGCTGCTGCCCGACGACGTCGGCGACTACGCGCTGCACGCGCTGCACGAGCTGCCGGGCGTGCAGCGCATCTCGCTCGCCGAGGCGGAGCGCGCCGAGCGCGACGACATCGTCCATCGCCCGTGGCAGGTGCAGCGGCTCGAGGACGTCGAGCTGCTCGCCGGGCTCGGCGAGCGGATCATCGTCACGCAGCAGGACCTGATCGGCTACCGCAACCCGAGCTACTACCCGGACGCGACCGCGTGGCTCGCCTACCGTCAGCTCATGCGCGAGGTCGCGGCGCTCAGCGCGATGACGCTGTTCTTCTCCGGGCACGCGCGGGACGACGCCGTGTCCGAGGACCTCGTGGACCCCGAGCGGGCCCGCGTGGTCCACATCGGCGTCGACCACCAGGTCGTGGTCGCCCGCGAGGAGCCCAGGGCCCCGGAGCGGATGCTCGGGGACCGTCCGTTCCTGCTGTGCCTCGGCGCGGACTTCCGGCACAAGAACCGCGTCTTCGCGCTCGAGCTGCTGCACGCGCTGCGGACCCGGCACGGATGGGCGGGACGCCTGGTGTTCGCCGGCCCGCCCGTGCAGTTCGGGTCCTCGTCGGCCGACGAGGCCGCGATCCTCGCCGCGCGCCCCGAGCTCGCGGACGCCGTGGTGGATCTCGGCACCGTGCCGGAGGCCGAGAAGGAGTGGCTGCTGCGCTCCTGCACCGCGGTCCTCTATCCCACGACCTACGAGGGCTTCGGCCTGGTGCCGTTCGAGGCGGCCGCGGCGGGGGTCCCGTGCCTGTTCGCCGCGCAGACCTCGCTCGCCGAGCTGCTGCCGGCCGAAGCTGCGCTCCTCGTGCCGTGGGACGCGGACGCGAGCGCGGACGCCGTGATCGGCGTGCTGAGCGATCCCGCGCGCCGGGAGGCGCAGGTGAGCGTGGTGCGCGAGGCCGGCAGCCCGCTGCGGTGGGATCGCACCGGCCCGGGCCTCCTGCAGGCCTACCGCGACGCGGCGCTCCTGCCCAATCCACCCGCGGCGCGCGTCGTGGCGGAGAGCCTGGTCGCCGATGCGCGGTACTGGGGCCTGCGGCACGGGATCGGCGGCACCGGCCTGGCGCTGGTGGGGCCGCAGGGGGCGCTCCTGCCGGAGGACGCGCAGCGCACCCTCGCCGCGCTGGCCAAGCGTCCGGCGACCCGCTGGCTCGTCGTGGGCCCGCTCACCGTGGTGAGCCGGCTGCGAGGGTTGGCGCGTGCGGCTCGCAAGGGGTCGGGGACCAACGGCGGACCTCCGGCCTCCGCGGGCGAGTTGCCGTCCGGTGAGGACCGCGAGCAAGTCCGCACGTCCGGTTGACGCGCGTGGGCGACTGGTTCGAAGAGCACTACGTGCACGCGCCCGGCGAGGTGCTGGACTTCCTCGCCGCGGACGGGCTGGACCTCACCGACCAGGTGGTCGGCGACGTCGGCTGCGGCGACGGGATCATCGATCTCGGCCTCGTGCACCGGGGAGCGCCGCGCCAGCTCACGGGGTTCGACCTCAACGAGGTCGACACGGAGCGGCTGGCCCGGCTCGCCGAGGAACGCGGGC
>NZ_JBFIGP010000240.1:0-5900 GCF_041602235.1 Paraconexibacter sp.
CGAGGGCGCTGTCGGCGACGAGGACGCGCTGCGCGCCCGGGCCCTGCGGGACATGCGCGGTGAGGGGTTCGGCGCCGACGACGTGACGCTCGACGTCCGGACCGTCGGGAGCAACGGCTCCAGCACGCTGGTCGTGGAGGCCGTGCGCGAGATGCCGCACCTCGCCTTCGACGCGCAGGAGGCACCGGAGTCCGCACCGACCCCGGCCGCCGACACCGAGGTCCACTGGCCCGATCACGGCCCGGTGACGACCGCGATCTTCGACCGCGCCGAGCTTCCGCGTGGCGCCCGGATCACCGGTCCAGCACTGGTGGAGTCCGGTGAGACCACCTGCGCGGTCCCGCCCGGGTGGTCCTTGCGGATCGACGAGTACAACGCTGAGCGCCTGACACGAGAGGAGGCGTGATGTCCCGTCACGTCGTCACGGAGTACCTGGCCATCGATCTCGAGGACGAGACCTGGCGCTGCCGCCGCTGCGATCACGAGATCGGCGACGCACGCAAGAACTACAAGCGCGGGCTGCTGATCGCGGCTCGCGATCCCGCCGAGGTTCACCCGCCCGGGTTCGAGGGCGACTCGACCCTGGCCCCGGACGCCAAGTGGTGCCAGATCGTCGAGTGCTACTGCCCGGGTTGCGGTGCCCAGGTGGAGGTCGAGTACCTCCCGCCCGGGCATCCGCTCACCCATGACATCCAGATCGACATCGATGCGCTCAAGGCGAGCGTTGCGGCAACTGAGGAGGCGTGATGGAGATCAACGTGGATATCGGTGGCACGTTCACCGACTGCTTCGCGACCGTCGACGGGACGGTCGCCACGGCAAAGGCCCTGACGACCCACCACGACCTCTCGCTGGGGTTCATGCGGGCCGTCGAGGACATCGCGGCGACGCTCGAGACGGACACCGATTCGCTGCTCGCCGACACGCAGGCGATCCGCTACGCGACGACGCTGGGCACGAATGCGCTGATCGAGCGAACCGGTCCGCGGCTCGGGCTCATCACGACCCTGGGGCACGAGGACACCGTCACGATCGGCCGCTGCCGCCAGTGGGGCGACGGACTCCCGGCCACGATGACCCGTGACCTGGCCCGCGCCGAGCGGCCGCTGGCGCTCATCCCGCCGGAGCACATCACCGCGATCCGAGAGCGGATCGACTGGGCCGGCACGCCCCTGATCCCGATCGATCGCGACGAGGTCCGCGAGCGGGTCTACGACCTGGTCGACGCCGGCGTCCGCGGGTTCATCGTCGGACTGCTCCACGCGCACACCAACCCTGCGCACGAGATCGCCGTCCGCGAGGTCATCGAGGAGGAGTTCCCGAGCGCGTACCTCGGTCGCTTCCCGACGATCCTCAGCCACGAGGTCTCCCGGCGGTCCGGCGAGTACGTGCGGACGATGACCGCGATCATCGAGGGCTACCTGCACCGCTTCACGTCCGACCGGCTGTCCGGCCTGCGGGACGAACTGCGGTCGCGCGGCTACCGGGGTCAGCTGCTGATGGTGCACAACACCGGCGGGATGGGCAGCCTGGCGCGCACCACGCCGATCAAGACGGTGCACGCGGGTCCGGTCTCCGGCCTGTTCGGCGCCCGTGACCTCGCGCAGCACCACGGCTACGAGAAGGTCGTGACCACGGACATGGGAGGCACCTCCTTCGACGTCGGCATCGTCGTCCAGGGGTCGGTGCGGTTCTACGAGTTCAACCCGGTCATCGACCGCTGGCGCGTCCAGGCACCGATGATGGACCTGAAGGCGATCGGCGCCGGCGGTGGATCCATCGCCCGGGTCGATCCGGTCGCGGGCGTCGCGGTCGGGCCGCGCAGCGCCGGGTCCACGCCCGGTCCGGCCTGCTTCGGGCAGGGAGGCACCGAGCCGACGGTCACGGACGCCAACCTCGTGCTCGGCTACCTCGATCCCGACACCTACCACGGCGGTGGGTTCTCGCTCGACAAGCGCCGCGCCGAGCGGGCGATCGAACGCAAGGTCGGCAAGCCGCTCGGGCTCGACGCCGTCGAGGCCGCGCGGGCCATCCGGCGCGTGGTGGACCGGCAGATGGGCGACGAGATCTTCAAGGAGATCACGCTCAAGGGCTACGACCCGGCGGACTTCACGATCTTCAGCTACGGCGGTGGTGGTCCGCTGCACGCCTGCGGATACGCGTCGGCGCTGAACGCCACGCGCGTCGTCGTGCCGCCGCACTCCTCGGTCTTCTCCGCCTCGGGCGCAGCCGGCCTGGAGCTGCTGCACGTGTACGAGAAGAGCGCCTGGTTCGTGCTGTTCAACCCGCTGACCAAGCAGGCCTTCGAGAACTTCGACGCGTTCAACGTGATCGTCGACGAGTTCAAGGAGAAGGCCTACACGGACTTCGGGGACGAGGGGTACGAGCGTGACCGGGTCCGGTTCACCGTCGAGCTGGACATCCGCTCGACGGGACAGATCTACGTGATCACGATCGCCAGTCCCGTGCATCGCCTCGAGTCGCGCGACGACCTCGCCGCGGTGATCCAGGCGTACTTCGACGAGTACGCCGACCGGTTCGGCGACCTCGCGCTCACGCGTGAGATCGGCGTGTCGATCGACGCGGTCCGGGTTCGCGCCTGGGTGCCGCGGGAGCGCTGGTCCCTGTCCCCCCTCGCGAACGTCGACCGCGGCGTGGACGCAGCCCGGACGGGAGAGCGCGAATGCTGGTGGGAGGGGCAGGGATTCACGCCCACGCCGGTGTTCGACTACGCCGCGATCGGACCGGGCCACCAGATCGACGGCCCCGCGGTCGTCGAAGCCTCGGACACGACGGTCCTGATCGAGCCCGGATGGACCGGGCGGATGGACGAGTACGGATTCTTCACCCTCACCCAGGAGGCCTGACATGAGCACCACGACACCGTCGGACGCCGGCGTCGGCGAGGACCGTCCGGCCGCAGGTGCCGGCATCGACGCCGACGCGTTCTTCGCCCAGTTGATGGACGGCGCGCCCGTCATGTACGGGCCGGATCCCTCGATCACGGGCGACAACAGCCTGCGGCCGCGCACCGAGCGTGAGGACCGTGCGCTGGAGACCATCACCGACCAGGTCGCGATGACGGTCGCGCAGAGCCGCATCGAGGCGATCCTCGAGAGCGCCAAGGACATGCTGCAGCAGGTCAGCGCGGCACCTGCGGCGAAGTGGGGCGACCTCACGGTCGGCATCTACACGCTCGGCGGGGACCTCGCGATCTGCACGTCCAGCGGCGTGCAGGTGTTCTCGGCGTCCGCCTCGCCGGTGCCGCGCTTCATCCACGAGAAGTGGCGGGACGAGCCCACCGTCGGGATCAAGGAAGGCGACGTCTTCTACCACAACGACGCCAACTACGGGGGCATGCACAACCCCGATCACACCCTGCTCCTTCCGCTGTTCTGGGAGGGGGAGCAGATCGCCTGGGTCGGTGCCGTGATCCACGAGGGCGAGAACGGCGCGGCGACCGATCCGGGCGGCCTCGCGCCCCGTGCGACGTCGCCGTACCAGGAGGGTCTGCGGATCTCGCCGATGAAGGTCGGCGAGAACTACACGCTGCGGCGGGACACGGTGAACCTGTTCCAGAACCACGTGCGCGACCCGTTGCTGTGGCTGATCGACATGCGCTCGAAGCTCGCCGCCTGCCACAAGGTGGTGCAGCGCCTCCACGAGATGATGGTCGAGCAGTCGCCGGAGCTCCTGGTCGCGACGCTGCGGTCGATGCTGGAGAACACCGAGGCCGAGGTCCGGCGGCGCTTCACCGCCTGGCCCGACGGGGTGTACCGGGCGGTCACGTTCTCCGACTCGACGCTGCTGGAGGAGCGGCTCGTCAAGGTCGCCTGCGAGGTCGAGAAGCGCGGGACGACGCTGACGCTGCGGACCGCCGGATCGGCGCCGGCGATCGATCGTGCGATCAACACCCAGATGCACGGGGCCAAGGCGATGATCGCCAACGACCTCATGAACTTCATCTGGGCGGACCTGCCACGCAACGCGGCGTACATCTCGGCGATCGACTTCGAGATCGAACCCGGGTCGGTGTTCGCGGCGACGACCGATCATCCGACCTCGCTGTCGATGATGACCGTGTTCTACCTGGCCGCGGGCGCGCACTCGTGCTTCACCAAGGCGCTGTTCGGCAAGCCCGAGACCACCGAGGTCATCGCGCCGTGGTACTCGATGATCCCGACGCTGCAGTACGGAGGGGTCACCCAGCACGTCCAGGCGACCGCGAACATCTCGGTCGAGCTGAACGCGATGGGGGGTGGGGCGCACTCCAACCGCGACGGTGAGCACGCGGCCGGCCCGTTCTTCGCGTCGATGGCCGACTGGGGTGAGATCGAGGATCGCGAGACCGAGATCCCGGTGCTCGGCCTGTGGCGGCGCATCCCGGAGAACAACCACGGGTTCGGCAAGTACCGCGGTGGAGCATCGGTCGAGTGGGCCTACATGCTCTACCAGAGCCCGATGTTCGCCTTCGCGGTGACCTCCGGCGGGGGACGCTTCCCGGTCCACAACGGCCTGTTCGGCGGCTACGCCAACCCGTGTTCGCCGCTCACGGTCGTCAAGCCGGAGGGCGGTCTCGAGGCGATGCTCAAGACGCTCGGCGAAGGCGCCAAGGACGTCCCGTTCGACGCGGTCGAGATGGTCAAGCAGCAGCCGATCGCCGGCTCCTACGAGGTGACGCCCCCGTGCCGGCCCGCCGATCTCGTCGGTCAGGGTGAGCTGTGGATCCAGCGGATGGGCGGCGGTGCCGGGTACGGCGATCCGCTCGAGCGTGAGCCGCAGGACGTGATGACCGATCTGCGGCGGGGGCTGATCTCCGCCGACGTGGCCGACTCCGTGTACCACGTCGTCTACGACCCGCAGACGCTCATCGCCGACGTCGCCGCGACGGACGCGGCCCGGGAGGCCGCCCGCAAGGCGCGGATCGCTCGGGGTCTGCCCTACGACGAGTTCGTCGCCGGCTGGCGGCGGGACGCGCCACCGGAAGGCGTGCCGTTCCTGGGCGCGTGGGAGTGGGCGGAGGACGAGTGACGTTCGCGCCGGTCCTGTCCGAGGTCGCCGCCGAGCTGACGGGCCGGTCCCCGTCGCTCGTCGACGATCCCACGACGTGGGCCTACACGTTGCGGGACGCGGTCGAGCTGGCCCGTCCCGACTGGATCGTCAGCCACCACGACCTGGGCCTGGAGGCGTCCGCCCTGACCGGGCCCGTGTCGGACGTCGACGCCGTCGGCGACGTCGTCCTCGCCCAGACGCCGGCCGGACTGGCGGTCGGTGAAGCCGTGCGGACGCTGGCCGGGCTCTTCCCCGGGGTGGTCGTCGCGGCGTCGGTCACCGGCCCCGCCACCGTCGCGGCGGCAGCCTGCCGGGCCTTCGAGCTCGATCCGCAGGGCGACGAGGGCATCGATCTGCTCGACGTCAGCGCGGACGTGATCGCGGCCTACGCGGCAGCGCTGGCCGAGCACGGAGCCGACCGCGTCCTGGTGTGGGAGACGGATCCCGGCGCCTTCGATCCGGCCGACATCGCGTCGGCACACCGTCCCCTCGTGCGACGGCTCGGCACGATCGGGACGCCGGCGGCGCTCTGTCACGACGGCCGGGTCGAGGTCGACGGCTACGGCGCGGTCGCCGACCCGCAGCACGGCCTGGTCGACCCAGCGGTCTTCGCCACCGCCGCCACGTTCGCCGACGTCCTGGCGACGCCCGGCGCCGCTGGGCCGCTGCTGGTCACCGCGGGCCCGGTACCCGCCTCCTGCGATCCGGCCGTCCTGCGCTCGGCCGGCGAGCGCAACGGCCCGCAGCGCTGAACCTCGAGAGAACCGAACGGGAGAGAGACACCATGTACGGAAGGTCCTACGGCAGCGTCCTGGATGCCTGCGCCTCGAACTTCGCCGATCAGGAAG
>NZ_JBFIGP010000241.1:0-5758 GCF_041602235.1 Paraconexibacter sp.
CGCGGGTGACTGTCGACGGGTCGAAGTACTGATCTCCCGCGAACGCCTGGAAGGACGGTCCGTGGGCATCGACCAGGGCTTCCATGACGCGTTGGCGGTAGTCGCCGATCGCGGTCTGTACGAGGACGACGGGGTGACGCGGCATCACACTTCTGCGACCGGAGGACGACGCATCACTGGGCCGTGGGTCGTGAAGGGCTCACGGCTCCACCGCGCTTGAACTGCACCTGGGACAACCGGAGTATCAGCAGCGTCGGGAGCACGAAGTACAGACTCCAGGAGAACGCGGGCATGAACCCGGCCCGAATGATGATCGGGAGCTGGACCACCACGACGGCGACGATGACGGCTCGGTACGGGTTCCTCGGCTGGACGAGATGTCTTCGCCAGGCCGCAGCAGCTCCCCATCCGAGGGCCCCCATTCCGAGAATCACGCCGAGGATGTGCCAGTCCTGGTAGAAGGTTCCGACGACCGAGAAATCCGGGCAGGAGGTCTGGCCCGTCGTCTGGCACGGGACACCAGTGACGTCGATCAGCAGTTCGTTCCGCGCGGTCTGCGGCTTCGAGGGAAAGAGCGCACTCGGAACGGGCGCCAGAAGCAGGTCACCGACGGTCGCACGTCCGAACGAGTAGTGCCCCGTCGCCTCCAGACTCTCTACCTGCATCGCCAGCGCGACCACCATCTCCGTGTCGTACCCGGTCATGAAGGCGGTGGCGGGCTTCTCCGGGTTGGACAGTCCGTAGGTCACGATGTTCAAGAAGCCACCGGCCTGCTCGCGGGCGCCGGCTGACCGGGCGTAGGGGATGATCGCGAGCAGCAGGAACGCGGCGACCGCAACCGGCAGCACGACGGAACGGCGAGGTCTCCTTCCCTTGACCAGGAACCCGACGACGATGGGGATCACGATCGAGGGGACGATGAACCGGCGGTTTCCGATCAGGAGGAAGATGAGCACCGGGATGCTCGCCATGACCACTATCGCCGCTCTCGTGCGAAGGGTGGGGGACCGTGAGACGCTCGCTATTGCGATGGCGGCGCACGCACCGAGGACGGGAGCTGAGCTCAGGTACTCGGAGGAGTTGGCCGTTGCCTCTGTCAACGCTTGCGAACGTCCCTGCATCATGAGACGCAAGCCTCCGACGATCGACTCGGTTCGTTGGAGGTGGAACAGGAACAGGGCGAGACCGGCACCCGCTGCGATGGCGGCGGTGCGCACGACGAGATCGGAGCGGAACTCCAGACGGCGCGAGGCATGCCGCTCGCCATGCCGGCGGGCGGCGATCGCGAGGTATGCCTCGTAGCTGATGACGAAGGAGACAGCGCCGAGGAGTCCGAGCGCGACGGCCGCGGGGAACTTCGCGCTGACGTCGTAACTGCCGTGGTACGTCAGGTCACCCGACGCGATCTGAATCAGCGGCCTTACCCCAAAGAGGAGTCCGATCAGGACCGCTGAGATCACGATGGGCTCGAAGAAGTCGAGCCGTCCTGCGAGGCCCCTCCAGACGAGAGGCAGTGCCGTCACCGCGATGACGGCGATGGACGCGACCACCACATCCGGGCCCGTCGTGAACCGCTCCGTCCGCGAGAGCAGCAGACCGAGCGCTATGGCAACACCGGCCAGGAGTAGCAGTGCAGCAGCGGGGAAACGCCAGCCGTGCCCCGGAAGGGCTCTGAGCGGCGTGCTCACGAGCTGAGGTCTTTGCCTGCCCCGCTCAGAGGACGCTCCGACTCCGCCTGGGGCACCGGTTGCTGGTAGTACGCGCCCCCATAGGTGTAGGCGTCGCCGCCGGACACGAAGTTCGCAACGACACCCAGGAGAGGAGCGTTGAGGTTCCGTAGCTGGAGAATGGCGCGCGCGAAGGCGTCACGGTGGGTGCCGTTGAGACGCCCGACGGCGATCACACCGTCGACCTCCGCGAGAAGCGGCACCGCGTCCGCGACGACCACGGTCGGCGGTGTATCGATGACGACGAGGCCGTATTCCTCGGCGAGCTCGGCGAGCAGAGCGCGCAGCGCCTCGGACTCCAGGAGGTCGGCCGGGTTGGGCGGCGGGCTCCCGGCGAACAGGACGTCGATCGTGCCTGCCCGACCGTCGTCCTGGCTCGACCACGCGGACGCCTGCGTGATGCAACTGCTGAGCGACTGGGTCCCGGCCAGGACGTCGGCCAGTCCGTACCCGACGGGATTCGTCAACGAGTTCCCCAGGCTCGGAAGCCGCAGATCCGCCTCGACGAGGATCGTGCGCGTGCCCGTCTGAGCCGCCGCTCTCGCGAGGTTGAGCGCCACGGTGCTCTTCCCGTCCCCCCGCTCGGCAGACGTCACGACGACCGTACGGATCTGCTGCTTCACGTTGAAGTAGCGGAGGTTCGCGCGGAGCATCCGGAACGCCTCGCTCTGCACGGGATCGAGGTTGTCTCGTCCGGTACCGCGACTCCGGGGGATGGCGGCCAGCACCGGACGCTCAGCCAGTTCCCCGAGTTCGTTCTCGTCCCGGATCCGCCGATCCAGGCGCTCGGCCGCGAGCGCCGCGATGACGGCGAGGAAGATCCCTCCCACCAAGCCCAGGATCGCTGCGCGCACGGGGCGGGGCGACGACGCAGATGTGGGTGGGGACGCCGCCTGTGCAAGCTCGGCGTTCCCGGTCTGGAGACTCGCGAGGATCTGGAGTTGCTCGCCGCGATCCTGCAGCGAGCGTCCGCGCGCCGTCTGACGCCCCTCGGGCCCGAGCTGGGCCAGCTCACTCGCCACCAACCCCTGAGCCTCACGGATCTTGGATCGGTCGGCTGCCTGTCGGAACGCGATGTACTCCGTCGCCCAGCGGTTGGCGATCTTGGCGGCGAGCACAGGGCTCTGGTCGGTCGCTGCAACCTCGACCAGGTCCGACTGCCCAGCACCCTGGACCTTGACCTTCGACTCGATCTCATCCACCGTCAGCCCGCTGAGCTTGCGTGATGCGCGCTCCGCCACGACCTTGAGAGAGGCCAGACGCAGGTTGGTCGCGGCCTCACGGGCCGGATCACGCGAGGGGGCGAGGTACGACGAGTCGAACAGGCGCTGATCGAACCCAGGGTCACGGAAGTACAACGTCGCCGTCGCGGTGTACTCCTTCGTCGAGGTGACCGACGAGACCACTGACGTGAGCGCGACCAGAGCGACACACGCGAGCACCAAGGTTCTCCGGCGACGCAGGATCCGTAGGACCGTCTGGAGCGAGGAGGACTGAGCGGAATCGTCAGCTGAAGCGTGCGGTGCGGAAATGGGGGTGCTCCTAGAGGAAGTAGCGGCCGGCGAAGAATAGTCGACCATCGGGACCATCGCCGCCACTGCATCGACGATCTCAGACGTATTCCCGGGAGCCTGTAATCTGATGCCGTCCTCCGCGACTGGAGGAGCGTTTTTTCACAAGGTTCACTTTTGCTGCGAGTCCAGCTCTGGAGCTACAACTACGACCCTGAGCCCCAGGGCATCGCGCCGCTCAGCGCCATGCTCGCCGGCGAACTCCAGCGCCGTGGGCACGACGTTCTGGTCGTCGCCGCCCACCCGCACTACCCGGAGCCGCATTGGGGGTTCCGTCTGAAGCCCTACCGCGAGCGCCGCGACGGGGTGTCGGTCATGCGACTGCCGTTGTGGATCGGTCGCGACAGCGGACTGCAGCGGATGCGCCAGGAGTTCAGCTTCGCGGCGGCCCAGAGCACGGTGGCCCCCCTGCTGCCGCCGTGCGACGCGATCATCGCCGTCACGCCGTGCTTCCCGGCGCTCCTACCGGCCATGGTCACGGCGAAGGTGCGCCGGATCCCGTGGCTGATCTGGCTGCAGGACATCGTCACCGACGGGGCGGTCACCACCGGGCTGCTCGACGAGTCGTCCCTCGGGCTGCGTCTCGCCCGCCAGGCGGAGGTCATCGCGCACAGCTCCGCGGCTCGGACCATCGCCGTGTCCGACGCCTTCCGCGGCAACCTCGTCGCGAAGGGCATCCCGGCGGAGCGGATCGAGCGGATCTTCAACCCGTCGAGCCGGCACACCGACGCCCCCAACGACCTCGCCGCCCTCGCCGCCGAACCGCCGCAGATCCTCGTCATGGGGAACATCGGGCACTCGCAGGGCCTGGAGCACATCGTCGACGCGTTCGAGGGCAGCGAGGCGCTGCGCGCCCTCGACGCGACGCTCACGATCGCGGGCGGGGGCGTCGCGGCCGGGGCGGTGCGGGAGCGGATCACCAGCGACGCCGTCCGCATGCCCGGCGTGCTGTACGGGTCGGAGCTCGAGCCGGTGCTGCGGTCCGCGTCGCTCGGGCTCGTCAGCCAGCGCGCCGACGTCGCCGAGTTCAACCTGCCCTCCAAGCTCATGAACTACATGGCCTACGGGATCCCCGTCCTCGCGTCCGTGCGGATCGGGTCGGAGACCGGCCGCATCGTCGAGGAGAGCGGTTGCGGATGGGTGACCGACGCGGCCCACCCCGAGCAGTTCGCCGAGACGGCCGCGCGGGTCCTGCAGGACCGTGAGGCCCTCGTCCGTGCCGGCGCCGCCGGCTTCGCGTTCGCCAGGGAGCACTTCCACCCCTCGAGCGTCGCCGCCCGCTTCGAGCAGGTGCTCCAGCAGGTCATCGGCCCCCCGGCCGCAGCTGTCAGGAACGGCAGCACCGGCGCGTAGTACCTCACGTGCACCGCGACCACCACGAGGATCAGGAGCTCGAAGCGCTGCTGCGCCGCACGCGGCCCGTGGCCTCCGACGCCTTCGTGCAGGCGACCGAGCGCGAGCTCCTCGGCAGGCCACCCCGGCGCCGAGTCGGCAGGGCGCGGTCGCTGCTCGCCGCCCTCGCTGCCGGCACCGCCGTCGTCGCCGCCGTGGTCGTGGCCACCGTCGCCGACACCGACGACGAGGCGGCACGCGCCACCCCGGCCTGCCGGGACGTGCGCGTCACCAAGAACGTCCGTCAGGGCGAGATCGTCGCGGCCGCCGACGGCACGCCACGCGTCGTGTACCGCGTGCGGCCCGTCACCACGACGGTCAAACGCTGCCGCTGACGTCGTCGGTCTGCCCGCGGCCCACTGCCGCCGCCTCGCGCAGGCGTCGCAGCGACCGCGACACGATCTGATGGACGTTCGCGACGCTCAGGTCGCACAGGGCCGCGATCTCCGACGCTGACAGGTCGGCGGCGAACCGCAGCGCGAGCACCTGCCGGGCCTCGGGCCCCAACCCCCGCAGCCAGTCCGCGAACCCCTCGCTGCTCAGGCTCCGGGCCAGCGGATGCTCGTCGTGCACCAGCCGGTCGATGACGCCCGGGTGCTCGTCGGTGGACACCGCCCGGCGATGCGACTCGCGCCGGTAGTGGTCGGTGAGCACGTTGCGCGCGATCGTCATGATCCACGTCCGCTCGCTGGCCCGTGACGGGTCGAACGAGCCCCAGGCGCGGATCACCCGCTCGAAGCACGACGAGGTCAGATCCTCCGCGACCTCCCGCGACACGCTGTACGCGAAGAACGCGAACACGCCCTGCACGTGCGCGCGGTACACGCGCCGCAGATCATCGCTGTCGTCGTCGCGCTGCCTCGCCACACTCAGGACAGTCTCACGGACCGCCGTCGGCGACTACCGCGCCCGCGCGCGGAAGATCGCGACCGCCGCGGCCAGCACCGTCGCCCCGACCAGGCCCCACAGCAGCGCCCGGCCCGCGGTCGCGCCGTTGTCGACCGAGGACGCCACCGCGCGCAGCGGGCTGCCCTGCGGCGCCTCGACGACCCGGCCGGAAGGCCGCTC
>NZ_JBFIGP010000242.1:0-5722 GCF_041602235.1 Paraconexibacter sp.
CCGATCGACACGCCGCTGACCGACGCCGCCCGCGCCGTCCCGGTGCACGGCGAGAAGATGGTGCAGGCGATGAAGGACGGCACCCTGCTGCGGCGCCTCGGGACGACCGAGGAGGTCGGGGCCGCGGCGGCGTTCCTGTGCGCCGAGGAGTCGAGCTTCGTCACCGCCGAGACGCTCGGCGTCAGCGGCGGCATGGGCATCGGCGGCTGAGTCAGCGCGGGGCGAAGCGCACGACGTGCTCGCTGCGGTCCTCGTCGACCGCCCCGTCACCGATCAGCATGTCGAGGTGGCCGAGCACCTCGGAGAGGGTCAGGAACGCCTGGGTGATCGCGACCTCCCCCCATCGCTCGGTCGCGATCTCGTGCGCGCTCAGGGGTCGCCCCGCGCGCCGGAGGAGGTCCAGGAACTCCTCGGCTCGCCGGGCGTGGCCCGCCAGCCGGGCGTCGATCAGGTCGCGATGGCCGAGGACGGGACCGCCGTGACCACCGAGCGCGACGGTGACCTCGAGGTCCCACGTTGCCCGCAGCGAGGAGCGGTACTGCAGCAGCGGCGTCGGGCGGTGCCGGTCCGCGGGCCAGGGGCCGAGCGGCTCGCCCATGGGCCGGGCGATCACGGCGTTGGACGAGATGTCCTTGAGCAGGTGGTCCCCGGCGAGCAGGATCCCCGTCGACGGCTCGTGGAGGATCGTGTCCGAGGGGGAGTGCCCCGGACGCCACCCAACGACGAAGGTCCGGTCGCCGACGGTGAGTGTCTCGCCGTCGAAGACCGTGCGGTCGACCGACGCCGGCGCACCCCACCCGCGGACGACCGACGCGACGGCGTGCAGCGCCTCGGCGACGTGCGGCTCCACGCCGTGGCGGGACATGAGCAGGAAGGCGTCGTCGTCGTCCTGCTCGGAGTACACGGCCCATTCCTCGAGCACGGGCGCGAGCAGGTCCAGGCACACCAGCTCGGCGCCGCTGCGCCGGGCGATCTCCCCCGCGAGGCCGATGTGGTCGATGTGCTGGTGCGTCACGAAGAGCACCTCGAGGTCCGCGATCCGGCGGCCGAGCGTGCGGAGGCCCGTCTCGAGCGCACCCAGCGAGGTGGCCGCGTTGGGCCCGGCGTCGACGAGCATCAGCCGGTCGCCCTCGACGAGATAGAGGTTGACGTCGCCGATCGCGAAGGGGGTCGGGACGGGGATGCGGTGGATCCCGGCCTCGGCGGCGATACGCAGGGCGTCCTGGTCGGCGCCGTCCAGCTTGCTCACGGGCACCGCGCCGAGTCTACGGATCCGCGGTCGTCGGCGACCGCTCATGTCGATGCTTGATCGTCTTGTCCGGACAGACTGTAGGATCTCCGGATGCCGACCGCGACACCCTCTCCGTCCAGGATCTTCACCGACGACCACGACGCGCTGCGGGAATCGCTGCGCGCGTTCATGGACCGCGAGGTGCGGCCGCACGTCGAGGCCTGGGAGGAGACCACCTTCCCGGACGCGATCGTCCAGCGCATGGGTGAGCTCGGCTTCCTGGGCCTGTCGATGCCAGAGGAGTACGGCGGGCAGGGCGGTGACTACTTCTGCAACCTCGTGCTCGCCGAGGAGGTCGCCCGCGCCGGCAGCGGCGGGTTCCTGATGGGCCTGTCGGTCCACACCGACATGGTCATGCCCCCACTGCTGGAGTTCGGTACCGAGGAGCAGAAGCGGCGTTACCTGCCGCCGGGCATCGCCGGGCAGAGCATCTACGCGCTCGGCATCACCGAGCCGGACGCGGGATCCGACGTCGCGGCGATCAAGACGCGCGCCGTCCACGACGCCGCGACCGACGAGTACGTGATCAACGGCTCCAAGACCTACATCACCAACGGCCACCGCGCCGACATGATCGTGCTCGTCACGAAGACCGACCCGACCGCCGGCTACGGTGGCTTCACCCTCTTCCTGGTGCCGATGGACACCCCCGGCGTCATCCGCGAGCAGAAGCTGCAGAAGATGGGCATGCACGCGTCCGACACCGCGCTCCTGGCCTTCCAGGACGTCCGCGTGCCGGCCGCCGCCGTGCTGGGCGAGGTCGGCAAGGGCTTCCAGCACATCATGTGGGAGCTGCAGGCAGAGCGCTGCATCGCCGCCGCCGGCTGCCTGGCCTACGCGCAGTACGCCTTCGACACGACCCTCGCGTACGCGAAGGAGCGCAGCACCTTCGGCCGGAAGCTCGGCACCCATCAGGCGATCCGCCACAAGTTCGCCCAGATGGCGACGGAGCTCGAGGCCACCCGCAAGCTCATCTACGCCACCGCCGCCGACTACGCAGCGGGCGCCTACAACGTGCGGGAGATCTCGATGGCGAAGCTCAAGGCGACGCAGGTCGCCTGGGAGGTCGCCGACCAGTGCGTGCAGATCCACGGCGGCGCCGGCTACATGAAGGAGTACTCCGTCGAGCGCGTCATGCGCGACATCCGCCTGTACCGCATCGGCGCGGGCGCCGACGAGATCATGCTGGACGTCATCGGCAAGTCCTACGGGCTGTAGGCCCCGATCTCCTGCAGACCCTCGGCGACCGCCCGGTAGGCCTCGGGGTTGGCGAGCATCCCGAGGTGGCTCGCCGTGATCGTGACCCGTGTCGCGTGCGGCTCGTCGACGAACCCGTGGTGGACGATCCCGTCACGTGGGGAGTGGACCGCGACGTGGCGCATGCTCCCGGGCAACTGCTGCGTGAGCTGCTCGCGGAACCGCTCGCAGCAGTCCCCGTAGAAGCACGAGATCCCCATCATGCCCGGGACGCCCGCCGTGCCCAGCGCGGCGACGGCGAACGCCGGAGCGAGCACCGCCACGTTGCACGCCGTGAAGTCCAACGGTGGCTCGCCGAGCGTCACGATGCCCGCGACCAGGTCCGGCCGCCGTACCGCCAGGACACGGGCGAAGTGCCCACCGCGACTGTGCGCCACGAGCGCGACCCGCTGACCGGTCCGGGCGTGGATCCTGCCGACGCGCCGCTCGATCGCCGAGACCGAGAACTCGCCGCACGCCGTGTTGAGGCGCCGGGTCGCCCGGTGCGGCCGGTAGCCGCTGCGGGCGAGCCAGGACCCCATCATCCCGAAGGCGCTCGCGCTGGTCAGGAACCCGGGGAGCAGCAGGACCGGGCGCCCGTCGCCGGACACGACCCCTTCCCCGCGGTACACCGGCGAGCGGCGCAGACCGGCGTACTCGGCCATGACACCGGCTTCGTAGAGGATCCCGCGCACGTCCCGCAGCGGGTTGCGCAGCACCAGCCCCACGGGCAGCCCCGGGGTGTTGGCGCTCACCTCACGCTCCGGCGTACAGGGTGCCCCAGATGACGTCGGCCAGACCGGTGGCGATGGCGTCGATCCGCTTGGGCGTGGCACCCGGCGCGAGCTGGAGCGTCGTGCGCTCGATCATCCAGCTCAGCGCGGCCGCCGTGTCGGCGGCGGAGACGTCTCGCACGGTGCCGTCCTTCTGCCCGCGCTGGATCAGCTTGCGCAGCGACGCGACGAAGTCCTCGACGCTCTCGCGGTACATCTCCCCCACGTCAGCGTCGTACACGGCCGTCTCCGCGACGGCGGCCATGACGACCTCGTTCTCCTGGAACGCCTCGAGGATGCCCTTGATCGCACCCTTCACGTCCTCGTAGGTGACCTCCCCGCGGTTCTCGAACCACGGTCGCGCGCCCTCGTAGAACGAGTGCAGGGTCGAGGCGCCGATCGCGCGGAGCAGCGCGCCCTTGTCCTCGAAGTACACGTAGAACGTCGACCGGGCCATCCCCGCCTCGGCGACCAGGCGCTCGACCGACAGCTCCGTGAAGCGCTCACCATCGGTGACGAGCTTGGTGATCGCCGCGCGCATGCGATCCTCGATCTCGGTCTTGCGGTCGGCGCGCGCCGCTTTGCTCCTGCGTGTGGTCGATGCCATGTCCCGCCATCGTACAAGTTGTCCGGACAGAGGTGGCGACCGGCTCCGGCGACGAACGGCCCGATGGGACTCAGGTGCCCGGGCGGCCGTCGCTCGAGCCGGGGTCCCGCCAACGCAGCAGCGACGGGTCCAGCAGCTTGTGCAGACCACCCTCGGGCAGCCAGGCCAGCGTCTCGAGTTCCAGCGCGTCGAGGAACCCGACCTGCCCGGTCCGGAGGTCCTCGATCCGCAGCCGTGGGTCGTGCCCCTCGTGGTCGACGCTCAGCCGGACCGAGGCGAACTCGCTCTCGACGATCTCGTCGCGCATCAGATGAGGAACGCCAGGGTGTTGAGCGGGCGCTCGTTGTCGATGAGAACGACCTTCTTGCGGGCCATCCGCAGCTCGCCGTCCCCGGCGCGGCGCAGCACGTACTCGCTGCGCCCGGCCCACATCGTCGTCCCGCGCTCGCGCGACTCGACGACGAGGAAGTTGGCGCCGACCGCGATGTCCTGTGGAAGCTCCGGATGCGGGTCGAGCAGCTCGACGTTGCTGACGAGACGACGCAGGTTCGAGGGCGGAGCCTGCGCGTGGCGCTTGCCGGTCTGCAGCTGCTTGATCCTGGTGCCGATGCGCGCGCGGTTGTCGAACAGGACGGACATCTGCCGGGTGGGATCGGTGTCGGCCCCGTTCGCGGGCACCCAGTAGACCGCATCGTCCGTCCAGAGGGACTCCCAGGCGTCGTAGCGCAGCTCGTCGGCGTAGCGCGCTTCGCGGTAGACGAACTGCTCGACCTCCTTGAGCAGGTCGACGTCCAGGACGGTGCTCATCGCGACGCCTCCATCAGCTCGCGGTAGTGGCGCCAGATGCCACGCTGGGGCACCTCGTCCGTGGCGTCCCCGATCAGGAAGCCGTTCTCGTCGCGCCGCTCGCGATGGGTCCCGCGCTTGATCTGCAGCCACTCGGGGGACAGGGCCTGGACGCCGCGTTGGTTGCGCTCGTACATCTCGGTGTC
This sequence comes from Paraconexibacter sp., assembly GCF_041602235.1. Lineage (GTDB taxonomy): Bacteria > Actinomycetota > Thermoleophilia > Solirubrobacterales > Solirubrobacteraceae > Paraconexibacter. Next base: position 4,900 of record NZ_JBFIGP010000242.1, read on the forward strand.
GTCGGCCAGCAGGAAGCCGGCGGGGCCGACGGATCCGATCGTCTGCTGCAGGAGGCGGCGGTTCATGTCCTCGCACCCGGGGAACTGGACGGCGGTGACGTGCTGCACGGTCTGGTCGACCGCGGTCGGCTGGATCACGAAGAGCTGGATCTCGGCGATGAACAGGTTCGGGAAGACCATGACGTGCGGGGCGCCGTCGATGAGCAGCTCGCGTGCCTTGTCCGCGCCGCGCGCCTCCTCGAGCTGGCGCACGTAGTCCGGGACCTTCGCCGGGTCGGTCCCGAACCACCCCAGCGGCTGCCCGATCCGGCGGAACTCGGGACGCAGGTCGTTCTCGCTGTGCCCGCCGCCGAGGTCCCGGCTCACCGCCGTCGACTTCTCGCCGTACAGGTCGCCGATGCCGCTCTTCGCGACGCTGAAGATCGAGGAATGCACGAACTGCGGGTGGTAGCCGTCGGTCTCGTTCTCGAGCAGCATCTTCCAGTTGGCCTTGGCCTTGTGCTGCAGCCAGCCGGCCGTGAGGGCCACCTCCCCGCAGGGCGACAGGTCGCACAGCCGGTCGAAGGCGTCCGCGGCGGCCCCGAGATGCTCACGGAGCGTCGGGTGGTCGGGATCGGTGCCGAACGAGCCGAACACGAAGCCGCGATAGCTGTCGATGTGCGGCACCCGGCCCAGCCCGAGATCCTTCTTCGCCTCGCGCCCGCCGTAGCCGGAGTTGAAGGGGTAGCCGAGGAGCTGCCCGGTGTTGGAGAACGTCCAGCCGTGGTACGGGCAACGGAACGCGTTCGAGTTGCCCTTGGCGGCGTCACACACGAGGTTCGCA
>NZ_JBFIGP010000243.1:0-5600 GCF_041602235.1 Paraconexibacter sp.
GGCGACCCGACGGCGGCGGCCTCTGCCACGGCCGGATGCTCCAGGCAGGCGGACTCGACCTCGAAAGGGCCGATCCGGTACCCGGCGGCGATGATGAGATCGTCCGCGCGGCCCTCGTACCAGTAGTAGCCGTCGTCATCGGCGCTGGCGGCGTCCCCGGTGTGGAACCACGGGCCGCCGAACACGCGCTCGGTGTCCTCGTCGCGGTTCCAGTACCCGAGCGGGTAGTGCGGGTTGGACCGGGCCTTGAGGCAGATCTCGCCGCGCTCGCCGGGCCCGACGGGCTGCTCGTCCTCGTCGAGGATCGCCATCTCCCAGCCGGGGGTCGGCTTGCCCATCGATCCTTCCCGGACCTCCATCCACGGGTAGTTGGCGACCATCGGGTAGCTCTCGGTCATCCCGTAGTAGTCGAGGACCGTGAGCCCGTACTGCTCGCGGAACCAGCGGATCGCCTCCGGGTTCAGGGGCTCACCGGCGCTGCAGACGATCCGGAACCTCTGCGGGTACCGGCTGCCCGCGTCGGCGATGCCCATCATCGAGCGCATCGCCGTGGGGGTGGTGAAGACGTTCGTGACCTCGTGGCGGGAGAGGAAGTCGAGCTGCTGGTCTGGGTCGAAGCCTCCCTGGCGCTGCAGCACGCACTGGACGGCCCCCAGCCGCCACGGTCCCAGCAGGGGAGCGATGCCGGCCGCCCACGCCCACTCGCCCATGCCGTGGAAGCGCTCGCCGGGCTGGACGTCGTGGGAGTGCTCGAACTCGTTGTGGGCCAGGAGGTAGCGGTGGGCGTGCAGGATGCCCTTCGCCAGGCCGGTGGTGCCCGAGGTGTAGTAGAGCTGCGCGGGGTCGTCGGCCGCGGTGTCCGCGACCACCGCGTCGGTCGGCGCGCCGGCGAGGAGCCCGTCGCCCTCGTCCAGCACCAGGACGGTCTCGACGAGCGAGGGGTCGAATCGCCCGACGTTGGCCGCGTCGGTCACGAGGACCTTGGCGCCCGAGTCCTGCAGGCGATGCTTGATCCCGTCGTCCCCGTAGAGCACCGACATCGACAGCAGGATCGCCCCGAGCTTCCACGTGCCGAAGAAGATCGCGGCGGTCTCGGGCGACGGCGGCAGCACGACGGCGACGCGGTCCCCCTTCTCGACGCCCGCAGCCCGGAGCACGTGGGCCGCCTGGTTGGCCAGCTCCTGCAACTCGCCCCACACGACGTCCCGCCGCAGCCCGTCGAAGCGCTCGTAGACCATCGCGAGCTGGTCGGCGGGGTGCTTGTCGCAGACGTCCTGGGCGATGTTGTAGCGCTCGGGCACCTCCCAGACGTGCGCCGCGCGCGCTTCCTCGTAGGTCCGCGAACCCGTGCTCATCGATCAGTCCTCCTGCGACTGCGCCTCGTGGATCTTGCTCTCGAGCTGCGCCATCACCGTGGGGTCACGGAGCGTGGTGACGTCCCCGAGCGCACGCCCCTCCGCGATGTCCTTCAGCAGACGGCGCATGATCTTGCCCGAGCGGGTCTTGGGCAGATCGTCGGACCACACGATCCGCTTGGGACGTGCGAGCTTGCCGATCCGCGCGGCGACGTGCTCGCGGATCTCCGCCTCGATCTCGGGCGTGCCCTCGTAGTCGCCCTCCAGCGTCACGAACGCGCACACCGACTGGCCGGTGTCCTCGTCGGACTGCCCGATCACGGCGGACTCGGCGACCATGTGGTGCGAGACGATCGCGGACTCGATCTCCGCCGTCGACATCCGGTGGCCCGAGACGTTCAGCACGTCATCGACGCGCCCGATCACCCAGATGTAGCCGTCGTCGTCCCGCTTGGAGGCGTCGCCGACGAAGTAGGTCCGCGGCCCGAACTTCGCCCAGTAGGTCTCGACGTAGCGCTCGTCGTCGCCGTAGAGGGTCCGGAGCATGCCGGGCCAGGGCTTCGTCAGCGTCAGCAGCCCCTGCGTGCCGTCCGGCACCGGGGTGCCGTCGTCGGGCGACACGATCTCGGCGAAGACCCCCGGGAGCGGCGTGCCCGCCGAGCCGGGCTTGCCGTACTGGGCGCCCGGCAGGGTCGTGATCATGATGTGGCCGGTCTCGGTCTGCCACCACGTGTCGACGATCGGACAGCGCTCGCCGCCGATGACCTTGTGGTACCAGAGCCACGCCTTCGGGTTGATCGGCTCGCCGACGGAGCCCAGCAGCCGCAGCTTCGACAGGTCGTGCGCGGCCGGCTTGTCCGCGCCCCACTTCATGCACGCGCGGATCGCGGTCGGCGCCGTGTAGAAGAGCGTCACGCCGTACTTCTCGCACAGCTCCCACCAGATGCCCTGGTGCGGGTAGTCCGGCGCGCCCTCGAACATCACCGAGGTGGTCGCGTTCATCAACGGGCCGTAGACGATGTAGGAGTGACCGGTGACCCACCCCACGTCGGCCGAGCACCAGTAGACGTCCTCCTCCGGCCGCAGGTCGAAGACGTACTTGTGGGTCCAGGCCACCCCGGTCAGGTAGCCGCCGGTGGTGTGCAGGATGCCCTTGGGCTTGGCGGTCGAGCCGGACGAGTAGAGGATGAACAGCGGGTGCTCGGCGTCGACGGGCTCGGCGGGGCAGTGCACGTCGGCGGCGGCCAGCGCCTCGTCCCAGTAGACGTCGCGTCCGTCCGTCATCGGGCAGTCCTCGCCGGTGTTGCGCACGACGAAGATCGTCTCGAGTGTCTCGAGCGACCCCATGACGTCGTCGACCGTGGACTTCACGGGTGCCGTCTTGCCCTTGCGCCGGCCGTGATCGGCGGTGATGAGCGCCTTGGCGTGGGAGACCTCCATCCGCTCGTGCACGGACTCCGCGCTGAACCCGCCGAAGACGACGTTGTGGGGGGCGCCGATCCGGGCGCACGCGAGCATCGCGACGACCACCTCGGGGATCATCGGCAGGTAGATCCCGACCACGTCGCCCTTGCCGACGCCCCGGGCCTTCAGGGCGTTCGCCGCCCGCTGCACGTCACGGTGCAGGTCGGCGTAGGTGATCGTGCGCTGCTCACCCTCCTCGCCGTGCCACAGGAACGCGACGCGATCCCCCAGCCCGGCCTCGATGTGCCGGTCGACGCAGTTGTACGACGCGTTGAGGGTGCCGCCCTTGAACCACGTGTAGAAGGGGGGGTTGCTGTCGTCCAGCGCGGTCTGCGGCTCCTCGAACCAGTGCAGCTCGCGGGCCTGCTGCGCCCACCATCCGACGGGGTCGGCCGCGGCGGCCTCGTGCAGCGACCGGTCGTGGATCCTGGCGTGCTCGGCGAAGGACGCAGGCGGCGGGAAGGTCTCGATCTCCAGCAGCGCTTCGAGATCCTGCTCCAACTGCATGGCGCCGGGGGCCTCGGCCATCGACATCTCCTCCTGGGGTGATGCTCACGGGTGGGTACCACCCGATCATGCCCGATCGTGCTCACCTCATGCCAAGGAGATCGCGACGGGACGGACCCGCGGCGAGCGATGCGTCGCGCGCGCCGCTCCCTAGCGGCGCTTGCGCTTCTTCTTGGACGACGGGTGCGGCGGCCGGACCGGCGTACCCGGTGCCGGCGGCGGCGCATCCTTCGGGGCTTCCGGCGCGTCGACGCGGTCGGCCTTCTGACCCGCCGCCGCGCGCTCGCGCTGCTCACGGAGCTCCTGCTGGGTGGGCCAGGGCTCCGCGCGGCCGGTCTGCCACGCGGGCGGCAACCCGCCGCCGGGCCAGTACCCGCCGATCAGCAGTCCCATCGCGATCAGCCAGAACGACTGCACGACGGGGAGCTGCCCGCCGAGCGGGATCACGAAGAGGACGCCGACGATGATGCCGAGGGTGCCCATGAACCGCGTGAGGAGGCCGGCGCGCATCGCGTTGAGCGCGACGAGCACGAAGGCGAAGCCGATCGCGAGCAGTCCCACCTGTCGCAGGATCTGCGACACGACGAGGAAGTCCGACCGCAGCGCGTCGTGGGCCGCCTGGGTGGAGAGATCGCCGCCGCTGACGAAGTCGCTCGCACGGACCGCCACGACGACCTGCAGCATGAGCTCGCTGACGGCCATCAGGACGGGGCCGGCGACGACCGCGTAGATCACCGACCGCGGGAACTCCGCTCGGCGCGCCGCGGTGGCCTGCGCCAGATAGGCGAGCGTGGCCCCCATCAGCAGCGCGCCGAACGCGAGCGCCACGCTCAGGACCAGCAGCTCGACCATGTGGTCGTCGTAGAACTGGATCTGCAGCGTGCGGAGGCCGGGCCGGCCGATGTCGAGGCCCGCCGCGTCACGCAGGGCGTCGAGCAGGAGCACCCGCGGGAAGTCCTGGTAGATGAGGCCCGCGGCGATGCCTCCGCCGAGTGTCAGGAGGCCGGCGAGGACGCTGGCGATGGCCACGCGCACGCGCCACTCGCTCTCGCGAGCGAGGATGTCCTCGACGGGGATGGCCGTCTCGGTGCTGCTCGCTCGCGCCACGGGCAGGATTGTAGGCGCAGGCTCTGCGATCTGCGGCGTCGTGAGCGCGGCCCCGCCGGGGACGGACCCGGCACCCGGTCGGGATACAGTCCCGCGATGCCCGACGCTCCCACCGGCCCGTCCGCACCGATCGCCGTCTACGGCGCCACCGGGTACACGGGTCGGCTCGTCGTCGCCGAACTGCTGCGGCGTGGTCACGAGGTGGTCCTCAGCGGACGCTCGGAGGGGTCGCTCCGTGAGGTCGCGCACGCGAACGGGCTCGCGGACGACGTGGTGCGGCCCGCTCGCAACGCCGACGAGGCCGCGCTGCGGGGCGCGCTCGACGGCTGCGGCGCGGTGATCGCGTGCGCGGGGCCGTTCCTGGAGGTCGGCGAGCCCGTCGTGCGCGCGGCGATCGCCACCGGCACCCACTACGTCGACACCACCGGGGAGCAGCCGTTCATCAAGCGCTGCCTCGACGTCCACGGGCCCGCGGCCGAGAAGGCTGGGGTCGCGCTGGTCAGCGGGATGGGGTTCGACTACCTGCCCGGAGACCTGCTGTGCGCGGTCACCGCCGCCGACCTCGGCCCGCTGCGAGAGCTGCGGATCACCTACGCGGTGCAGGGCTTCGGCGCGACGCGCGGGACGATGCACAGCGCGCTGCTGATGATGAGCGGCGAGGAGTGGGAGTACGACCACGGTGCGTGGTCGATCGCGAAGCTGCGCCAGCCCCTCGGTGAGCGCGTCGACATCCCTGGGCTCGGAACGGTCCCGGTCGCGCGCTACCCCTCCGGGGAGGTCGTCACCGTTCCCCGCCATGTCGACACGCCGCGCGTCGTGTCGCGGATCACGGCGGCGACCTTCGCTCCGCACCCGCGGATGGCCCGCGCGGTGCCGGCACTCACGCCCGGCATCGCGCTGCTCCTGCGCACCCCGGTCCGGCGCCTGCTGGATCGGGCGATCGACCGGCTGCCCGCCGGCCCGGCCGAGGACGAGCGCCGCGCTGCCGCGTACACGCTCGTCGCCGAGGCCGTCCCCGCCGACGGGTCGCCCTCCCGGCGCGGCGTGCTCCACGGCACCGACATCTACGGGATCACCGCTGTCACGACGAGTCACGCCGCCGGGATCATGGCCGCCGCCGGGTACGACCGCGCCGGCGGGCTGGCTCCCGCACAGGCCTACGATCCC
>NZ_JBFIGP010000244.1:0-5571 GCF_041602235.1 Paraconexibacter sp.
ACGAGCTGCTCGAGCAGCTCGACGCCCACCGCGCCTACATCGAGGAGGAGGGCACGCTCAGCGAGCGTCGCAAGCGCAACCTCCGCAACGAGGTGCTGGCGATCTGCACGGCACGCATGCGCCGCGCGCTCGAGGAGCGCCTGCTGGCCGACCCGGACTTCCAGGCGCTGCTCGACGAGGTCGTGGCGCGCCGCCTGGATCCGGCGAGCGCAGCGACGAAGGTGCTCGAGGAGATCGACGCGCCGGTCGTCTGAGGGCAAGCCCTCAGAAACGCGGCAGGACCCGCTCGGCGCCGCCCCACGGGACGGCGCCCTGCGGGGGAGCCGCACCAGTGCCCTCGTCGAGGCGCACACCGGCCAGGAACCAGGTCGACCCCGCGAGCGTCAGGACCGCCAGCACGGGGGCGGCGCGTCCCGCGTGACGCCAGCCCCACGCGGCGAGGGCGGCCGCGGGCGGCAGGATCACCGGCAGCGCCCCGGGCACCATCCAGGAGCCGTGCAGCGCGACGGGGCCGAGTGCCGCCACGAGCAGCCCGCCACCCACGACGAGCCCCAGCAGCGCCGCGGCGACCTCGGCGTCCACCCGGTCGGTGACGGCGATCGCGATCCGGGTGCGCCGGGACCGCGCCAGCAGCCAGAGCGCCCAGAGCGCCAGGACGAGGACCGGAGCCCAGCGCAGCGCCCCGACGTCCCGGTCGATGAGCACCGCGGCGAGCCGATCGACGCGTGACAGCACGTCGCCGACGCTGCTGATCCCGGTCGCCTTCGAGAGACCGCCCAGCCGCGCGGTATCGGGGACCGGACCTCCGAAGATCCGGTCGTTCAGCGCGACGTAGAAGACCCCGCTCGTCACGAGGATCTCGAGCGCGGTGAAGCTGGCGAGACCACGGTTGCGCCGGTAGAGCCATCGGGCGAGGGCGATCACGACGATGAGGGCGGGCACGGCGAGGCCGATCGCCAGCCATGGCGCGAGCGCGGCCAGCGCCGCACATGCCAGCACCGACGACATCCGGGGCTCGTCCCGCACGCGCAGGGCGAACACGACGGCCCCCGCGAGGAGCAGCGCCCCCGCGGTCGACGGGGCGATCGTGGTCGCCGCGGCGAGCGCGGGAGGGGAGAGCCCCACCGTGAGCGCGGCGAGCGTGGGCCAGGGGTCGGGAACGAGGCGGCGGCCCAGCGCCGCCGCGACCGCGAACGCGGCGGCGAACATGGCGGCGAGGAAGATCTCCACGCCGGTCGGGCCCGCGAGCGCGTACGCCGGGGCGATCAGCAGCGGCAGCCCGATGCCCTGCGGCTCGTGCAGCCGCCCGTTCGTGAGACGCGCCGTCGGCCGCAGGGTGCCCGGGTACCAGTCGGACCACCGGCGCAGCGCGTACTCGTCACGCAGGTCGAGATCCCCGTCGGAGACGATCGACTCCGCGGTGAGGAGTCGGTGCGCTTCGGCCTGCGTGTACCGCGACGCGTCGGGCCCCCCACCGGTGGGCAGGCCGAGCGCGGCGAGGTAGGCGACGAACAGCGTCGCGAACAGCGCCAGCCCCCGGCGCACCTCGGTCATCGGGGTCCGGCGTCGCGCAGGGGTCAGTCCTCGCCGGCGTGGGCGCGGGCGACCTCGACCAGCAGCCGGACCCCCATGCCGTTGCCGCCCTTGGCGCCGTAGCTCCTCCCGGTGTTCCAGGACGTCCCGGCGATGTCGATGTGGGCCCACGGCACGTCGCCGACGAAGCGCGCGAGGAACTCCGCCGCCGTGATCGAGCCGGCCTTGCGGTTCTCGACCGCGTTGGTGATGTCCGCGTACTGACCCTTGATCAGGTCCGCGTACTCCTGGTGCAGGGGGAGGCGCCAGACCGGCTCCCCGGCACGCTCTCCCGCGCCGGCCACCGCGGCGGCCCAGTCGTCGTCGTTGCTCATGACGCCGGCGTAGGTCGAGCCCAGGGCGGTCACGATCGCGCCGGTGAGCGTCGCGACGTCCACGAGGCGTTCGGCGCCCTCGTTCACCGCGTGCGTCAGGCAGTCGGCGAGGACGAGGCGGCCCTCGGCGTCCGTGTTGTTGATCTCGATCGTCGTGCCGTTCATCGCGGTGACGACGTCCCCGGGCTTCATCGAGCGTCCGGAGGGCATGTTCTCGGTCGCGCCGACGACGCCGATGACGTCGACGGGCAGCCGGAGCCGCGCGATGGCGCCCATCGCCTCGATGACGGCGGCCCCGCCCGACATGTCGAACTTCATCTCGTGCATCTTGCCCGCGGGCTTCAGCGAGATGCCGCCGGTGTCGAACGTCACGGCCTTGCCGACGAGCCCGAGCCGGGGACCGCTCGCGTCGGGGTCGGCGTAGCGCATGACGATGAGCTGCGGCTCCTCGTCGCTGCCCTGCGCGACGGCGCCGAACGCCCCCATGCCGCGGCTGATCAGCTCCTCCCGGCCCTCGACCTCGACGCTGAGGCCGGCGATCTCCTGCCCGAGGTCGCGGGCGTGCTGGGCGAGCAGCGTCGGCGTCATGTGGTTGGCCGGCGAGTTCTGGAGGTCGCGGGCGGCGTTGACCGCCCGGGCGACGACCGCGGCGCGGGCCACGGGCTGTCCCCGGTCGCCGTGGTCGCTCAGGATGAGGCGGCTGATGCCGGAGCCGCCCTCGTCCGAGGTCTTGAAGCTCGCGAACCGGTAGCTGGCCAGGACGGTCCCCTCGACGAGCCCCACCACGACGTCGTCGTCGACCTTGTGCGGGACCTCCCAGCACAGCGACGAGGTGCCGAGCTCACGGGCACGACCGAGCGCCTTGGCCGCCGCGACACGCGCGGTCTCGGGGTCCAGGGCGTCGCGTGCGCCGAGCCCGACCAGGATCCAGCGTGCTCCGGACCCGTGGGCGACGGCCAGGTGGTTGCGAGTGGCCTTGGCCTCCCCGCGATCGAGGAGGGCCGTGAGCGCGCCGTCCTCGATGTCGTGCGGGACGCCCTCGCCCTCGACGAGTCCGACGACGATGGTGTCTGCCCCGGTCTCGATCGGCGCGGTGGTGGTGGCGGAGATCTCCATCGCCCCAACCTACCCTGCCCGCGACCGCTCATTCGTCGTCCCGAGGTGAGGGCGTAGGGCAGCCGGGAAGTCCAGCGGGCTACCATCCGACCCCTATGCCCAAGACCGTCATCCTCGGCACCGCCCGCACGCCCATCGGCAAGATGGGCGGGGGCCTTTCCACCCTCGACGCGACCGATCTCGGCGCGACCGCGATCTCCGCAGCGCTCGAGCGCGCGGACGTCGCCCCCGACCAGGTCGATCACGTGGTGATGGGTCAGGTCCTCCAGGCCGGTCAGGGTCAGATCCCCTCGCGGCAGTCGCAGGTGAAGGCGGGGATCCCGAAGGAGGTCTCGTCCGAGACGATCAACAAGGTCTGCGCCTCCAGCGTCCGCGCCACGGTCATCCTCGACCAGGCGATCCGTGCCGGGGACGTCACGGTCGGCGTCGGTGGCGGCCAGGAGTCGATGTCCGGTGCTCCGTACCTGCTGCCCAACGCCCGCTTCGGATACCGGATGGGCGACGCCAAGGCGCTCGACGCGATGGTGCACGACGGCCTCACCAACCCGTTCAGCGGCAAGCAGATGTTCGTCGAGGCGACCGAGGTCGGCGACGAGATGGAGATCACCCGCCCCGACCTGGACCGCTGGGCGCTGCGCTCGCACGACCGCGCCCTCGCCGCGATCGACGAGGGACGCATGGCGGACGAGATCGTCGGCGTCACCGTGAAGAGCCGCAAGGGCGAGACGGTCGTCGAGGTCGACGAGGCGCCGCGCCGCGGTTCGACGCTCGAGTCCCTGGCGGCACTGCCCGGGCTCGTGGGCAAGGAGGGCTCGCACACCGCGGGCAACTCGCCCGGCGTCAACGACGGGGCCGGCGCCCTGGTCCTCGCGTCCGACGAGTGGGCGCAGGCCAACGGCAAGAAGGTCCTGGCGGAGATCGTCACGCACGCCCAGAGCGCCAACGACTTCCACGTGCTCGGCACCACGCCGGCGACCGCGGCGCTGAAGGCACTCGACAAGGCGGGCCTGCAGCCGTCGGACATCGACCTGTGGGAGATCAACGAGGCGTTCGCCTCGGTCACCCTCCACTCGATGCGGATGCTCAACATCGACGAGGATCGCGTGAACGTCAACGGCGGTGCCGTGGCCCTCGGTCACCCGATCGGCGCCTCGGGCGCGCGCATCATCGGCGCGCTCGTCCACGAGCTCGGCCGTCGCGGCGGCGGTCTGGGCTGCGCGGCGATCTGCTCCGGCGGCGGTCAGGGCGACGCGATCATCATCCGGGTGCCCGCCGCCTGATGACGGACCGCCGCCACGCCGACCTGCGTTCGGCGGCGTTCTTCGATCTCGACCGCACGTTGATGGCGGGGTCGTCCGGGTTCTTCTGGGCCCGGGCGGCCTTCGAGTCCGGCGTCATCTCGCGACGCCGTCTCGCCGTCGACGGATGGCAGAACGTCCGGTTCCGCCTCAGCGGGTCCACCGACGCGGGTACGGACGCGGTGCGGGCCCGGGTCTGCGCGATGATCGAGGGCCACGAGGAGAAGGAGTTCGCGCGGCTGGCCCCTCGGGTGCTGGCCGGCGTCCTTCCGCGGATCTACCCGCAGATGCTCGACGTCGCGTACGGGCACCAGGACGCGGGCCGCGACGTGTACATCGCGACGGCCGCGTCGCAGGGCCTCGCCGAGCTGCTGGCGCACGTGCTGGCGTTCGACGGCGGCCTCGGGTCGAAGTACGAGCTCGACGCGGACGGCGTGTACACGGGCCGCGAGGACGGGCCGTTCTGCTACCGCGAGGGCAAGGCTCAGCGTGTCCAGGAGCTCGCCATGGCGGAGGGGATCGACCTCTCCGCCTCCTACGCGTACAGCGACTCGGAGTCCGATCTGCCGCTGCTGCGTGCCGTCGGGCACCCGGTCGCGGTGAACCCCGACGTGCCGCTGGCCAAGGTCGCCGCGCAGGAGGGGTGGGAGGTCCTGCGGTTCGAGCAGCTCGGGCGCAAGCTCAAGGCCGGCGCCGCGGTCGGGGCGGCGGCGCTGGTGGGCACCGCCGGGGCCTCGGCGGCCCGGTCGGGTCGTCGCGGCGCCCGGTAGCGGTCCGCGGTCCGCGCCCTCACCTATCCTGCCCGGCGTGTCGCTGAGCATCGACCCCATCGCCGAGGCCCGCCGGCACTGGGCCGAGCGCTGGGGCGAGGACCCGGCGCGCTCGATGGCGGCGATCACCTCGATCGTGCGGGCGCAGCAGCTGCTGCTGTCGCGCTACGACGAGCTGCTGAAGCCCTTCGGGATCACCTTCGCCCGGTACGAGGCGCTCATGCTGCTGCTGTTCACCAGGGCGGGCGAGTTGCCGGTCGGCAAGATCGGCGAGCGCCTGCAGGTCCACCGCAGCTCGGTCACCAACGCGGTCGACAAGCTCGCGGCCGACGGGCTCGTCCAGCGGGTGCCGCACCCGACCGACGGACGAGCGAGCCTGATCCGGATCACCGACCGCGGGCGGGATGTCGCGCGCCGCGCCACCGAGGTCCTGAACGGCGAGGACTTCGCGGTGCGCGCCCTCTCGCTGCAGGACCGGGA
>NZ_JBFIGP010000245.1:0-5528 GCF_041602235.1 Paraconexibacter sp.
CGATCCTGCTGCCCAGCACCGGACGCAGGAAGCTCGTCTGGTTCGACAGCCCCTGGGCCATGAAGCCGTCACGCATGACGACCGTCGCGGTGGCCATGGAGGTGATCGACTCGGCGATCGATGCCAGCACCCCGCCGTGGACGAGACCCATCGGCTGCTTGTGGTGATCCTCGACGGTCACGTGCGCGGTCACACGATCGTCGGACTGCTCGTCCACGACGAGCCCGTACAGCGCGTCGAAGGTGCGCTCGTAGGGAACCGGCAGCGGGATGTCGCTCATGGCCGGAACCCTAGAGGAGCGAACCGCGGCGCAGTCCGTGCCGGTCGCACGTCCGGCACGCCTCCGGGCACAAGCGACTAGGCTCCCGCGTCTATGGCGCGTGTAGATCAGTTGCCGGCCGATCAGAAGGCCGTCCTCCAGTTGCTCCTGAAGCAGGGAAAGACCTACGACGAGCTGGCGGCGCTGCTGCGGCTCGACGGCACCGGGGTGCGGGAACGTGCTCTGGACGCCTTGGACACCCTGGGGCCCGACGATGCCGGGGACCTGAAGTCCGCGCAGCAGGACGAGATCTCGGACTACCTCCTCGGCCAGCAGTCCGCCTCGGCACGGGCCGCGACCCGTCAGTTCCTCGAGACCTCGGCGTCCGGGCGCGCGTGGGCGCGCGTCGTCGCCGGGGAGCTGCGCCCGCTGGCCGGTGACGCCCTCCCCGAGATCCCCGCCGACGTGGCCGAGGTCGACGAGGCGTTCGACGCCCTCGAGGCTCGCAAGGTGGCCCGCCAGGAGCGTGCGAAGTCGTCGCGGCTCGGCGGGTTCCTCGTGCTCGGCGGACTCGGCGTCGCCCTCGCGGTCGGCCTGGTCCTGATCTTCGGCGGCGGGGACGACGACAAGCCCACCGCCACACCCACGACGACCTCCGCGCAGACCGGCGCCGCCGGCACGCCGAAGGTCGACGCCCAGATCAACCTCGAGGGCACGATCCCGGGCTCCAAGGCCCTGGGCGTCGCCCAGCTGCTCTCGCAGGGTGGCCAGCGTGCTCTCGCCGTCACCGGGCAGGACCTCCAGCCCAGCGCCCGGTACGTGGTGTGGCTGTACAACAGCCCCAGCGACGCGCAGTTCCTCGGTTTCGCGCCGCCGGTCGAGAAGGACGGGCGCCTGTCCGGTCTCGCGGGCGTGCCCGAGAACGTCGACAAGTACAAGGAGCTCGTCGTCACCAAGGAGAAGGTCGACCGGCCGACCAAGCCGGGCACCATCGTCCTGCGCGGCAAGCTCGACACCGGCACCTGAGGTGCGCGGGGCGGCGTGCCGCCCCGGGCGACCGCCGCGGGCACGGGCCCGTGGCGGTGACGGCGGCGGTCGGCGTCCGCGTGGCGCGCGGCGCCCGTAGGGCGCTCAGCCCTCGCCGTGCAGGCGCTCGAGGCCGTCCAGGGCCTCGTCGAGGAGTCCACGACCGGCCTTGCGGACCATCGGGCCTCCGAGCCGTGAGATCCCGCGCATCTTCGTCCGCTGCTCGATCGTGACCTTCGTACCCTGGGCCTGCGGGCTCAGGGTCACCGCGGTGCTCGAGTGATCGAGCAGGTGCTCGAACGGCGTCCCGGCGACCTGCTGCTCCCACGCCGCCTTCGTCGGTTCGTCGAGCGCCGTGAGCCGGAAGTCCGCCCGGACGTTGCGCCCGCGCTCGGTCGTCATGACCTGCGTGAACGCGCTGTCGTTGACCGCCTCGACGCGCAGGACCCGCGGCCACCAGCGCGGCAGGTGGTAGGGGTCCCCCACGATCCGCCAGAGATCCTCGGGGCTCGCCGCGATCGTGCGGCTGCGACGTATGGTCGGCATCCGCTACTCGGACTCGTAGGGCACGAGGGCGTGGACGTCGTGGGGCCGCAGCGCCGACCGGCCGTCGAGGAACGCCAGTTCGATGAGGAAGGCGCAGCCGGCGACCGTCCCGCCGCTCTGCTCCACGAGCGAGCACAGGGCGGCCGCGGTGCCACCGGTGGCGAGCAGATCGTCGTGGACCAGCACCCGCGCTCCGTGGGCGACGGCGTCGGTGTGGAGTTCGAGGACGTCCGTGCCGTACTCGAGGAGGTACTCGGCGCGGACCGTCGTGTGCGGCAGCTTCCCGGGCTTGCGCGCGAGCACGAACCCGCAGCCGAGCTCACGCGCGAGCGCGGGCCCGAGCAGGAAGCCGCGGGCCTCCGCGCCGATCACGACGTCGGGGCGCAGCGGCCGCGCGTAGTCGGCGAGCCCGCGGACCGCGGCATCCAGGGCCAGCGGGTCGGCCAGCAGCGTGGTGACGTCCTTGAACCCGATACCCGGCTTGGGGAAGTCCGGGATCTCGCGGATCGCGGAGCGCAGGTCGACCGGCGCCGTCACCCGGCGATCTTCCGCAGGTCGCGGATCAGGAGCAGGTGCTTCAGATGGGTGGTGACGGCCGCGAGGTTCTCGAGCGCCTCGATCGCCTCCTTGCGCCGCTCCACGTTGCGCGACCGCAGCGCGGGCGCCAGGAGCTGCTGCAGCAGCGCCGCCTCGCGGTCGGCCGACGTGCGGAACACCCGCAGGTTGCGACCGCCGACGCCGTAGCGGGCGAGCTCCGCGACCGCGCGGATGATCTCCCGCTCGGTCTCGTCGTAGTACTTCGTCCCCGCGCGCAGGTCGCCGCGGATCACGCCGTACTCCTCGAGTTCCTGCACCAGCGTGGGGTCCGCGCGCGTCTCCTCGACGACATCGGCCAGCGAGTACATCGAGGGCGTGGCGGACACGGTCACGCTGCTGCGACGCCGCGCGCTGCGCGCCTCCGACGCCGATGAGGACGACGCGGGTCCGGGCCCGCCCTCCTGGGCGCGTCCGGCGGCGAGCTCCTGGCGGATCACGCGCAGCGGCAGGAACTCGTCGCGCTGCAGGCGCAGGATGGTCCGCAGCCGCTGGACGTCCGAGGCGCTGTAGAGCCGGTAGCCCCCCGGGGTCCGGCGCGGCTGCAGCAGCTTCTGATCCTCGAGGTAGCGGATCTTGGAGATCGTGATGTCCGGGAACTCGGTCTGGATCGCCTTGCAGACCGCGCCGATGGTCATCGACTTGCGCGGCGGGCCCTCCTCGACACCCGGGTCCCGCGGGGCGGACTGCGCCTGGGTGTCGGGATCGGCGAGGGACATCAGCGCGTGAGGAACGTGAGCTTGTACTTGCCGACCTGGAGCTCGTCGCCGTCCTCGAGACGCTGGCTCTCGATCCGCTGCCGGTTGACGTACGTGCCGTTCAGCGAACCCAGATCGTCCAGGTACCAGTCCCCGCCGCGGCGGACCATCAGCGCGTGGTCGCGCGAGACCGTCACGTCGTCCAGGAACACCGCGGAGTCCGGGCGGCGCCCGATCGAGTGGCGCTCCCCGTCCAGGGGAAAGCTCTCGCCGACGCGGCCGCCTCCGGCCCGGATCACGAGCGCCGCCCCCTTGGCGACGATCTCCTCGAGATCGACGGGGATGAACTCCCCGGTCTCGCCGACCCGGTACGTGGCGGTCGAGGACTCCCCCGCGGCCGCGTCGGTGCCCGTGCCGCCGAGGTAGGCGCCGCACTTCTGGCAGTAGTTCGCGCCGTCGGTGTTGACGAAGGCGCATTCGGGGCAGTGGACGGCCACGACGTCGCTCCCTCTCCGCGTCCGCCGGCCGCTACTCGTCGGACTCGGTGCCGGCGCGCCCCGCGAGGATGTCGGTCAGGCGCTGCACGTCGGCGCCGGTGATGACGTCCTCACCGGTCTCGTGCTTCTTGCGCAGGCGGTTGACGAGCTCCGCACGGAGGATGTCGATCTTGCCGTGCAGGATGCGGCGCTTGTAGGAGATGTCGATCTCCTCCTCCGTCAACTGCTGGATCAGGTCCTTGAGCTCCTGATCGGAAAGCGAGCCAAGGTCCGGGAACGTCTCCATGTCCATCTCTCCTGCACGCGGCTGGTCGTGGGGTGTCCGCGGGCCGCGCGAGCATAGCAGCGCACCCTCAACGGTCAACCAGAGCTTGAGGGTGCATCCTTCCGTGCAGCGATCTGCACCCGCGCGTCCCGGATGTAGAGCCACGTCGCGGTGTAGGCGAGCGCGAGCCCGAGGTAGAGCATCCCGAGCGCGAGCCAGTGCACGTCGACCAGCGCGAAGAAGATCGCGGACATGGTGGGCCCGACCGCCAGACGCCCGGGCCAGTTGATGCGCAGCGTCGCACCGCGGTTCAGCGCGATCCGGCCACCGACGAGCATCAGGACCTCGCGGAAGACCAGCAGACCGAGCGCCCACCGTGGCAGCAGCTCGAAGTGCCAGACCACCACGACCCCGGAGATGACCAGGAGACGGTCGACGATCGGATCCAGCAGGGCGCCGAAACGGCTGTACTGCCCGGTGATCCGGGCAGCCATGCCGTCCAGGTAGTCGCTCCACCCGATGACCGCGAAGATGATCGCCGGCCAGGCGTCGGTCCCGCTGTCCGAGGAGAACGCCAGGACCAGGAAGAGCGGCAGCAGCGACAGCCGCACGAACCCGATCGCGTTGGGGATCGTCCAGACGTGCCACGGCGCGCCCTCGAGCGTCTGTGGCGGCGGCGGACCGGAGCGGTCGAGACCCAGCAGGCGCCGGGTCGTCATCCGGATCGGCTCGACCCGCTCCCGCGTGTTCTCCCGCGCCTGCTCCACCCGCTCGCGCGTCGTCTCCCGCGCCTGCTCCACCCGCTCGCGCGTCGTCTCGCGGGCCTGCTCAACCCGTTCACGGGTCGTGTCGCGGGCCTGCTCGACCCGCTCGCGTGGTGTCAGGGGAGGGTCGCCCACAGCTCACCCACCGCCGCTGCCGCCCCGTCGAGCGGGACGCCGTTCTCGTGATCGGCGAGGCCCCGCCGGACCTGCGCCTCGAGGGCCCCGGACTCCAGCGAGCGGCGACCGAGGGTCAGGCGCAGCGGACAGCCGAGCAGCTCGGCGTCCGCGAACTTCTCGCCCGGACCGCTGTCGCGGTCGTCGTAGAGCACGTCCATGCCGTGCCCGCGGAGCTCGTCGTAGAGCTGCTCGCCCGCCGCGCGTTCGGGCGTGTCGGCCTTGCCGAGCACCACGAGCTCCACGTCCCACGGCGCGATCGCCTTGGGCCAGCTGATCCCGCGATCGTCGGCGAACTGCTCGACGGCGGCGGCGGCGATGCGCGCCGGCCCGATCCCGTAGGACCCCATCACGATCAGCTGCTCCTTGCCGGACTGGTCGAGGTAGGTCGCCTTGAGCGGCTCGGAGTAGCGCGTACCGAGCTGGAAGATGTTGCCGATCTCGATCGCTGGCTCGATCCGGATCGCCTGGCCGTTCACCGTGTCGCCCGCCTCGACCGTCCGCACGTCGACCCGCCGGAAGGGGAAGTCCCGTCCCGGACGGACGCCGCGCAGGTGATGGTCCACCGCGTTGGCGCCCGCGACGTAGGACGCGCCGTCGTCGTCGCGCACGGCGTGATCGAGCAGCACCTCGACCTGCGCCCCGACCGGCCCGATGAAGCCGGCGGGCCCGATGCGCTGCGCGATCTCCTCCTCGGTGGCCGGC
>NZ_JBFIGP010000246.1:0-5520 GCF_041602235.1 Paraconexibacter sp.
CAGGCGCAACCGGTCCCCGTCGAAGAAGAGCTCATAGGTGCGACCGTTGATGCGGCGCTTCTCCGACGGGTTGTCGAGGATCGGCGGGGCTCGCCAGGTCATCCCCTGGACGCCGTAGTACTGACCGATGCCCGGCGCCTGGACCACGAGCCGGTACGCGCGGTACTTGCGGCGCCCGCGGTCGAAGATGTCGTAGGTGCGCTGGTCCTGCACGCGGTAGCGCGATCCGAGCGCCGCGAACTTCGGGTAGTACACGGGGAAGGAGAGCTTCGTCCCCAGCTTGATCGCCTCGTCCTCGGCCGCCCGGCGGGCCTCGAACAGCCCCTTCGGCACCCCCTGCGCCCGGCGGCGCTTCTGGGACTTCTCGCGCTTCCGGTCGCCGGTCGTGCGCGGCGTCCTGCCCCGCGACCCCGGCGAGCCCTTGGCGTTCAGGAACCGCCGGACGGTCCGGCGCAGCGCCTCCCGCGAGGTCACGAGGTAGTCCGCCTCGTCCTCGGCGGGGAAGCGGACCTCCTGGATGGGCTGCTTGGAGCTCTCGTAGGTGAGCTTGAGGAGTCGCAGGATGGCGCTGGTCCCGCGGATGTCCGTCTGCGTGTACCGCGCGAAGATCTTCAGCAGCTCGTCCCGGTCGCCGAACAGCCGGGACACGCCGATCTGCTCCTTGGCCTGGCGGAGGAAGTCCTGCTGCCGGGCGGCGCGCACCAGATCGGAGTCGAAGTGGCGGTAGCGGACGTAGTCCAGGGCGTCCTGCCCGCAGAGCCGCTGGTACCCCGCGTCGATGTCGATGGTCGCGTAGTTCCCCCCGCCGCCGTTGGGCGGGTTGTTGTCGTTGAAGTAGTCCCGGTCGATGTCGGCGTAGACGCAGCCCAGCCGGTTCACGGCGCGCTGGAAGCCACCGAAGTTGACGTTCACGACGTGGTGGACGTCGAACGGCTCGTCGACGCCGAGCAGCGCCTGGACGGTGCGCACCGCGAGCACCGGCCCGCCCAGCGAGTACGCCGCGTTGATGCGGTCCGTCCCGTAGCCGGGGATGTCGACCTTGAGATCCCGCGGGATCGACAGCACCGACGTCGCCCCCTTCGACGGGTCGAGCCGCACGAGGATCATGGTGTCCGACCGGGCGGGGTTCTTCTGGGCGATGTCGACGTACCGACGGTCCGATCCGAGGACGAGGATCGTCTGGGGCTTCCCGGCCTCCACGCCGGACAGGACCTCGGTGCCTCCGGCCCTCCCGTCCTTGTTGAAGCCCGGGATCGGCACCGAGTACTTCTCGAACGCCTGGGCGGCCTGATCGACCTCCAGGAGCACCGTCGTGGCGACCGGGATCGCCACCATCGACGCGATGATCAGCGCACCGGCCGCGAACCGCTTGTAGAGCCCCAGGGCGACGCGCGGGGGCCGCTCGTCCTCCGGGGCGCCCGTCACTTTCCGCTGGACCCGAACCGCGTCAGCGAGGCCGCGATCCCGAGCATCTGATCGTTGGACAGGTTGGTCGTCAGCGTGTTCGAGACCCAGTAGACGGCCTTCTTCGTCCGCCAGGCGACGAACCGCAGCCGCTCCCCGTCGCGGTACAGCAGCAACTTGCGGCCGTTGACCACGGTGGTCGAGGTCGGGCGCTTGAGCACCGGGGGCGTGCGCCAGGTCGTGCCCTGGACGCCGTAGTACTGGCCCTCGAGCTGGTTCTGCACCATCACCAGACGGTAGGCCTGGTGCTTCTTGCCGGCCCGGTCGCGCAGCGTGTAGACGCGCGGGTTCGGGTCGTTCTGGGAGTTCGACGTGAAGCGGCCGGAGGGCGTCGCCCGGGTCGGGAAGTAGAGGTCGAAGCCGAGCTTGCCCGACGCCACGGTGTTGGCGACCAGGTCCTCCCCCTCCTTGCGCGCCGACCGCAGCAGGGAGAAGTCGACCTTGCGGGTCGTCTTCTTCTTGGTCTTCTTGGTGGACGAGCTGCCGGAGGACGACGTCTTCTTCTTCTTCGGCGTGGCGAGGGGCGGCGGGTTCAGGAACCGCTTCACTGCGCGCGCGATCGCGGCGTCGTCGGAGGTGACGTACTGGACGCCGCCCTCGGTCGCGAAGGACGCTGGGAACGGCACCTGCTTGATCGGCTTGCCCGCCGAGAACAGCGCGAGCTTGACGACCGACTCGAGGCCGGTGACGCTCTTGAGCACCTTGTCCGTCTGCACCGCGGCGATGAAGATCCGCTGCATCTTGCCGGTGTCGTTGAACAGCGACGACGACCGGACCTGGTCCTTCATGGCCCGCAGGAAGTCCTGCTGGCGGGCGGCGCGTACGAGGTCGGAGTCCGCATGGCGGAAGCGCACGAAGTCGAGCGCCTTCTGGCCGCACAGCCGCTGGTAGCCAGGGTCGATGTCGATCTCGGCGTAGTGCTGGGAGACGGGTAGGCCGGCGTTGGAGTGGTAGTAGCGCCGGTCGATGTCGGTGTAGACGCACCCGATCTCCGTGACCGCCTTGCGGAAGCCACCGAAGTTGACGTTGATGACGTGGTTGACGTCGATGTTCAGGAGGTCCGTCAGCGTCCGCAGGGTCAGGGCGGGCCCGCCGAGGGCGTACGCGTCGTTGAGCTTGCTCGTCCCGTGCCCGGGGATCACGACCTTGAGGTCACGCGGGATCGAGAGCACGGTCGTCACGTCCTCGTCCGGATCGACGCGGACGAGCATCATGGTGTCCGAGCGCGCCGGAAGGCTCTTCTTCAGCGCCTTGTTGTTCTTCTTGAGATCGCTGTAGCGGCGGTCGGAGCCGAGCAGCAGGAACGTCCGCGGATCGCCCGCGTCGGCCCTCGTGACGCCGGGATCCTTGCTGCCACTGCTGACCTCGAGGCCGGGGATCTCCGGGATCTTGTCCGCGATCCCCTTGATCTGCAGCAGGCCCGCGGTGGCGGTGGCGACCGCGACGAGCAGCGTGATCGCGAGGCCGCCGAGCACCGCGCGCAGGACCTGGCTGCGAGCCAGCGCCGGTGGCCCGTCGTCGGGCGGCGACGTGGGCGGGAACCCGGCCATCTACGCGAGCCCCCCTTCGATGGAACCCAGCGGCGCCGGGTCGGTGACCGCGCGCAGTCCCTCGCCGCGCTGCTCCAGCCACGTGGGCAGGCCGCGGATGAAGTCACCGAGCGCCACGCGGTAGCGCTCCAGGGACGCCACCGAGACCCACTCCTCCGGACCGTGGTGACCGCCGCCGATCGGGCCGAACTCGACCGCGGGGACGCCGGCCTCGAGGAAGGAGATCGCGTCCGACGCGCCGTCGCGTCCGATGGACAGCGCCTCATCCTCGATGGCGCCGCTCACGGCGTCGCGCAGCGCCAGGACGAAGGGGTTCTGCCGGCTGACCATGGCGGGCGCCCGGGTGAAGCACTTGACGATCTCGAGATCGGGGATCGCGCGGATCTGGGCCAGGATCTCTCCGGGGTCCTGCGTCGGCAGGTAGCGGATGTCCACGTCCATCCAGCAGGCGTCCGGCACCTTGTTGAAGGCGTCCCCGCCCTCGATCCGGGCGAGGTTGATCGACGGGCGGTCGAACATGTCCGAGCTCTCCCGGCCGAACGGCAGCGTCTCGATCCGCCGGTAGGCGTCGTGGGCCTTGAGGATCGCGTTGTCCCCCAGCCAGGGGGTCGAGCCGTGTGCGGCCCGGCCGCTCACCTGGACGCGGATCGCCAGCACGCCCTTGGCCTGGATGCCGATGTGCAGATCGGTCGGCTCACCGGTGATGGCGAAGTCCCCGCGCAGCCCATCCGCGATGACGCGGTCCGTCGAACGGTCCTCCACGTCCTCGGACTCCTCGTCGGGCACGCAGAGGAAGAGCACCCGCACCCGATCCTGGCTGACGGCGTCGCTGGTGGCCAGCATCATGGCGGCGAGCGCGCCCTTCATGTCGTAGGCGCCTCGCCCGATCAGGCGGTCGCCCTCCACCCGCGGCACGAACTGCTCCGGGAAGGCGGGCACGACGTCGAGGTGACCGTGGAAGATCACCAGGGGGCCGTCGGCCGGGCCCGCCTCCGCCATGATGACCGGCAGCCCGTTGTGACCGCGGTGGGACACCGCGACGCTCCGTGACTCGAGCCATCCCTTGACGAAGGAAGCCGCGGCGTTCAGCTCGTCCGGCTTCGACGTGTCGTACGTCATCAGCCGCTCGGCGAGTGCGCGGGCGTCCATCTCCCCCTCAGGGTACCGGGCGCGCCGGTCCCGGCGGTTCACGTAGCCTGGGGCGCATGCCACGCATCGTCCTCTTCGGCGCCACCGGATACACCGGGGACCTGACCGCTCGCGCGCTCGTCGCCCGCGGGGCGCGCCCGGTCCTCGCGGCGCGCAACGCCTCCAAGCTCGAGCAGCTCGCCGCGGAGCTCGGCGGGCTCGAGACGGCGGTCGCCGACGTGGACCGGCCCGCGTCGGTCCGCGCCCTGGTCGAGGCCGGGGACGTCCTGCTGAGCACCGTCGGGCCGTTCTCGCGCTGGGGCGGGCCCGCGGCGGAGGCGGCGATCGGTGCGAAGGCCCACTACCTGGACTCGACCGGCGAGACCCCGTTCATCCGCGAGATCTTCGAGCAGTACGGTCCTCGCGCCGAGCAGGCCGGCATCGGCATGCTCACCGCCTTCGGCTACGACTGGGTTCCCGGGAACCTCGCGGGCGCACTGGCGCTGCGCGAGGCGGGCGACCGGGTCTCGCGCGTGGAGATCGGGTACTTCGCGACGGCGACGGGTTCGGGCTCCGGGTCCTTCGCGATGAGCGGCGGCACCAAGGCGAGCGTCGTGGAGGCGCTGACGTCGCCCAGCTTCGCCTTCCGCGGGGCGAAGATCGTCACGGAGCGCGGCGCCAAGCGCATCGCCCGCTACGAGACGCGTCCCGGCCACTGGAAGCCGGCGATCTCGGTCGGCAGCAGCGAGCATTTCGCGCTCCCCCGGCTCGCGCCGTCACTGCGGACCGTCGACGTCCACCTGGGGTGGTTCGGCAGCGCCGCACGACCGATGCAGGTCATGTCGGCGCTGACCGCACCGACGCTGAAGATCCCCGGAGCCGCGAACGCCGTCAAGGCGCTGGGAGCGCGCTTCGTCAAGGGCTCCACCGGGGGCCCCGACGAGGCGACGCGCGCCGCGAGCGGGTCCCTGATCTTCGCGACCGCCTACGACTCGGTCGGCAACGAGCTCTCCAGTGTGCGGCTGTCCGGGGTCAACGGATACACCTTCACGGCCGAGATCCTCGCCTGGGGCGCCATGACCGCCGCGTCGGGGGGTCTGCAGGGGACCGGTGCGCTGGGTCCGGCGGACGGCTTCGGCCTCGACGCGCTGGAGGCGGGCGCCCGCGAGGCGGGCATCCACCGCGACTGACCCACGGGGTAGTTCCGCAGCGTTCCGGGTACACCGATGCTGCGTGACCGTTCCCCAAGGAGTCCCAGAACACCACCCTCAGCAGGCCGAGCAGTGGCTCGGTCGCGTCGTGCTGGACGCGGACGGCGAGAGGGTCGGAAAGCTGAGCGAGATCCACTTCCTCGGCAGCAGGCCGCTCGTCGGCGAGA
>NZ_JBFIGP010000247.1:0-5482 GCF_041602235.1 Paraconexibacter sp.
CACCGGCAGACGGCTCCGCTGATCGAGTACTACGACGCCCAGGGTCTGCTGCGGCGGTTCGACGGCACGCGGTCACCCACCGAGGTCCACGACCACATCCGGGCGACCATCGCGACGCTGCGGCTCGAGGACGAGCTCTGAGGCGTCGGTCCCCGGAGCTCCGGGCCTGCCGGCAGGTACACGCATGATCATCCTGAAGTCACCCGAGGACCTCGACCGCATGGCGGCGGCCGGGGCGATCCACTCCCGCACGATGAAGCTGCTCGCGGGGAAGATCCGCGAGGGCGTCACGACCGAGGAGCTCGACCAGGCGGCCGAGAAGTACATCCGGTCGCAGGGCGCGGTTCCGTCGTTCAAGGGATACCGGGGCTTCCCGGGATCGATCTGCGCCTCCCCGAACTCGATGGTCGTCCACGGCATCCCGGGGCCGTACGAGCTCGGCCGCGGCGACATCATCTCGATCGACATCGGCGTGACGTACGACGGGTGGGTCGCCGACGGTGCGGTCACGTTCCCGGTCGGCCCGATCACGCCGATCGCGCAGAAGCTGCTCGACACCACCAAGGCGTCCCTGTTCGACGCGGTCGAGGCCTGCCAGGCGGGCAACCGCCTGGGGGACGTGAGCAACGCCGTGCAGCGACGGGTCGAAGGGGAGGGGCTGAGTGTCGTGCGCTCCCTGGTCGGTCACGGGATCGGCCGCGACATGCACGAGGACCCGCAGGTGCCGAACTACGGCGAACCGGGGCGCGGTCCGCTGCTCGAGCCGGGGATGGTCCTGGCGGTCGAGCCGATGGTCAACGCCGGGCGACACATGGTGCGCATGGGTGACGACGGCTGGGCGATCTACTCGCAGGACGGCTCGCTGGCCGCCCATTTCGAGTTCACGATCGCCGTCACCGCCGAGGGGCCGCGCATCCTCACCCCGTGGCACGAAGAGGGCGTCGGCTGAGCGCGTCCGCGGTGTCCCGGTCCTCGTCGGGCTACCAGGGTGGCCGGACGACGTTCGGGCCCGGAGCTTTGCTATCTTGCGCGGTCGTGCGCCGTTGGCGTCGTATGCCACGTGCGCGCTTGTCCGCGACTGGTAGCGGCGGCCCCCAGCGGCCGCCAGAGCCAGCTTCGCCGGGATACAGCCGAAAGGGATCATGAAAGTACGACCGTCGGTCAAGCCGATGTGCGAGAAGTGCAAGATCATCCGCCGTCACGGCGCGGTCCTCGTGATCTGCCAGAACCCCCGCCACAAGCAGCGGCAGGGATAAGGAGCACCTGAACACATGGCACGCATCGCGGGCATCAACATCCCGCTCAACAAGCGCATCGAGATCGGTCTCACCTACATCTACGGGATCGGACGCTCGGGCTCCAACGAGCTCCTCACGAAGGCCGGCATCGACCCGGACACCTACGTGCGCGACCTCACCGAGGCCGAGGTCAGCAAGCTGCGCGACCTGATCGACACCGACATCCTCGTCGAGGGCGATCTGCGGCGCGAGCGCTCCCAGAACATCAAGCGTCTGATGGAGATCGGCTGCTACCGCGGCCTGCGCCATCGCCGTGGCCTGCCCGTGCGCGGCCAGAAGACCAAGACCAACGCCCGCACGCGCAAGGGCCCCAAGCGCATGAGCGTCGCCGGGAAGAAGAAGGCAGGTAAGAAGTGAGCGCAGCGAACTTCCTGGTCGCGAGGCCGGAGGCCGAGAGTCGTCGTCCGAGCGCAGGGCTGGACGCCCTGCGGGGGTAAGCCGCCATGCCCGCTCCCAAGCGTCCGTCGCGCGGCCGCCGCAAGCCGAAGAAGAACATCCCGATCGGCCAGGCCCACATCAAGACGAGCTTCAACAACACGATCGTGTCGCTCACCGACCGCGAGGGCAACGTCATCGCGTGGGAGTCCGCCGGCGGCGCCGGCTTCAAGGGCTCGCGCAAGTCGACCCCGTTCGCCGCGCAGGTGACCGCCGACGCGGCCGCCCGCAAGGGCATCGAGCAGGGCCTCCAGAAGGTCGAGGTCTTCGTGAAGGGCCCCGGCTCGGGCCGTGAGACCGCGATCCGTTCGCTGCAGGCCGCCGGACTCGAGGTCACCGGCGTGAAGGACGTCACCCCGCAGGCCCACAACGGTTGCCGCCCCCGCAAGCGGCGCCGCGTCTAAGGATTCTACGATGGCTCGTGATACCGGAGCTCAGTGCAAGCAGTGCCGCCGCGAAGGGCAGAAGCTCTTCCTGAAGGGCGAGCGCTGCCTGACCGACAAGTGCGGCGTCGAGCGTCGCGCGTACCCGCCGGGTGACCACGGACGTGGCCGCCAGAAGCAGAGCGAGTACCGCGTGCAGCTGCGCGAGAAGCAGAAGGCTCGCCGCTACTACGGCGTGCTGGAGAAGCAGTTCCGCCTGTACTACGACAAGGCCAGCCGCCAGGACGGCATCACGGGCGAGAACCTGCTCGCGCTGCTCGAGCGCCGCTTCGACAACGTGCTCGTGCGCCTCGGCTTCGCCGCGTCGCGCCGTCAGGCCCGTCAGCTCATCCGCCACGGGCACTGGACGATCAACGGCCGGCGGGTCGACATCCCCAGCTACCAGCTCAAGGAAGGCGACGTCATCGCGGTCAAGACCGGGACGAGCGCCGACCAGCTGATCCGCGACGCCACCGAGCTGACCGCACAGGTCCCGGCCTGGCTCCAGGCCGATCACGACTCCCTCACCGCCAAGATCCTGCGCGCTCCCGAGCGCCGCGAGATCACCGCGCCGGTGCAGGAGCAGCTGATCGTCGAGCTGTACTCCAAGTAGCGCGTGCTCGCGCCGCCGTCGCCCGATCCGGGGGCGACCGCGGCGCGTCAGCACTGGCGCGCACGACGAAGCGCGCCGCCCCCGATTCCCGACGACGTACGAGGACCCAGATGCTCGACTTCCAGATCCCCCGAATCACCAGTGAGACCGTCGAGGAGAACCGCGGCACCTTCACCATCGAGCCGCTCGACCGTGGCTTCGGCTACACGTTCGGCAACTCGCTGCGCCGGGTGCTCCTGAGCTCCCTGGCCGGTGCGGCCGTCACCAGCGTCCGGATCGAGGGCGTCGCGCACGAGTTCTCGACGATCAAGGGCGTCACCGAGGACGTCACGGACATCGTCCTGAACCTCAAGGGCATCGTCTGCCGCATGCATTCGGACGCCACCGAGGTCGAGGCGCCGCTCGTGGTCACGGGCCCCGGCGACATCACCGCCAAGGACATCGACCTGCCTGCCGGCGTCGAGATCCTCAACCCGGACGTCCACATCGCCACGCTCGAGAAGAAGACCAAGCTCGAGCTGTACCTGACGATCGGCCGTGGCCGCGGCTACCGTCCCGCCGAGGAGAACAAGTCCGCCGACCAGCCGATCGGCGTCATCCCGATCGACTCGATCTTCTCCCCGGTCCGCCGCGTGGCGTACTCGGTCGAGCAGGCCCGTGTCGGTCAGAAGACCGACTTCGACAAGCTGACGCTCGACATCGAGACCGACAGCTCGATCGATCCGCAGGCCGCGCTGCGCGAGGCCGCCGAGATCCTGATCAGCCAGCTGGCGATCTTCACCGACGCGGACCGCATCGAGGAGCTCCGGGCCGGGCCCGGAGGCTCGCTCGACGCCGGTCTGGCCGGCCCCGGTCAGGGTGCCGCCGCCGCCAACGGGGGTGCCGGCCCGATGCACGACATCCTCATCGAGGAGCTCGAGCTCGGCGTCCGCTCCTACAACTGCCTCAAGCGTGCCGGCATCCAGACCGTGGGTGACCTGATCTCGAAGTCCGAGGGTGAGCTCAACGCGATCCCGAACTTCGGCAAGAAGTCCATCGACGAGGTCATCGAGACGCTGCACGCGCGCGGGCTGAACCTGCGCGACGACTAGGTCCGGCAGACGGACCAGAGGAACCGAGAACACCCATGCGCCACCAGAAGACCCGTCACAAGCTCAGCCGCGACAGCGCCCACCGCAAGGCGCTGCTGGCCAACCTCTGCAAGGAGGTCATCCAGCACGAGCGGATCAAGACCAGCGAGGCGAAGGCCAAGGCCCTCAAGCCCGAGGTCGAGCAGCTCATCACGCTCGCGAAGCGGGGCGACCTGCACGCTCGCCGCCAGGCGCTCAGCGCCCTCGGCCAGGACAAATTCACCGTCCACAAGCTGTTCGAAGAGGTCGCGCCGCGGTACGCCGACCGGCCGGGCGGCTACACCCGGATCCTGAAGCTCGGACCGCGTCGCAGCGACAGCACCGAGATGGTGTACATCGAGCTCGTCTGAGCTCCGCAAGACATTCGCCGTACCCGAGGGCCGCTCACCGAGCGGCCCTCGTCGTTCCCGGCCTCAGCAGGGTCTCAGGGTGCTCCCAGCCGGCTCCCTGACGGTCACGCGACCCTGGGCGCATGTCTTCATCCGCCGCCCCAACGCGTGAACTCCTGACCGCGCCCTCCGCAACCGCGCCGTCACCGACCGTGGCCGGCGCGACCGCGTCGGGCCCGGAGTCGGGCCCGACGGTGGAGATCGTCGTCCCCGTCTACAACGAGCAGGAAGCACTGCCGGCGTCGATCCACCGGCTGCACGAGCACCTCGGGCGTCAGCTGCCGTACTCCTGGCGGATCGTGATCGCCAACAACGCGAGCACCGACGCGACCGCCGACGTCGCGCGGGCGCTCGCCGAGGACCTCGACGGGGTCGAGGTCCTCGACCTGCCCCTGAAGGGGCGGGGACGGGCGCTGCGGGTGGCCTGGACGAGCAGCGACGCCGACGTGCTGTGCTACATGGACGTCGACCTCTCGACCGATCTCGACGCGCTGCTGCCCCTCGTCGCGCCCCTCGTGTCCGGGCACAGCGATCTCGCGATCGGGACGCGTCTGGCGCACGGCTCGCGGGTCGTCCGCGGAGCCAAGCGTGAGGTGATCTCGCGGACCTACAACCGCCTGCTGCGCGTCGCGCTCGGCGCGCGCTTCTCGGACGCGCAGTGCGGCTTCAAGGCGGTCCGGGCCGACACCGCGCGGCGGCTGCTCCCCGCTGTGCGCGACGACGCCTGGTTCTTCGACACCGAGCTGCTGGTGCTCGCCCAGCGCGAAGGCCTGCGCATCCACGAGGTCCCCGTCGACTGGGTCGACGACCCGGACTCGCGGGTGGACATCGTGCGTACGGCCGTCGACGACCTCCGCGGGATCGCTCGGCTGCTCATGGACGCCCCGCTGACGCGCTTCCTCGCGGTCGGCGTCTCGTCGACCATCGCGTACGCGGTCCTGTTCCTGGCGCTGCGCAGCCCGCTCGGTGCCGCGGGGGCGAACGCCGTCGCGCTCGCGATCACCGCGGTCGGCAACACGCAGGCCAACCGCCACTTCACCTTCAGGATCCGGGGACGGCACGGCCTGCTGCGCCAGCACGCCGCCGGAGCCGTCGTCTACGTCCTCACGCTCGGGCTCACCAGCGGCGCGCTCGCCGTGCTCCACGCGCTGGACGCCTCGCCGTCCCGGACCGTCGAGCTCACGGTCCTGATCAC
>NZ_JBFIGP010000248.1:0-5478 GCF_041602235.1 Paraconexibacter sp.
CGGGGCTAGAGGGCCAGCACCGGCAGGAGCGCCTGCAGCTTCATCTCGGTCTCGGCCAGCTCCGCGGCGGGATCGGAGTCGCGCACCACGCCGACGCCCGCGTAGCAGCGCGCCACCGTGCCGGTGAGCAGCGCCGAGCGCAGCGCGACGCAGAACTCGCCGTCCTGCGCGATGTCCGTCCACCCGACCGGACCGGCGTACCAGCCCCGATCCAGGCCCTCGAGCTCCGGGATCAGCGGCGCCGCCCGGGCCAGCGGCTCCCCGCCGACCGCCGGGGTCGGGTGCAGCAGACCGGCGAGCTCGACGACCGGCACCGGCCGGGCGAGCTGGGCGCGGATCGGCGTGGCGAGATGCTGGATGTTCGCGACCTTGACGACCTGCGGCTCCTCGGCCGCCGTCACCCAGACGCTGAACGGGCGAAGGCTGCGCTCGATGCGCCGCGTCACGATCGCCTGCTCGGCCCGGTCCTTGGCGGACTGCAGCAGCGCCTCGCCGAGGTGGTCGTCGACCGAGGGGTCGGCGCTGCGCCGGGTGGAGCCCGCGAGCGCCAACGTCCCCGCGCGCATGCCGTCCCGCGCGATGAGCAACTCGGGGGACGCCGCGAGGAACGCGCTCTCCCCACGTCCGGCGCACACGATGTAACACGACGGGAACGCCTCCCGCAGCACCCCGAGCACGGCGCCCGGGTCGTGCGGGGCGGCGGCGTGCACCTGCACCTCCCGGGCCAGCACGACCTTCTCGAGATCGCCGGCGACGATGCGCTCCACGCCGCGGGCGACCGCGCCCTCGTAGTGCTCCGGGGGCATCGCGCTGGCCACGCGCGGCCGGTCGAGCGGGTCGGGATCCAGCAACGGCAGCCGTTCGGCGCGCATGGCGTCCAGGCGCTCCTCGAGCCGGGCCAGCAGGTCCTCCGGCGTGTCGTCGGGCCGCGCGAGCGCGGTCACCGTCATCCGGGCGTCGGCGCCACGGCGCGCGATCGAGACCTCGGGCAGGTGCAGCGACGCCGGTGCGAACCCCGTCCAGTGCGGGGCCGCGCCTCCCTCGTCGGCGAACGCGAAGCCCCCGACCGCCACCGGGCCGGCGCCGCGCGGACCGTCGCCGGGCTCGTCGCACGCCGCGCTCGCCGCGAGTTCCGCCCAGCGCTTGGCGACGGTGGCGAACCGATCCGGGCCGCGGGCCTCCAAATGTGCCGCGCAGCCGAGGGCGGCCAGCGCGGCACCGTCGCGGTCGGGCTGCTCCATGACGAACCACGGCTCGCCGGCCCGTCGCGAGGCGACCACGACCGCGGTCGGGTCGGTGCCGGCGGGTACGGGCACGGTGATCGAGCCCAGCGCCTCACCGGACCGGGCGGAGCGGGCCCGGCGCACGGCGGTGCCGAGGTGGTGCAGGAGGCGGTCCCGGTCGTCCGCCCGCAGCGCGAACGGACCTGCGGTGTCCTGCGAGGTGACCGGCGTGCGCCCCATGGACGACGGATTCTATGGGGGCGGGGTGGCGCATCCGCCCCCGCCTACCGCGCGGGCCGGCCGGCGCCGCGCGGACCCGACCGGGACCAGCGCGGATCCGGAGATCAGGTCTCGGCGCGGCCGCGGGCGATCGCGATCTCGCCCGTGCGCATCATCTCGATGAGTCCGAAGGACCGGACCATGCGCTCGAACGCCGCGACCTTGTCGGTCGTGCCGGTGACCTCGATGATGATCGATCGCTTGCCGACGTCCACGACCTTGCCACGGAAGATCTCGCAGATCTGCAGGACCTCGGCGCGCGCGGCGCCGTCCGCGGCGACCTTGAACAGGGCCAGCTCCCTCGCGACCGTGTCGTCCGGCTCGAGGTCGCGGATCTTCAGGACGTTGATCAGCTTGTGCAGCTGCTTGGTGACCTGATCGATCGGGTGCAGCGCACCGTCCACGGTGAGGGTGACGCGGGAGATGTGCTCGTCGTCGGTCGGCCCCACGGTGAGCGTGTCGATGTTGAACCCGCGCCGTGCGAACAGGCCCGCGATGCGGGTCAGGACGCCGGGCTTGTTCTCCACGAGGATCGAGAGGACGTGCTTGCGGCCCGTCATCAGACCGCCGCTGGCCTCGAGTTCCTCGAGGGACATGATGTCCTGTGCGGTTCCGGGATCACCCATGCCTCAGCCCACCATGTCGCGAGCCGCGGCGCCGGGCTCGATCATCGGGTACACGTTCTCCTCCGCGGTGACGCGGGCGTCGACCACGACCGGGCCGGGCACCGCGATCGCGGCCTTGAGGTCCTCGACGAGCGTCGTCTTGTCCGTCAGCCGCACGGCGTGGCAGCCGTAGGCCTCGGCGAGCTTGACGAAGTCCGGGAACTGCCCCATGTCCACGCTGGAGTAGCGCCGCTCCCAGAACAGCTCCTGCCACTGTCGGACCATGCCCAGGTAGCCGTTGTTGGAGATGATCACCTTCACGGGGATCTGCTCCTGCGCGCAGGTGGCGAGCTCCTGGATGTTCATCTGGATCGAGCCGTCGCCGGTGATGCAGACGACCGTCCGGTCCGGGCAGCCGATCGCCGCCCCCATCGCAGCCGGCAGCCCGAAGCCCATCGTCCCGAGACCACCGGAGTTGATCCAGCGACGCGGCTCCGGGAAGTCGTAGTACTGCGCCGTCCACATCTGATGCTGGCCGACGTCGGAGGTGACGATGGCCTCGCCGCCCGTGGCCTCGTAGAGCGCCTGGATCAGCCGCTGGGGCTTGATCTCGGTGGTCTCGCTGTCGTCGTAGCGCAGCGGATGGCGGGTCTTCCAGTCCGCGATCCGGCCGTTCCACTCCTCCAGCCGCGACGAGTCGGTGTCCAGCGCCCGGTACTCGTCGACCAGCTTCGCGAGCACGGCCTTGCAGTCGCCCACGATCGGGATGTGGGCGGGGATGTTCTTGCTGATCTCCGCCGGATCGATGTCGATGTGGATGAACTTCGCCCGCGGTGCGAACTCGCTGAGCTTGCCGGTGATCCGGTCGTCGAACCGCGCGCCGACGCAGCAGATGAGGTCGGCCTCGTCCATCGCGTAGTTCGCGGCCCGCGTGCCGTGCATGCCGAGCATGCCGAGCCACTGCGGGTCCGGCGCCGGGAACGCGCCGAGGCCCATCAGCGTGCAGGTGACCGCGAACTTGTCGGAGCGCACGAGCGCCCGCAGTTCCTCGGACGCATTGGCGTTGACCACACCGCCGCCGGCGTAGATCACGGGGCGGCGAGCCGCAGCCAGCGCCTTGGCGGCCTGGCGGATCTGCTTGGTGTTGCCCTCGGTGGTCGGCTGGTACCCGGGCAGACGGACGTCCGTCACCGGCTCGTACGGGATGTCGGCGCGGGAGAGATCCGTGGGGATGTCGACCACGACGGGACCCGGACGCCCCGTGCGGGCCAGGTAGAACGCCTCGTGCAGCGCCCGCGGGATCTCCAGCGGGTGCTTGATCATGAAGCTGTGCTTGACGCCGGGCATCGTGATGCCCATGACGTCGGCCTCCTGGAACCCGTCGGTGCCGAGGAGGTCGGTACGGACCTGGCCGGTGATGAAGACCACCGGGACCGAGTCCATCATCGCGTCGACGATCGGGGTCACCAGGTTCGTGGCGCCGGGGCCGGAGGTGCCGAGCGAGACGCCGACCTTGCCCGTCGCCTTCGCGTAGCCCTCGGCGGCGTGCCCGCCGCCGGCCTCGTGCCGCACCAGGATGTGCCGGATGCCGGCGTCGTACAGCGCGTCGTAGGTCGGGATGTTGGCGCCGCCGGGAAGCCCGAATACGACCTCGACGCCCTCCGCCTTCAAGCATTCCATCAGTGCGTCGACTGCACGCATCTGCGCTCAACCTCCTTCCTACGACTCGTCGGTCTGGTCATGGGACATGTCGAGCCGCCCGGACGGCGGCTCGCAAGAGCGGCCAGTGTAGCAACGGGGTAGGGCTTCGCCGCGCCGGTCAGCGGGCGATCGGCTCCGCGTCGGCGGTGTAGTCGAGCTCCGTTCCGCAGCCCACGCACAATGCGTCGTGGAGCATGCAGACCCGCCCGCACGCCGGACACCTCCGCCGAGGCTCGTCCTGCTCGTTGCGGTAGGCGAACGCGGCGAGCAGCCCGATGCCCGGGACCACGGCGCCGATGGTGAACCAGAGGATGCGGGAGCTCCCCTTGCTGTGGCCGATCACGGCGGTGGCGATGCCGAAGGCCACCGCGAAGACCAGGTAGATGACACCGGCCATGACAGGACCGGGCGTCAGAGGACGCGGAGCGCCCAGACGATCGCGACCACAGCCGCGACGACGACCAGGGTGGTCGCGATGCCCGCGACGACACCGATGACGATCTTCAGCAGGATCCACGCGGCCACCGCGAGGACCAGGATCGCGAGCGCCCGCTGACCGAGGGAACTGACCGATTCGCGCATGGACCGAGGGTACACCTGCGGACGGTCCGTCCTCGCGCCCCGAGACGGGCCGGGCCCGCCAGGACGCCGATCCCCATCAACCGTCGCGGCGGGCCCGGCCCGGTTGCACCCCGGGAGGAGGTCGTCTTCGTGCTACGGCCGTGTGCGCTCGGCCGCCGGCCGCGCGGGCTCCGGGCGGACCTGCGCGTGGCGCGCCAGCCGGTAGCGCCGGACCTTCGGCGTGTCCGGCGAGCGATGGCGGGTGTCGTCGATCGCCAGCAGGGAGAGCCGGCCGATCGCGGGTGCTGAGCTGCGGCGGGAGGGCATGGACAGCATGCTGCCGCGGCGCCCGCCCGGCGCCCATGGTCAGGCGGTCCCGGTTGCGGGACCCACGGTTCGCCCGTCGGTCCAGCGTGCCCGCTCGACCCGTCCTGCCGCGTCGAGCGCGGGCCGCATCCCCTTCGGGACCCTTCGGCGCACCCGCCACCGCGCCCCGGCGAAGGAGTGGTTGGCCACGGTGGCGAAGCCCGCCTCGTCCTCGCGCAGCGCCAGGAGCAGGTGCGCGATGCGGTCGCTGGACGGCAGCTCGGGATGGTTCACGCGGACGCAGTAGCAGTGCACGCGCCGGCCCCCGTCCCGCACCAGCAGCGCGCCGCCCTCCCCCAGGAGCCAGGTGCCCAGGCCGCCCCGCTCCATCACGAGGCCGGTCCGTCCGTGGAGGTCGCGAGCCTCGTGGCCGACCAGATCGCCCAGGAGCCCGAGCGCCACGCGTTCCGGTCCCGCTGCCGTGCGCGCCTTGGGCCGCACGACGTTGGCGCCGCGCTGCGCGTAGAGCTCGGGGAGGATCCAGCCCTGGGCGAACGCCATCAGGGCGACGGGCGCCGTGAGCGGCTCGACGATCAGCAGCACGATGCCGGTGATCGTGAACGGGACGACGTAGCCGAGCGTCGAGACCGTCCATCCGATGGCACGGCGCCGGAGCTCGCGCTCGTCGACCCGTCGTCGCCAGTGGACGTTGGCCGTCTCCGGGAGCACCCGGCCGTCCTGCGCCCGCGTCGCGGGTGTGGAGCTCACCCGCCGGAGATGGGCAGGCGCATGATCACGAGGTC
>NZ_JBFIGP010000249.1:0-5447 GCF_041602235.1 Paraconexibacter sp.
GGGGAGTCCCTGGAGATCTTCCCCGCGTACGCCGAATCCGCCTATCGCGCGACGCTGTTCGGGGACGAGGTGGAGCGTCTGCAGCACTTCGACCCGCTGACGGGCGAGTTGCTCGAGGACGATCTGGAGCACGTCTCGATCTGGCCGGCGACGCACTACAACGTGGCCGAGGGGTCGATCGAGGCGGCGGTCGCCGAGATCGGGCGGGAGCTGAACGAGCGGTGCGGCCAGCTCGAGGCGGAGGGCAAGATGCTCGAGAGCCACCGGCTGCGTCAGCGGACGCAGTACGACATGGAGATGCTCAAGGAGATGGGCTTCTGCAACGGCATCGAGAACTACTCACGGATCCTCGACGGTCGCCGGCCCGGCGAGCGGCCGTACTGCCTCATCGACTACTTCCCCGACGACTTCGTCGTGTTCCTCGACGAGAGCCACCAGACCGTCCCGCAGATCGGCGGGATGTTCGAGGGCGACCGCTCCCGCAAGCAGACGCTCGTCGACTACGGGTTCCGCCTGCCGTCGGCCATGGACAACCGGCCGCAGACGTTCGAGGAGTTCCTGTCGATCACGCCCCAGATCGTGTTCGTGTCCGCCACGCCCGGGAAGTACGAGCGCAGCAACAGCGGCCGGGTCGTCGAGCAGATCGTCCGTCCGACGGGCGTGGTGGACCCCCACATCGACGTGCGCGAGACGAAGAACCAGATCGACGACCTGATGAACGAGGTCCGGACGCGGGTCGACAAGGAGGAGCGCGTCCTCGTCACCACGCTCACCAAGAAGATGAGCGAGGACCTCACCGACTACCTCCTGGAGATGGGCTTCCGCGTCCGGTACCTCCATTCCGAGGTCGACACGCTGGAGCGGATCCAGATCATCCGCGACCTACGGCTCGGGGAGTACGACGTGCTCGTCGGCGTCAACCTCCTGCGGGAGGGACTCGACATCCCCGAGGTCTCGCTCGTGGCGATCCTCGACGCCGACAAGGAGGGCTTCCTGCGCGGTGAGACCTCCCTCATCCAGACGATCGGCCGCGCCGCGCGCAACGTCGACGGCACGGTGATCATGTACGCCGACAAGCGGACCGCGGCGATGGACGCCGCGATCTCCGAGACCGACCGCCGTCGCGCCATCCAGCTCGCCTACAACGAGGAGCACGGCATCACGGCCGCCTCGATCGTCAAGGGCGTCAGCGACATCGCCGAGTTCCTGATGGCCGAGGGCAAGACCCCGAAGGGCAAGCGGCGCAGCGAGCGCAAGGCGGTCAAGGCCGACGGGCTCTCGGCGAGCGAGCTGGAGAGGGCCATCACCGAGCTCGAGGAGGAGATGCTCGCCGCCGCGGAGGAGCTGCGCTTCGAGTACGCGGCGCGGCTGCGCGACGAGCTGCGCGGGCTGCGACGCGAGCTCGACACCGCGCGCGCCAACGCTCCGGCCGAGGCCTGACCGGCCACGCTGCCGACGGCGAGCGCGGCGCCGTCGGACCCCGAGCCGTCGGGTCCGCGCCCCGGCCGGCCCGTCCGTCATCCTGCGGAGGGTGGAAGCGGCGCACGAGGCGATCCTGGACTGGTACGGCAGGGAGGCCCGGGATCTGCCGTGGCGGCGCACCCGGGACCCCTACGCGATCCTCGTGAGCGAGGTGATGCTCCAGCAGACGCAGGTGGTCCGCGTCGTCCCGCGGTACGAGGGATGGCTACGGCGCTGGCCCGACGCGCAGGCCCTGGCGGACGCCCCGGTGGCTGACGTGCTCCGGGCCTGGGTCGGTCTCGGCTACAACCGGCGTGCGCTGCGGCTGCACGAGGCCTGCGTCGTGGTCGCTCGCGAGGGCTGGCCGACCTCCGCCGCCGGTCTGCGGCGCCTTCCCGGCGTCGGTCCGTACACCGCCGCCGCGGTGGCCTCGTTCGCCTTCGGCGAGGTGGTCGCGGCCGTCGACGTGAACGTCGCCCGGGTGACAGAGCGGTGGGGCCTCGGCACCCCCGCCGAGCTGCTGCCCCGGGACCCCGTCCGGGCGGCGACGTGGAACCAGGCGATGATGGAGCTCGGTGCGACCGTGTGCCGGGCGCGCAGGACGGAGTGCCCGAGGTGTCCGGCCGGCGGCTTCTGCAACGCGCGGGGGGCGCCGGAGGTCCCGCCGCGGGGCGCGAACCGCCCCGGAGCGGAGCGGTTCGAGGACAGCAATCGCTGGGTGCGGGGCCGCGTCATCGCCGCGCTGAGCGCGGGAGAGGGGCTGCCGGACATCGGCGCCGACAGGCTGTCACCGGCGCTGGCGGGTCTCGAGCGGGACGGTCTCGTGGTCCGGGAGGGGGACACGTTTCGGCTGCCCTGACCTCCGGGCACGCTAGGCTAGCCGCCCGTCGCTCCCGACAAACTGTGAAGGTGAAGAAACGTATGGCGCTGGATCGTCA
The DNA here is from genome assembly GCF_041602235.1 of Paraconexibacter sp. Taxonomy (GTDB): domain Bacteria; phylum Actinomycetota; class Thermoleophilia; order Solirubrobacterales; family Solirubrobacteraceae; genus Paraconexibacter. The sequence continues at coordinate 2,400 of NZ_JBFIGP010000249.1, forward strand.
GTCGATCGAGAAGAAGGACTTTCCCATCGGTCGCCGGGGCTATGAGCCCGAAGCGGTGGATGCACACCTCGCCGCGCTCGCTGCGGAGGTCGACCAGCTGAAGCGGGCGAAGAGCAGCGAGCCCTCCGGCGGGGCCGCGTCCCTCGCGCTCGCGGCCTCGGAGCAGGTCCGCACGATCGTCGAGGCGGCCGAGAGCAGCGCCGCCGACATCGAGCGACAGGCCCTGGACGAGGCCGACCGCATCCGCCGGGAGGCCGAGGGAGACGCCGCCCGCACGCGTGGCGACGCGGTCGCCAAGAGCCAGGAGCACGTCGGGAACGTCGCGGAATCCACGCAGCTGATGCTGCAGCGGGTCGACGCGATGGAGAGCGAGCTGGGTGCGCTGATCGAGAGCCTGCGGACGGGCGCGAACCGCCTCAACGCCGACCTGACGCTGCTGCAGGGGAACATGGGCGAGCTGTACGGCGCGGCGGGCGCCACCGCCGCCCCCGAGCCGGTGCCGGTCGCGGCTCCGGAGCCCCAGGCGGTCGAGCCGGAGCCCGTGGCCGACGAGCCCGAGCCGGAGCCGATGTCCCTCCCCGAGCAGGTCGCCGCGGAGGGCCTGGTGCCGGACGACATCGTGGCCGAGACGTCGGCCGCGGAGGCGCCGGTGCCCGATCCCGAGGCCCCGGCCCCCGCCGAGCCGACCGTGGTCTCCGTGCCCGCGCCCGCGCCGCCGGCCGCGGCCGCCCCGGCCGAGGGCAGCGACACGGAGGGGGCGCGGCTCATCGCCCTGAACATGGCGCTCAACGGCTCTCCGCGCGAGGAGACCGATGCGTACCTGCGGGACAACTTCGACCTCCCGGACCGCGGCGCGCTGCTCGACGAGGTCTACGCCACCATCGGCTGATCCCGGCCGGCCCGTGGGCGGCGCCGTGCCGCCCACACAGGGCGGTGCCGGCGCGCACACGGACGGCGCGGGCCCGTGCGCGCCCGCACGCACGCCGAGGGAACAGGTGTTCGGTTCGGTAGGCTTATGTGTCCATGCCGCCGCGCAACCAGATCGTCGTCACGGGGGCCCGTGAGCACAACCTGAAGAACATCGACGTCACGATTCCCCGCGACTCCCTGGTGGTCATCACCGGGTTGTCGGGATCGGGGAAGTCGTCGCTGGCCTTCGACACCATCTACGCCGAGGGGCAGCGCCGCTACGTCGAGTCCCTGAGCGCCTACGCCCGGCAGTTCCTCGGGCAGATGGACAAGCCCGACGTCGACTCGATCGAAGGCCTGTCGCCGGCCATCTCGATCGATCAGAAGACCACGTCGCGCAACCCGCGGTCCACCGTGGGAACGGTCACCGAGATCTACGACTACCTGCGGCTGCTGTGGGCCCGCATCGGGCACCCGCACTGCCACATCTGCGGCAAGCCGATCCAGGGGCAGTCGGCCGAGCAGATCATCGATCAGGTGATGGAGCAGGAGGACGGCACGCGGTTCATGGTCCTCGCGCCGATCGTCCGCGGCCGCAAGGGCGAGTTCGGGAAGGTCTTCGAGGAGCTGAAGGCCGACGGCTTCGCCCGCGTCAAGGTCGACGGAGAGCTGCGGCTCCTCGAGGAGGAGATCCTCCTCGACAAGAAGTTCAAGCACGACGTGTCGGTGGTCATCGATCGCCTGGTGATGCGCGGGGACATCCGCAAGCGACTCGCGGACTCGATCGAGACGGCGGTCGCACTCGCGGACGGGATGGTCGAGATCGAGACCGTGCCGCGCGACGGCGACCCGGTCGTCACGCTCTACAGCGAGAAGTTCGCGTGCCCCGACCACGGGCAGGCGATCGCGGAGCTCGAGCCGCGGATCTTCTCCTTCAACTCGCCGCACGGGGCCTGCGAGCGCTGCACCGGTCTCGGGCACCAGATGGAGATCGATCCGGACCTCGTCGTGCCGGACCCGTCGCTGTCGCTCAACGGGGGCGCGCTGGCACCCTGGGCGGGATCCAACTCGAACTACTACGAGCAGATCGCGGTCGCGCTGTCACAGGCGTACGGGGTCGACCTCGACACGCCGTGGGCGGACCTCCCGCCCGAGGCGCAGGACGTCTTCCTCTACGGGACCGACGGGCAGCGCGTCGGCGTGACCTACACGAACCGCTACGGACGCAAGCGCTCCTACGCCACGCGGTTCGAGGGCATCGTGACCAACCTCGAGCGCCGCTACCGCGAGACCGACTCGGAGTTCTCCCGCGAGAAGATCGAGGAGTTCATGTCGGTGCGCCCGTGCCCGGCCTGCAAGGGCTCCCGGCTGCGACCCGAGTCACGTGCCGTGCTGGTCGGCGGGTGCGCGATCCACGAGTTCTGCGCGCTGTCGGTGCGCCGCGCGCTGACGTGGCTCGAGGAGGTCGACCTCACCGAGACCGAGCGGCACATCGCGCGGCTCATCTTCCGCGAGATCGAGGAGCGCCTGCGGTTCCTGGACAACGTCGGCATCGGCTACCTGTCGATGGACCGTGCCGCGGCCACGCTGTCCGGAGGCGAGGCGCAGCGCATCCGTCTGGCGACGCAGATCGGGTCGGCGCTGGTCGGCGTCCTCTACGTGCTGGACGAGCCCTCGATCGGCCTGCACCAGCGAGACAACACCAAGCTGATCGGCACGCTGGAGCGGCTGCGCGATCTCGGCAACACGGTGCTGGTCGTGGAGCACGACGAGCAGACGATGCGGGCCGCCGACCACGTCATCGACATGGGCCTGGGGGCCGGCGAGCACGGCGGGGCGATCATCGCGCAGGGCAACGCGGCCCAGGTGGCGAAGGTGAAGCGGTCCCTCACAGGGCAGTTCCTGGCGGGGACGCGGGAGGTCGACGTGCCCCAGCAGCGCCGCACCCCCACCGGACACATCGAGATCCGCGGCGCGAAGCAGCACAACCTGCAGGGCGTCGACGTCCGGGTGCCGCTGGGCACGCTCACCTGCGTGACCGGCGTCTCCGGCTCGGGCAAGTCGACGCTGGTCAACGAGGTGCTGTTCAAGGCCGTGGCCAACAAGCTGCACCGCGCCCGGACCCGTCCGGGGTCGCAC
>NZ_JBFIGP010000250.1:0-5420 GCF_041602235.1 Paraconexibacter sp.
GACGGGGACCATGCGGCGCATGCCCGGCACCTTAGACGCCGCGACGGGTCGGTATCCCGCCCGTCAGGGCCGCGGGATGCGCGCGACGATCGTGGTGCCCACGCCGCGGCCGGCGGTGATCCTGAGCGTGCCACCGGCGCGTTCGACACGCCGCGCGACCAGGACGAGGCCGAGATGCCCGCCGCGCTCCGCGGACTTGCGACGGTCCGGCAGCAACCCGATGCCATCGTCGGTGATCAGCAGCTCGAGGTCGTCGTCGTCGACGAGCCGGGCCTCGGCGCTGATGACGGTCGCCTGCGCGTGACGGGCGGCGTTGGCGACGAGCTCGCGTGCGATCCCGAACACGAGGTCGGCGTGCGGTCCGATCACCCGCGCGGGCAGGTCCACGTGCAGGCGCACGTCCTGTCGCCGGACCAGATCCGCGACGGCGTCGGTCAGCGCATCCGCCACCTCGGTGGCGGCGAGCCGGGCGGGTCGCAGCGCCAGCATCACGGTGCGCAGCTCGACCACGAGGCTCTCGAGCGCGCTTCGCGCGTAGGTCAGCGCCTCGGCGTCACCCTGCGACGCGAGCTCGAGGTCCTGCCGCGCGGCGAGCACGTGCTGCAGCACGTTGTCGTGCAGGTCCTCGCTCATCGCGTCGTGCCGGTCGGTCAGCCGGCGCAGCGCCCGCTTGGAGATGGCCTGCTCGCCGAGCAGCACGACGACCCCGGCGGCGACCAGCACCTTGGCGGCCGACGGCGGGTCGCCGAGCGTCATGTAGCCGAGCATGCCCACCAGCAGGCACGCGAACACCGTGGAGGAGATCGCGTCGAAGCGCGACGCGCGCTCGCGGTCGATGTCGCGCTGCTCTCGCGGGGACCACGCCGCGTGGGCGATGCACACCGCGCCGAGGACCCATCCGATGTCGACCGGTCCGCCCGCCGTGTACGCGTCGGACGCGGCCTGGACGAGATAGACGGCGTCGGCGGCCGCGAAGAGCAGCAGCCCACCCGCCAGGAGCGTGAACTGGCGACCGGCACGCCCCTGCTGCGCTATGAGGGCACCGGCGACGACGATGAGCAGGACGACGTCCAGCGACGGGTAGGCCAGCGCGGTCAGGACCTCTGCGGTCGTCCCTTCGAGCGCGGTGACGCGAGGATCGAGCGTCACCGCCGCCAGGATGCTGCCGAGCACGAGCGCACCGACCGCCGCACGCAACAGGACGACCAGGCTGAGCCGGGCAGGACCGGATCCGACGAGCAGCACCATGCCCGCGAACATCGGCAGGTACCACGCCAGGTAGAGCGCGTCGGCCAGCGACGGGTACGGAGGATCGGCCATCGGCTCGATCACGAACGACCAGTACAGGTCTCCCGCGCAGTAGACGACGAGCGCCGCGGTGATCAGCAGCCAGGGGGTGCGGTCCGCGCGGTCCACCACGCTTCGCCAGCCGCAGACCACGACGCTGATCAGCAGCGCCACCTGGTAGACGCCGCCGCTCCAGAACTGGTCGTGACCGGTACCGAACAGGTCGGTGGTGGCACGCAGCGCGAAGATCACCGCGACCAGGGCCTGCAGGCCCAGGAGCGCCAGCAGCACCGTGCGGTGGGGGTCGGGCAGTCCGACGCGCGGGCGGCCCGGGGCGGCGAGCACCGCACCGCTCTGGGCGGCGGTCACGCGCGATATCCCGGCACGGCCCTCCACGTGATCAAGCCCCTGACGACGTCCTCACGCTGCCTGACGCGACCGACGATAGCGCCCCCGACACGGAGGCCGAAACCGGCCCCATTCAGCAACTGGTGTCGTGGAACGCCGGACGCGGCGCCGGCGAGGGACCACGGACCGTCAGCGGCGCAACGTCACCCGCCGTGCGCGCGAGCGGGACTGCCCGTCGACACGCACCTCCCCAGCGGCCTTCAGGCGCCGCGCCCCGCGGCGCAGGTACCCGCGGGTGCGCGGGCCGAGCTGGGCCGTCACCTCGACCTCACGCACGCCGTACGGGAAGTGGAAGACCGCGGACCCGAAGCGCGACCGCGGACCCGGAGAGGCCCCGTGCGCGCCGCGCAGTCGCACGACCCCGCCGCACGCGAAGGTGACGTCCTTCTCGCGACGGGCCAGCTTGAGGGTCACGCGCCCGGAGGCGCCCGCCGAGGAGGCCGTCCGCAGCCGTGGCGCGCAGCGGGCGGCGGCCTGCCGCGTCCCGCCCTCGCAGTGGTTGGGGTTCCCGGCCGGCCTGGGATCCTTGCGCGCGCAGAGCGTCTTCTCGAGGTCCCGCGGCTTGGCGGGCATCAGGCCGTCGGCTCCCATGTCGAGCATCGCCTTGTAGACGCGCTCGGACTCCTCCTGCCCACTGAACCAGACGTGCACCGCGTAGCCCGCGCGGTGCGCCCGGGCCACGAAGTCGGGGGTCATGATCGTGAGGCCGTTGAAGGACGGCGGCACCTGCAGCGCCTTGGTGCCCTCCGGGGCGACGCCGGTCGCCATGAACTGCGCCACCCCCGTGATCCCCGGGGCGACGGCGATGTCGGGCATCGCCTTGTGGAAGCGGTCGACCGCGTCCTGGTTGAACGAGACGACCACGAGCGGCGGGTAGGGCACGCGCTTCAGGAGCGCGACCAGCAGGTCCGCGTTACGCAGGAACGAGTCCGTGTCGTCGTCGGCACGGCCCTTGATCTCGATGTTCATGGGCACGTCGGGGAAGGCGCGCAGCACCTCCTCGAGCGTCGGGATCCGGAAGTCGTCGGCCGTGTACCCCAGCGGCGGGGCCTTCTCCCCCGTCCGCACGCCGCGCAGCGGGTACTCGCTCGCGGCGAGCCCACGGACGGTCCCCCGGCCGGGCACGAAGTTGAACGCGGCGTCGAGCTTCTGCGTCTCCTCCACGGACAGGTCGTACACCGAGCGGTCCTCGCCGGTCGTGCGCTCGACGCTCTGGTCGTGCAGCACCATGAGGGTGCCGTCCTTCGTCGGCTGCACGTCCAGCTCCAGCATGTCCGCACCGAGCCCCAGCGACTCGCGCAGGGCGTACATGGTGCCGGACGGGTGCTCGTTCTCCCCGCCCTGGTGGGTCATGTTCAGCACCCGCTGCTCGAGCCACGGGTTCGTCGCGGCCGAGGCCACGGACAGCGGTGCGAGGACGAGGACGGCGCCGAGGGCGAGGAGGAAGCGGGTCATGGTCACCGTGGATCGGTCGGGGGCCGGCGAAGGAGGCCCCAGCCTACGTTCTGCGTGACCGGCGCGCGTCAGCGGTCGACGAACCGGTGCGGTGGCGCGTCATCTGTACGGTCCCCGCATGCCCCTTCCCGAGCCGCGCCCCGACCACACCGCTCTCGTCACCGGCGCCTCGTCGGGGATCGGCGTCGACCTCGCCCGGGACCTCGCCGGGCGCGGGCACAACCTCGTGCTGGTGGCCCGCCGGGAGGATCGGCTGACCGCGATCGCCGCGGAGCTGGCCGCGCAGCACGGCGTGCGCGCGGACGTGCTCGCGTGCGACCTCGCCGACCCCGCGGCGCGTGACGCGCTGCCGGCTCGCGTGGCCGATCTGGGTCTCACCGTCTCGATCCTCGTGAACAACGCCGGGTTCGGGACGGTCGGGGAGTTCGGCACCGTGCCGATGGACCGCGAGACCGGCATGGTGCGCCTGAACTGCGAGGCGGTGGTGGCGCTGACCGGGGCCTGGGCGCCCAAGATGCGCGAGCGCCGGTCGGGAGCGGTGCTCGTGGTCGCCTCGTCCGCCGGGTTCCAGCCGATCCCCGGCCAGGCCACCTACGCGGCGTCGAAGGCCTTCGCGCTCGCGTTCTCGGAGGGACTCCACGCGGAGCTGCGGCCGCACGGGGTCTCGGTCACGGCGCTGTGCCCCGGTCCGGTCCAGACCGAGTTCGCCGAGGTCGCCGGTGCCGAGGAGCTGTTCGCGAACGCCCCGGGGTTCTCGATGGTCTCCCCCGAGGAGGTCGCGCGGCAGGCCATCGCGGGCCTGGACGCCGGCAAGCGGGTCGTGGTCCCCGGCGCGGCGATCAAGGTCGCGACGCTGGGTGGCCGCTATACGCCGCGGGCGCTGCTGCTGCCCCTGATGCGCCGGTTCTACCCGGTCTGACGGGCGTCGGCTGTCGCGGGGACGCCGTGCCGGCGGCGTCCACCGTATGCCGGACCGGCCGCTTCGCCGCGTACAGCCGGCGGTCGGCGCGCTCGATGGCCTCCGTGAGCGACTCGTCCTCGGCGCAGATGACGGCGCCCGAGGTCCAGGACACCGTGTGCGCCCGGGCGAGGCGGTCGAGCACCGCCCCGACCTGCCGTTCGTCGCCCACCGCGAGCACCAGGACGAACTCGTCGCCCCCGAAGCGCGCCAGCAGGTCCTCGGGCCGCAGCGACGCCGACCAGGCCGCGGCGAGCTCGACCAGCAGCCGATCACCGACGGCGTGACCGTGCCGGTCGTTGACGTCCTTGAATCCGTCGAGATCGACCATGACCACGGCGAGCGACTCGCCGCGGCGATGGGCCTGCGCGCGCAGTCGCACCGCGGCGAACGCGAGCCCCGTGCGGTTCAGCAGGCCGGTGAGGCCGTCGCAGTGGGCCTCGGCGCGCAGGCGCGCGTTCAGCCGACCGAGGATCGTGACCGCCACCCAGATCATCGCGGAGATCGTGGCCCACACGGACACGTCCGTCGGGGCACGCGCCAGCAGCAGGCCCGCGGCGAGCGCGACGGTCATGAGCGTCGCGTACCCGCGGGACACCCGCGGACCGAAGAAGTAGGCGACGTAGACGGCAGTCCAGACGAAGCCCAGCGCGGCCAGCATCAGGCCGCGCTCGGTTGCCGCGGTGCCGACCATGCACGCGCGGACCACCACGAGGAGGGCGAGCCCGAGGTGCAGTCCCCTGCCCAGCGCGCGCGGCCCGGCGAGCGCCAGGGCGGCCGCGATCCCCACGTTGACCGAGCCGTAGACGACGAGCAGGCCCCGCGGCGTCTGCGCAGAGATCGGGAAGGCCGCGGCGAGGAAGCAGGCAAGCCCGAGGATCAGGGCGATCACCGCGAGCACCGTCACCTCGACGGGCGTGCCGGCACGCAGGGGGCGGTGCGGACTCATTCCTCCCGTGGTAGTCGGCAGGTGGAGCCGTCGCCTGAAGCGTCCTGGCGTGGTAGGACTCCCTCTCCCCATCCAGAGGAGAGCACCAATGCTCATCGTTCACGCCCACCTGTCGATCCTGCCCGAGAAGCGCGAGGAGTTCCTCGGGGGAGTCGGTGGCCTCGTCGAGGCCAGCAATGCCGAGGAGGGCGTGCTCGAGTACCACCTCTTCGAGGCGGTCGGGAGCCCGAACCAGTTCGTCATGGTCGAGCGCTACGCCGACGAGGCGGCGTTCGGCGGGCATCTCTCGTCGCCACACTTCGGCGCCGCCGCGCAGGCACTCGCCGGCTGGGTCAGCGCGCCGCCGAAGATCATCAAGTACGA
>NZ_JBFIGP010000251.1:0-5412 GCF_041602235.1 Paraconexibacter sp.
ACGCGTTCGTGGCGATCCGCGAGCACACGACCCTCGACGCGTCCGAGCCGCTGCGGCGGGGCAACCACGCCCACGTGCTCACCTCGCCGCAGGCCATGGCACGGCGCTTCGCCGACCATCCCGACGCCGTGGCGGAGACCGGGCGCCTGGCGGACGAACTGCGCTTCGATCTCACCCAGGATCTGGGGTACCGCTATCCGGGGTCCGACGACACGGAGGCCGAGCGCAAGCTCGCGGCGATCTGCCACGGCCTGTTCGACGCCCGCTACCCGCTGTCGGATCGGCCGCTGCGCGAGCGGGCCGCGGCCCGCCTCCAGGAGGAGCTCCGGCTCATCGCCGGCCTGGGGCTCTCCGGCTTCTTCCTCCTGCACCACGACCTGCTCGAGCTCGCGCGCGAGGTGGCGCTCGAGGTGCGGGTCCGGGTGGGAGGGCCGGATGCTCCCCGTGCCCTGCTGCCCCCGGGACGCGGCCGCGGCTCCTCGGTGTCCTCGATCGTCTGCTACCTCACGGGCCTCTCGCACGTGGACCCGGTGAAGAACGAGCTGTTCCTCGGCCGGTTCCTCAACGAGGAGATCACCTCCCTGCCGGACATCGACCTCGACTTCCCGCGCGATGTGCGCGCGGAGCTCATCCCGCGGATCCATGAGCGCTACGGCCACGACCGGTCGGCGCTCGTCGCCGCGTTCCCGACCTACCGCTCCAAGGGCGCGATCCGTGAGCTCGGCAAGGCGCTCGGTCTGCCGCCGGGAGAGATCGAGCGCGTGGCCCGCGGTGCCGAGGGCTGGTCGTCCCGCAACGTGGAGGCCGACATCACGACCGCGCTGGGCGCCGGCGCGCAGGAGCGCCTGGAGCACGGTCGCTGGGGCTGGCTCGCGGCTCTGGCCCACGAGGCCTACGGGCTGCCCCGGCACCTGAGTCAGCACCCGGGCGGGATGATCGTCGCGACCCGGCCCCTGGTGGACTGCTGCCCGGTCGTCCCCGCCGCGATGGAAGGCCGCCAGATGGCGATGTGGGACAAGGACTCCTGCGCGGACGCGGGGTTCCTGAAGATCGACCTGCTCGGCCTCGGGATGCTCTCGGCGGTCGAGCGGTGCGTCGACCACATCGCGGCGCGTCACGGCGAGACGATCGACCTGTCGCGGATCCCGTTCGACGATCCGGAGACCTACGGGGCGATCCAGCGGGGCGAGACGACCGGCGTCTTCCAGATCGAGAGCCGCGCCCAGATGGCCTCGCTGCTGCGCACGCGGCCGGAGACCCTCGACGACCTCACGATCCAGGTGGCGATCGTGCGGCCCGGCCCGATCCAGGGCGGGGCGGTCAACCCCTACATCGAGCGGCGCCAGCGGCTGCGAGCCGATCCGTCGTTCCGGGTCCCCTACGACCACCCGTCGCTGGAGCCGGTGCTGCGCGACACGCTGGGCACGATCATCTTCCAGGACCAGGTGATCGAGGTCGCGATGGCCTTCGCGGGGTTCACGCCGGGGGAGGCGGAGGGGCTGCGCCGGGCGATGAGCCGCAAGCGCTCGGAGGCGGCGATCCGCGCCTACCACGACCGGTTCATCAGCGGGGCGGTCCGCACCCACGGCGTCGATGAGACCGTCGCAGAGCGGGTGTACACGATGATCGTCGGGTTCTCGGGGTTCGGCTTCCCGAAGGCCCACGGCGCGGCCTTCGGTCTGCTGGCCTACCAGTCCACGTGGCTGCGCGTACACCACGCACCGGAGTTCCTCTGCGCCCTGCTCGACGAGCAGCCGATGGGGTTCTACCCGCCGGACGCGCTCATCCACGACGCCCAGCGGCGGGGCATCCCGGTGCTGCCCCCGGACGTCAACGCCAGCGGCGTCACGTGCTCGGTGGTGGAGGTCGCCGGGGAGGGCGGGCCGGTGGCCGCGGTCCGGATCGGCCTGGGATACGTGGTCGGGGTCCGGGAGGCGGAGGTCGCCGCGATCGTCGCCGCGCGCGAGGAGGGGGGACCGTTCACGTCGACCGGTGACCTGTCCGCCCGGTCGGGCTCAGGGCGACCGGCCCTCGAGCGGCTGGCCTGGTCCGGCGCCTGCGACAGCCTGCTCGCCGCCGAGGTCGCCTCGCCCGGGCACCGGCGCCGGGCGGCGCTCTGGCGTCTGGGGGTCGTCACTCCCGGCCGGTCCTTCGGTCCTGGCGCCACCCAGCTCGCGCTTCCGCTCGACGCACCCGCGGCGCCCGAACTGCCGGGGCTCGGCGCGTGGGAGTCGATGATCGCCGACTACGCCACGACCGGCCTGACCACCGGCGCACACCCGATCGGGCTCCTGCGCCCCGACCTGACGGCCCGGGGGGCGGTCACCAGCAGCGCGCTGGGCAGGCTGCGCCACGGCCGGCAGGTGAGGGTCGGGGGCCTGGTGGTGGCCCGTCAGCGGCCGGGGACGGCCAGCGGCATCGTGTTCATGCTCCTGGAGGACGAGGAGGGGACGGTCAACCTCGTCGTCCCGCCCCAGATCTACGAGCGTCACCGGCTCACCGTGCGCACCGAGCCGCTCGTCATGGCGGAGGGGACGCTGGAGCGCCATCCGGCCGCCGGCGGTGGGATCAACGTCCTGGTCCGGAGACTCGTGCCGCTGGAGGCGCCCGACGACCGGCCGCTGGCCGAGATCCGCTCGCTGGCCGAGGTCCACGACTTCTCCTCGCTGGACGAGCGCGAGCTCGCCCGGGCCACGGGGGAGCAGGAGGCGGCCGGGTTCCGTGCCGTGGCGCCCGCGGTCATGAGCTTCGCGCAGGGTCGCCGCCGGTAGCCGGCGGGGCTCGGTGGCACGCACGCCGCCCGCATCAGACGGTATGTTGCGCGCGTGGTCGCTACTGCTGCTTTCGTCATCATCTTCCTCGCCATCGGCGTGGCCGTCGTCCTGATCGCCATGAGCGGCGGGCCGGCCGGCGTTCGCGAGAACCTCCTGCACCGTCAGAGCCGCGGCGCGAGCCGCACCTCGAGTGCGTCGATCGCCGCCGTCATCGCCGTGTTCGGCCTGGCACTGCCCGCGGTCGTCATGGTCGCGAACGCCGAGGACGGGGCGAAGGACGCTCCGGGCGGCGCGACCCTCACCGCGGGCGAGGAGAACGGCCGCAAGGTGTTCGCCGAGCTGTGCTCGACCTGTCACGCCCTCGCCGCCTCCAACGCGGTCGGCCGGGTCGGGCCCGACCTCGATCAGCTTCGTCCGCCGAAGGAGCTCACCCTCAACGCGATCGAGCAGGGCCGCGCGCAGGGCAGGGGACAGATGCCCGCCGGGCTCGTCGACGGCGAGGATGCCGAGGACGTCGCCGAGTACATCGCGAAGGTCGCCGGGCGCAACTAAGCCTGCAGGACGCCATAATCCTGCGTGTTTGCAGGGAAAAGGCTCCTTGCTACGATGGGCGCTCGTGCCGGAGCGGGCGTCGTGCCGAGACTCGACGGATGCTCCGGGGTAGGGGGTTCGCGTCGCGTGGCGTTTCGACGTCCGCGGTGTAGTCCATCGTGTACATCAGTCCGTCACTGCATCTCTAGGCCGACGAAGGAGGACGACCACCGCATGGAATCACGCGCACTCGTCGACTGGGTCGCCGAAGAAGGCTTCGACCGCCCGGCTCGCGCCGTGGACGACTGGACCGCCGGCGAGGACCTGGACTTCACCGTCCGGTCGCGGCGGCGACGGATCACCGGTGAGCACGTCGTGGAGGCCGCCGACGCGTCGGCGGCGACGTCCCAGGTCGTGGAGCTCCCGTTGCGGGGGGCCGTGGACCCGCCCGAGCGCCGTACCGTCGTCCTCTCGGCCGGGCGCCCCGACCAGCCCGTGGCCGCGCCCCGTCTGCGTGAGGTCCAACAGCGCCGCCGGTCCACTCGGACCCCGGCCGATCGGGCTCGCACGAGCCCCGATCGCATCGCGATGTGGGCGGTGGCGATGGGGTTCCTGCTCATCGTCATCGCGTCGCTGAGCTCCTGATCCCTCCCGGGCCTGGCGCGAACACGCCAGGTCCTGCACAGCTCGTAGACCGATAGGCGTGGGTCCTCGTATCCGTGGGTATCGAGGGCCCAGAGCTGCTTGCGCGAGCAACGGGCGGACGGTACACTTACCTCACGTAAGCAGCTTCATAAAGTGAAGCTAAAGACGTGGCAGGACGCACGAGCAACACCCCATTCACGCCTCCCCCCAAAGGCCGCACATGAAGACAGCGATGAGCAGGTTCCAGATCCACGACGACCTCACCGCTCCCGAGGGATCGATGCCGATCCTCAAGGGTGCGCTCTCGACCGCCGGACAGCTCCCCAACTTCCTCGGCGTCCTGGCCGGATCTCCGGCCGCTCTCCGCGGGTACGCCCGGTTCCGTCAGGAGCTCCGGCACGGCACCCTCCCGATCGGCACGCTCGAGCGTCTGGCGCTCGCCGTCGCCGAGCACCACGGGTCGGCACCGGGGATCGCGATGCACAGCCGGACCGCGCGGCAGGCGGGCCTCGGTCTCGACGAGGTCGCCCTCGCCCGGAAGTTCAAGTCCAAGGACGAGCACCAGCAGCGGATGCTGGACTACATCCGCAGCCTGGTGGTCGACCGTGAGAAGCCGCCGATGCACCTCCACGAGGAGGCCCGCGAGGACGGCTGGACCGACGAGCAGCTCCTGGAGGCGATCGCGTTCGTCTCGATGGAGACGTTCACGGCGATGATCAACGTGGCGGGCGACGTGCCCGTCGACGGCTCGACCGAGGACACCCGCACGCTGCGCGCCGCGTAGCCGGCGAGCAGCCCGAGAGCTAGGCTGGCGTGTCATGCCCCCCGAGGCGAAGTCCAGCGGGGATGACACGCCCGTCTGCTGCCCGCTCTATCACGAGGCCGTCGAGATGATCGGGCGGCGCTGGACGGGCGCCATCGTCGAGGTGCTGCTGCAGCGCCACGGGTCGCTGCGGTACACGGAGATCTCCCACGCCGTGCCGCAGCTCTCGGACCGCTTGCTCTCCGAACGGCTGAAGGAGCTCGAGCAGCGGGGCGTCGTGGAGCGCGAGGTGTCGCCCGGTCCGCCGGTCCAGGTGGCCTACGGACTCACGGACATGGGGCGGTCGCTCGAGCCGGCCGTACGGGAGCTCAAGGAGTGGGCCCGTCGCTGGCTGAACTAGGGGGCCGACCCGCCACCGCGTACAAGCGGTCCTCGACCAAACGGCGGTCGGACGTCGGCTAGGGTGGTCGCCATGCCCGACCAGCCCAAGACCGCGGAGGACGTGAAGGCGCTCGTCCAGGAGCACCAGATCCGGTTCATCCGTCTCTGGTTCACCGACATCCTCGGCCAGCTCAAGTCGTTCTCGATCAACTCCGCGGAGCTCGACGACGCGTTCGAGGGCGGCATGGGCTTCGACGGCTCGTCGATCACCGGCTTCAACGCGATCGAGGAGTCGGACATGATCGCCATGCCCGACGC
>NZ_JBFIGP010000252.1:0-5403 GCF_041602235.1 Paraconexibacter sp.
GGCCGGCACCGCGGCGCGGACGGCGTCCCGCAGCTCCGACGGGGACGTGCCCGGCTCGGCGGCGACGTCGATCTGGTCGAACGCCCCGTCCTTCCCGCTGATGCGCTGCGCCTCGGGCAACGTCATCAGCGCGACCGCGGCACCGCCGTAGTTGTCGGTGCCGACGAGCCCCACGAGCCCGACGATCCGGTAGCGCTTTGCGGGCTTCTGCGACACGACGACCACGGTGTCGCCGACCTCGAAGTCCTTGCGCTTGGCGGTCGAGCGATCGATGGCGACCTCCTCCGCCGTCCGCGGCAGGCGGCCGTCGGCGACGGTGAACGTCTCGAACCGATCGATGTCCTGGATGGAGGCGATGAAGTTCGGTGCCCCGGCCGAGACCCGGTCGCCCTGCTTGTCCAGGATCGACCCGGCGGCGTCGAACACCGACCCCGATGCGGCCGCAACCTCCGGGACCGCCTTGATGCGATCGAGCACCTCCGCCGGGATGGGGTCGACCGACTGGAAGTCGTCGGCTTCGACGTCGGTGTTCGGCGTCACCGCGACATCGGTCTTCTCGTAGGCGGCGGTGAAGATGCGGTCGAACGACCCGTTGATCGTGTCGGTGAAGACGTAGGTTCCGGCGATCAGCGTGACGCCGAGAGCCACCGCGAGGGCGGTCAGCACGAGCCTGGTCTTCCGGGCGAACAGCCCGCGGAGTGCGACCTTGCGCATGGTCTTGACTCCCTAGACCGCGACGGCGATGCGCTCGTCGGCCACGATCTGGCCGTCCGAGAGCGTCAGCAGCCGGTCGGCGACCTGGGCGTGCCCGGCGTCGTGGGTGACCATCACGATCGTCTGCCCGAACTCGTCGACGCACCGCCGCAGGAGTTGCATGACCTCCGCGGAGCTCTTGGAGTCCAGGTTGCCGGTCGGCTCGTCCGCGAAGATGATCGCGGGCCTGGCCGCGAGGGCTCGCGCGACGGCGACCCGCTGCTGCTGCCCGCCGGAGAGCTCGGCAGGGCGGTGCGTCAGGCGGTCGCCGAGCCCGACGACGTCCACCAGCTGCTCGATCCATTCCCGGTCGGGCTCCCGGCCCGCGATCGTCAACGGCAGCTCGATGTTCTCCCCCGCCGTCAGGACCGGCACGAGGTTGAACGACTGGAAGATGAAGCCGATCTTGTCGCGACGCAGCGCGGTCAGCTTGTTGTCGTCCAGGGTGGTGATCTCGACCCCGTCCAGGGTCACCGTGCCGCTGGTCGGGCGGTCGAGGCCCGCGAGGCAGTGCATGAGCGTCGACTTGCCGGAGCCGGACGCGCCCATGATCGCGGTGAACTCGCCGGCGGGGAACTCGGCGGTGACGCCGGCGAGGGCGTGCACGGCGGCCTCGCCTTCGCCGTACTGTCGGGTCAGGTCCTGGGCGGACACGAGAGGGGCGTGGGACATGCGACGGACTCTTGCAGATGCCGCGCCGACCGCCCATGCGGGGTTGCCCCTAGGGGTCACCCACGTCGCATAGGCTGGCGCGATGCGCGAGATCGCCCCCGACGTCCACCTCATCACCGGATTTCCGCCCTACGGCGTCAACTGCTTCGTCCTCGGGGACGTGCTGGTCGACGCGATGGGCAAGATGGACAGCAAGCGGATCCTGAAGGCACTGCGCGGCCGCACGATCGACGCCCACGCCCTGACCCACGCCCACCCCGATCATCAGGGCTCGTCGCACGCCGTCTGCGACGCGCTGGGCATTCCCTTGTGGGTGCACGAGGCGGACGCGGACGCCGTCGAGGATCCGTCCCTCATCCGCGCGCGCCAGCCGTCCCACCCGCTCAACACCGTGATGGACAAGATCTTCACGGGCCCCGCTCACCGGGTCGACCGCACGATCGGTGAGGGCGACAACGTCGGCGGGTTCGAGGTGCTGCACACCCCGGGGCACTCGGCGGGGCACGTCTGCTTCTGGCGCGCGTCCGACCGCGTGCTCATCGCCGGTGACGTGCTGAACACCCAGCACTCGCTGATGATGTTCCCCCGCGGCCCGCGCGAGCCGCTCGGGATCTTCACGCCGGACCCGCAGGAGAACCGGCGCTCGATCCGTCGGCTCGGCGAGCTCGAGCCGCGCGTCGTCGGCGTCGGCCACGGTCCGGTGTGGACCGACACGAAGCGGTTCGTGGAGTTCTGCCGCAGCGTCTGACGCGCCTCCGCTCAGATCTTGCGGCCGGTCGTGAGCAGGTAGGCGCCATCGAGGTGCATGGCGCCGTCGTCCGCCGGGGTGCTCCTGCGCACGACGACGTCCGTGAGGGCCGCGATCAACGCGCCCCAGCGGTCCTGCGGCTCGAGGGCGGCGCGAGCCATGACCAGAGGACCGAAGTCGGCGGCGAACTCCTCGACGTAGTCCGCGGCGCTCTCGAACCGCCAGGTGATCGCCCGCGAGGCGAGATCGAGCTCGACCGGATGATCGGCGAACAGCTCGCGGACGTGGGAGGGATCCCCCCAGAGCGGCGGCGGCTGCACGAAGTCCGGGGGCGCGGGCAGGAACCCGCCGACCGTCCTGAACATGTCCCCCACGTAGCCGTCCGGGGTCCAGCAGGCCAGTGCGAAGCGACCCCCCGGCCGCAGCACCCGGACCACCTCCGCCGCGGCCACCGCGTGCCGGGGCGCGAACATGATGCCGAAGGTCGAGATGACGACGTCGAAGCTCTCGTCCGGGAACGGCAGGGCCTCGGCGTCCCCCTCCACGAGCTCGAAGCGGACCCCCGCCGCCGCGCCCCGCCGGCGTGCGTCGTCGAAGAGCTCGGGGGTCAGGTCGAGGCCGGTCACGGTCGCGCCCGTCAGCGCCGCGGGCACGGTCGCGTTGCCCGAGCCGCAAGCGATGTCGAGCACGGTCTGCCCGTCGGTGATCCCGGCCGCGCGGACCACGTCCTCGCCGGCCGGCAAGATGTGGTCCACCACCGCGTCGAAGTGCCCGGCAGCCCAGGTCTGACGTGCGCGCTGCTTGAGGTCTTGCAGGATCTCGTCGGTCGGTGGGTCGGCCATGCGACGCAGTGTCGCGGGCCGACCGCCGGGTTACAACCGGGCCGCGTCGGCGATCTCGCGGACGGCGCCGGCAGGGTCGTCCTTGCCGAAGACCGCGGACCCGGCGACGAGGTGGGTGGCTCCCGCGCGGACCACCTTCGGCGCCGTGGTCGCGTCGACACCGCCGTCGACCTCGAGCGCGACGTCGGGGCCGATGATCGACCGCAGGCGCTCGATCTTCGCGGGCGATGTCGGGATGAACGGCTGACCGCCCCACCCCGGGTTGACGGTCATGCACAGGGCGAGGTCGACATCGACCTCCTCGAAGACCTGCAGCGGCGTCCCGGGACAGACCGCGATCCCCGCCTTGACACCGTGCTCGCGGATCGCCTGCACGACGCGGTGGCTGTGGGCCGTCGCCTCCGCGTGGAAGGTGATGACGTCGGCGCCCGCCTGCGCGAAGGCATCGACCTGCCGCTCGGGCCGGTCGATCATCAGGTGGCAGTCCAGGACGATCCGGTCCCCGAACGCCGCCCGCAGGGCCTGCACCACGATCGGCCCCATCGTGATCGGGGGGACGAACACGCCGTCCATGACGTCGACGTGGATCCAGGTGACCCCGGCCTCGATGACCGTGGCGACCTGCTGCTCGAGCCGCGCGAAGTCCGCGGACAGGATGGACGGGGCGATCTGGATGGAGCTCACGACCGGTAGTGGATCAGACCTCGGCGAGCATCGACGCCCCGCAGTGGCTGCACGCGACGATCGCGGTCGTGCTCATACGCACGATCGTCGAGTGCTCGCCGCAGTCCGGGCACACGGAACGCAGTTCGAAGCGGTGCAGGCACGACGCGCACCGGTACCGCCCCGGCAGCGCGGTGGGCCGCAGCCACGGCTCGCGGCAGTGCGGGCACGACGGTCCGATGGTCCACTCCTGCGACATGGGCGCAGCCTACGCCCGCCGCTCACGAGCGACGTAGAAGCCGTCCGTCCCGTCCCGGTGCGGCAGCGTCTGGAACCGCTCGTCGCCGCGCAGCCGCTCCTCCGCGCGCGAGATCGTGCAGGTCGAGTACACGAGCGTCCCACCGGGTCGCAGCGCCCCGCGGGCGCAGCGCAGGATCTCGTCCTGGAGAACCGCGAGCCTCGCGATCAGGTCCTCGGTGACCCGCCAGCGCAGGTCGGGGTGGGTGCGCAGCGTCCCGAGGCCCGAGCACGGCGGGTCGGCGAGCACCCGGTCGAACGGCCTGTCGGTCTGGAAGCGCGAGGCGTCCGCGACCACCACGGTCACGTTGTCGGCCCGCATGCGCGCGCAGGTGCGCTGGAGCGCCCCGGCACGGCCCGCGTGCTGCTCGATCGCCACGATCTCGCCCCGGCCGCCCATGAGCGCGGCGAGATGGGTGGTCTTGCCGCCTGGCGCGGCACACAGGTCCAGGACACGCTCCCCGGGCTGCGGGTCGACGAACCGGGAGACCCGTTGGGCTGCACGGGACTGGGGCGTGATCGCGCCCGCGGCGAACAGCGGCGATCCGGCCACGTCGAAGGGCCCGTCCAGGACGAGCGCGTCGTCCTCGCGGCGCCCGGGCGGAAGCTCGGCCGGGTCGACCGCGACCAGGGTGTTCACCCGCAGCGACAGCTCGGCCGGCGCGTTGTTGGCCGCCAGCAGGGCGCGGGTCTCCTCGGCGCCCAGCTCCTGCCACCAGCGCCGCACCAGCCACTCCGGGTGGGAGTGGCGGACCGCCGCGCCCTGTGGGGTGTCGTCGGACGGCAGGTCCACCCCCTCCCGCTGGACCTTGCGCAGGATCGCGTTGACGACCTTGTGACCCGGGCTGGGCTTCGCGAGCTCCACGCTCTCAGAGATCGCCGCGTGGGCCGCGATCCCGTCGAGGTACAGGAGCTGCTCGAGGCCGAGCCACAGCGACGCGCGCACCGCCGGGTCCAGGCGGCCCTTCGCGTGCCGGGCGACGATCCAGTCCAGGGTCCCCTTGCGCTGCACCACGCCGAAGACCAAGCGCTTGGCGAGCGCGCGCTCACGCGGCTCCAGGCCCTCCGCCTCCGCACGCAGGGCACGGTCGGCGTAGGCGCCCTGCTCGAAGACGCGACGCACGACCCGCAGGGCGGTCGCGCGTGCTGGCGTGACCGCTGACACGGCGCGCACCGTAGCGCGCCGGTGGATCTCGGCGGGCTCAGACCGCCCGGCCCGCCTCCTGCCAGTACTCGTCACGCAGGGCGCGCTTGAGCACCTTCCCTGCGGGCGAGCGGGGCAGCTCACGGAACATCACCTGCTTGGGCGCCTTGACGGGACCCAGCTTCTCCTTGCAGACGGCACGGACCTCCGCGGGGTCGAGCTCGTCGTGCCCGGGCTTCATCTGCACGACCGCGGTGACCACCTCGCCCCACTGCTCGTCGGGA
>NZ_JBFIGP010000253.1:0-5361 GCF_041602235.1 Paraconexibacter sp.
GCCCCCCGCGAACCGGTCGCCGCGACCCGGGCCCGGCTCAAGCGCCGACCGCTCCTGCCGACCACCGCGTAGGAGACCGGGCGGATTCCCTCCACCGCCCGCGACGACCCCTTGGCCAGCACCCTCGCCCGTATCGGGAAATACTCGGATCTCGCCGCCGCCGGCGTGGTGGTGCTGATCGTCGTGATGCTCGTGGTGCCGCTGCCGCCGGCGCTGCTGGACCTCGCGATCACGCTCAACATCTCGCTCGCCCTGGCGATCGTCGTCGCCACGCTGTACATCCCGCGGGCCCTGGACTTCAGTGCGTTCCCGTCGCTGCTGCTCCTGACCACGCTGTTCCGGTTGGCGATCAACGTCAGCGTCACCCGGCTGATCCTGCTCGAGGGGGATGCCGGTCACGTCGTCGAGGCCTTCGGCAGCTTCGTCGTCGGCGGCAACGTGGTCGTCGGCCTCGTGATCTTCCTGGTGCTGATCGTCATCCAGTTCGTGGTCGTCACCAACGGCGCGGGCCGGGTCGCCGAGGTCGGGGCGCGGTTCACCCTCGACGCGATGCCCGGCAAGCAGATGGCGATCGACGCCGACCTGAACGCCGGGCAGATCACCGAGGAGGAGGCGCGGATCCGCCGCTCCGACATCTCCCGCGAAGCGGACTTCTACGGCGCGATGGACGGTGCGTCGAAGTTCGTGAAGGGGGATGCGA
Organism: Paraconexibacter sp.; assembly: GCF_041602235.1. Lineage (GTDB taxonomy): Bacteria > Actinomycetota > Thermoleophilia > Solirubrobacterales > Solirubrobacteraceae > Paraconexibacter. The sequence continues at coordinate 701 of NZ_JBFIGP010000253.1, forward strand.
TCGCCGCGGTGCTCATCACGCTCATCAACCTCGTGGGCGGCATCGTCGTCGGGGTCATGCAGCAGGGCATGCCGTTCGGGGAGGCGGCGCAGCACTTCTCGCTGCTCACGGTCGGAGACGGCCTCGCCGCGCAGATCCCGGCGCTGCTGATCTCCGTCGCCACCGGCATCATCGTCACCCGCGCGACGTCCGACCAGGACCTCGGGTCCGACATCGCGGGCCAGCTCTCCTCGCAGTCCAAGGCCCCGATGGTGGCGGGCGTGGTCGTCTGCGCCTTCGCGCTGGTCCCGGGCCTGCCGAAGGTGCCGTTCCTCGTGGTCGGAGCGATCTTCTTCTTCGCCGGACGCACGTTGATGAAGGCCGACAAGACGAAGGCCGCCGACGACGAGGCGCAGGCCACCGCGCTCGCGCTCGAGCCTCCGGCGCCCGTCAGCCCGCGCGATCAGGCGATCGAGGCGCTCGGACTGGACCCGCTGGAGCTGTGCATCGGGTTCGGGCTCGTGCCGCTGGTCTCCGAGAGCGCTGGAGGCAGCGAGGCCGCGGCCGCCGGCGCTCCACGCGGCGCCCTGCTGCAACGCGTGGGGGCGGTGCGCCGCCAGATCGCCTCCGAGGTCGGAACGATCATCCCGTCGGTCCGGATCCACGACGAGGTCGGCCTGGGGTCCCACGAGTACGTGATGAAGGTCCGCGGCTCGGTGGTCGGCCGCGGCCGGATCACGCCGGGCCACCAGCTCGCACTCGATCCCGGGGACGCCGTCGGGACGCTCGACGGCATCCCGACCACCGAGCCCGCGTTCGGCCTGCCCGCGGTGTGGATCCCGGACGCCGCCCGCGCCGAGGCCGAGGCACTCGGGTACACGGTGGTCGAGTCCGAGTCCGTCATCGTCACGCACCTCACGGAGACGATCCGCAGGCACGTCGCCGAGCTGCTGACCCGCCAGGACACCCGCGCGCTCCTCGACCGCCTGAGCGAGTCGAACGCCGCGGTGGTGGAGGAGGTCGTGCCCGATCTCCTGAGCGTCGGGGAGCTCCAGCGCGTCCTGCAGGCGCTCCTGCGCGAGGGCGTCTCGATCCGGGACCTCGGCGCGATCGTCGAGGCCGCGGGGGACCGCGCGCGGATGACGCGCGACCCGGACCTGCTCGCCGAGTACGCGCGACAGGCCCTGGGCCGGACGATCGTCGCTCCGTACCTGGACGAGGAGCAGCGCCTGCGCGCGATCGCCCTGGACCCGGCGGTCGAGATGGAGGTCAGCGAGGCGATCGCCCAGACCTCCGACGGCGAGTACCTCGCGATGAACCCCGAGCGCGCCGCGGACCTCGTGCGCTCGCTCGGTGACCAGGTCGACGCCGCGGTGGCCCGCGGCCGCCGGCCCGTCCTGCTCTGCTCGTCGCGCGTGCGCCGGCACCTGCGGCGGCTGTGCGAGCAGGCCCTTCCCCAACTGTCCGTGTGCGCGTACAACGAGATCGCGCCCGGGATCAGCGTCGAGACGATCGGAGTGGTGAGCGCATGAGCACGACCAGGACCTATCGAGGCCGAGGCCTCGACGAACTGCTCGAACGGATCAAGGCGGAGCTCGGGCCGGACGCGGTGATCGTCGCCCAGCGCGAGGACGTCGAGGGTGGCGTCGGCGGCTTCTTCGCCAAGCGGGTGATCGAGGTGGACGCGCGCCCGGGCGGAGCGACGCTCGACATCGTCGCCGACGAGCCCGCCGCGCCCGAGCCGATCAGCGGGCCGGCGGCGGCACCGGCCCTCTACGGGTACGGCGGCGCGCCGGGGCCCAGCGGCCTCGACACCCCGGAGGACGGGACCGCCGAACCCACCTTCGAGGAGCACCTCAAGGCGCTGCTCGGGGCCGCCGGTCAGATCGCGCCGCCCGCCCCGGCCGTGCGGCCGGTGATCGCGCCGCAGGTCGACGAGGCGCCCGCACCGGAGCCCCTCGACATCGCGAACGTCGCGCGCGCCTTCTCGGAGGCGCCGATCGTGGAGGACGTCGAGGCGCCCGCGGACGTCGACCCGCCCGCGGCGACGACCCCTGCCGAGCCATCGACCGCCGCGGCGCCACCCACGGCCGCCGAGCCACCGACCGCCCCCGAGGCACCGACTTCCGCCGAGCCACCGACGGCCTCCGAGCCCGAGCCGGACCCGGATCCCACCCCGGAGCCTCCGGCTGCCGCCGCTCCGGCCCGGCCCACCCCACCCGATCCGGCGCCCGGAGCGGTCACCCGGACCGAGCCGCCGGCCCGCGCGCTCACGTCGCCGGCTCCCACGCCGGTCACCGATCGTGACTCCGCGTGGGAGGCGCTCGTGGAGGCGGGCATCGGCGCGACCCTCGCGGCCGACATCGTCGAGGAGACGGTCACCCACCTGCTGCCCTTCGCCGAGGAGCCCAGCCTGAAGCCCTTGGTGCACCGCGCGCTGGCGAGCCGGATCCCGGTGCACGCGACCCGCGGTGCCGCCGGTCACGTCATCGGCTTCGTCGGGCCGGGCGGGTCGGGCAAGACGCACTGCGCCGCACGGCTCGCCGCGGCGTACGCCGCCCGCACGTCGACCCCGGTCGCATGCGTCACCGTGCGCGCCAAGGACGGTGGCTCCGAGCTGCGCGACATGCTCACCGGCAGCGGCGTCGAGGTGCACGCCGAGCCGGATGCCGACGCGGCGTCCCGCCGCATCGAGCGGCTGCGGCAGACCGCCCTCGTGATCCTGGACACGCCCGCGGTCAGCCCGCGGGCGGACGCCGAGCTGCGGGTGCTGGCCGCCGAGCTCGCCCAGTTGCGCGCCGACGAGGTGCACCTGACGATGCCCGCGACGATCGGGCCCCGCCCGGCGCGGGATCTCGTGGCAGCGGGACGCCGGTTGGGGACCTGCGCCATCGCGATCACGCACTCCGACGAGACGGACGCGCTCGGCACGCCGGTCGACGTGGCCATCGACACCGGCCTGCCGATCTCGTTCGTCGGGCGCGGTCACGCACCCCGTAGCGGCCTGATCCCCGCCGACGCGCACGACCTCGCGACTACCCTCATCGCCGCCTGATCATGGCCAGGAAGAAGCCCGCAGCCGACGAGGACCGCGCCGAGGGGAGCGACGGGATCCGCCTCACCGATCACCCCCGGGCCGTCCGGTCGATCCGCACCGTCAAGAGCTGGGGTGGCCTCGCCGGGTTCGCCGCCGGCGTGCTGCTCGCCCACCGCGTGGGCATGCAGACGGGCGACGCGCTCCTGCGCGGCATCCTGGTGGGTGTCGCCGGCTACTTCGTCGCCTGGGGCACGGCGGTGATCGTGTGGCGCCAGCTCGCGCGCGCGGAGATCGAGCACACCCGCAGGATGTTCGTCGCTGCCGCCGAGCGGGCCGAGGCCGAGATCGAGCGGCGCCGGTCCGACCGCATGGCGGAGAAGGCCAGGACCGCGTGAGCCGTCCCGCCCCGCTCATCACGGTCATCGTCCCGCTGCCGGCCTCGCCGACCGCGGCGCTCGCCGCGCTCGAGGCGCTCGCGGGTCTTCCGGAGGCGCCCGAGCACGAGGTGCTCCTCGCGGTCGACGCGGGAGGCACGCTCGACGAGCTGCTCACGCGCGTGGCCGGGGACGTCGACGTCGTCCGCGTCGACCGGCGCGGTGGGTTCGGCGCCGCGGTCGCCGCCGCGGTCGCCCGTGCGGGTGCGCCTCTCGTCGCGATCGTCCGCGACGGCGGCCACGTCACGCCGGGGTGGCTGGCCGCCCTGCACCAGGCCCTGCTGACGGACGGCGACCTGGCGGTCGCGACCGCGGTCACCAGCGACGACATCGCCACCCCGGCGGTCTGCGCCCCGGCGCTAGCGTGCCGCCGCGACGCGCTCGCCGGCGCCGTCGGGGCGGGTGCCCTGGAGGTCCCGGACGACCTCGTGATCCCCGCCATCTGCACGGCGCTGGCCCCGGAGGGCGGTGTCCGGTCCGTGCCGGGCGCCGTGGTGCGCCGTGTCTCGGAGCGGTCGGCCGCGGCCCGTGGGGCGTGGAAGTACGGCGCGGGCCCGGAGCTGACCGTGGTCATCCCGACGCTCGACGCCACCAGCGACCGCCTGCGGGCCTGCGTGCGCGCGATCCAGGCGCACACCGACGCGCCGCACGAGATCGTGATCGTGGACAACGGGTCGCCCCCGCAGGGGTTCACCGCGCCCGTGAACGCCGGTCTACGGGCGGGGCGCGGGTCCTACCTGGTCGTCTGCAACGACGATGTCGAGGTGCTCCCCGGGTGGTGGCCGCCGCTGCGCGCCCGTCTCGACGACCGGGCACAGCCCGCGGAGGTCGTCTTCCCCTTCACGGTCGACGGCGCGATGCGCGAGGACTTCGCGGCGTGGTGCTTCGGGCTGCGCCGCAGCGCGCTCGAGCGGTTCGGCGTCGAGCCGGGCGAGTTCTTCGATCCCGACCTGAAGGTCTGGTTCCAGGACACCGACCTGCTCGTGCGACTGCGCCAGGAGCGCGTGCCCCCGGTGCTGGTCCGCGAGTCCCGCATCCGGCACGGCCTGTCGGAGACCGTGGGCACCGCCGACCCGTCCCTGCGGGCCTGGATCGACGCGCAGATCCTGCGCGACAAGGCCGCGTTCGAGAGCCGTCACGGCGGCGGCGTCCAGGGCGCTGCGCGCTGACGGACCGGATCCTCGGGTGGTGCGTGCAGCCGGCTGGTCGCC
>NZ_JBFIGP010000254.1:0-5339 GCF_041602235.1 Paraconexibacter sp.
CGGCCTCGTCGGCCTCGAGGCGCCGCCGCAGGAACGCGGGGAGGGGCAGGAAGGCGGCGATGCGGGTGCGGACCGGGCGCTGGCGTCCCGTGATGTCGACACCGGCCATGCGCGCGTGACGGCGGCAGGACTGGCAGTGCGCGACGTGCTTGGCGAGCTTGCGCGAGTCGCGGGCGCCGAGGGAGCTGGTGGCCGCCGCGTCGATGATGAGCTGCACCCGGGAGCAGCGCTCCCCGGAGACGAGCTCCTCGTACTCCTCGCTCAGACGGCGCCGGGCGCGGAACAGCGTGGACTCCACGGAGGCGCGGCTCATCCCCAGCCGCTCGCCGATCTCGCGGTAGGACAGCCCGTCGAGCTCGCGCATCACGAGGATCCGGTGGTGCGTGTCGCTGAGGCCGCCGAACGCGCTCTGCAGGTGGGTCAGGGACAGCTTCTGCTCGACCGCGGCCTCGGGCGACGGGCCGGTCGTCACCAGCCGGCCGTAGTCGGCGCCTCCGAGTCCGTCCTCGCCGTCGTAGGAGACCTCCTCGGCGCGGCGGGTGCGGCGGAACTGGTCGATGCAGGCGTTCTTGGCGATCTCGTAGACCCACGGCTTGAACGCGATCGGGCGGTCGGTCGCACGCATGCGCCGGAGCGCCGACATGAAGACGTCCTGCGCGATGTCCTCGGCGCGACCGTAGTCGTTGACCATGCCGAAGATGTAGGCCGCGATCCGCCGGTGATAGCGCTCGTACAGGAACTCGAAGGCGTGGTCGTCGCCGCGACGGATCGCCGCGACGAGATCGTGGTCCGAGGTCTCTGCGTTCGCACGGATGGGCGATGCGAACGTGGCGGCGCTGACAGCGATGGTTTCCATTCCCCCAGGAGCGGCGTCGGCGGTCATCCTTGACGACCGCGCTCGGAAAGCGAACTGTAGCGTTCAGTTGAGAGCAAGTGCAAGCGATTCTCACAGGCTTGGACGACTGGACAAGACCCCCCTGACCACCTGTCGAGGAACACCATGGCCAGCATCACAGAGATCATCGACCACCTCAACACGCTCCTTGAGCCGGGGACCTACGCCGACTACGCCCCCAACGGCCTGCAGGTCCCCGGTGCCGAGCAGGTCGCCACGGTCGTCACCGGCGTGTCGGCCGGTGCGGAGCTGCTCGCGCGCGCGGCAGAGCTCTCCGCCGATCTCGTCCTGGTCCATCACGGCCTGTTCTGGCAGGGCGCGCCGCTGGCGCTCGACGCCGTCGCCGCTCGCCGGCTGCGCCTGCTGTTCGACCACGACATGGCGCTCGCGGCCTACCACCTGCCCCTCGACGGCCACATGGAGGTGGGCAACAACGCGCTGCTCGCGCGCGCGTGCGGGTGCGGGTCGTGGGAGCCGTTCGCCGCGCACCGCGGCGCGCACATCGGTGTCGCGGGTCGGTACGGGGACGCCGGGATCCCGCTGGAGGAGCTCGTCTCCCGCGTGCGCGCCACCTGCCACGACCGGGAGCCGCTGGTCTTCCCGGCGGGCGCCGACCGGGTGCGGTCGGTGGGGTTCGTGTCGGGCGCCGGGTCCGACCACCTGCTCGAAGCGGTGGACGCCGGGCTCGACGCGTTCGTGACGGGCGAACCGTCCGAGCGCGTCATGATCGCCGCACGCGAGTACGGGATCACCTTCATCGCCGCCGGGCACTACGCCACCGAGACCCACGGGGTCCGCGCGCTGGGCGAGCGCCTGGCCGCGGAGTTCGGGCTGACGCACCACTTCGTGGACGTCTGGAACCCGATCTGAGCGGTCGTCACGCACCCTCGTCCAGGGACCCCGCCGCATTAGGAACCTTTAGTTGATGACGTCCACATGCGGGTGTACGGTCGAGCCGACCATGTCGTGAACGTCACGAACACCCAGGAGGTCTCACCCGATGGCCATACACCTGACGCCCACCGAGCTCGCGCGCGAGACCGGTCTCGACCGCCGCGGAGTCATCGAGAAATGCATGGAGCTCGGGGTGCCGATCTTCCAAGGGCGCATCGACAAGACGCTCTTCATGGCCAGCCTGCACCAGCAGTCGAGCGAACGTCCCACACCCGCCTCCGCGTGAGGCTCCGCGCTCCGGGGAACCGTTCCCCGTGACGCGCCACGCAGGATAGAGTCGCTCATCCCCATCTGACACGCGGATGGATGCCACCAGCACCGAGGGAGAGAGAGCGATGGAGGCTTCGACGTCGGCCCCGAAGAACACGGGGTCCAAGACGATTGCGGACCTGATCGGCCTTGCCGCCGAGAAGTTCGGCGACCAGGTCATGGCCCGCTACAAGACCGGCGGCGAGTGGCGCGACGTCACGTACGCGGAGGTCGGCACGATCGTCAGCGAGATCGGCCGAGGCCTGATCGACATCGGCGTCGCGCCCGGGGACCGGGTCTGCATCCTGGCCAACACGCGCCCCGAGTGGACCTACGCGGACCTGGCGATCAGCAGCACCGGCGCCGTCGTCGTGCCGATCTACCAGACCAACGCACCGGAGGAGTGCGAGTGGGTCGTCGGCAACTCCGAAGCCATCGCGGTGATCTGCGAGGACGCGACCCAGCTGGCCAAGATCCGCGAGGTCCGGGACCGGCTGCCCCAGCTCCAGCACGTGATCGTCATGGACGGGACCGGCGACATCGGGGACGCCATCACCCTGGAGGACCTGCGCGAGCGCGGCCGTGGCCGCGACGAGGCCGAGCTGCGCGAGCGGGCGGCCGCCGTGACCCCCAGCGACCCGTTCACCTTCATCTACACCTCCGGGACGACCGGCCCGCCCAAGGGCTGCGTCCTCTCGCACGGCAACTACCGGTCGATCCTCGACATGTGCGAGGAGATCGACGTCCTCCACGAGGGTGACGTCACCTACCTGTTCCTCCCGCTGGCGCACTCGTTCGCGCTCCTGATCCAGCTGCTCAGCCTCGATCTCGGCGGCACGATCGCGTACTTCGGCGGTGACACCAAGCAGGTGGTCGCCGAGCTCCAGGAGGTCCAGCCGACCTACCTGCCGTCGGTCCCGCGGATCTTCGAGAAGATCTACACGCTGGTCACCTCCAACGGCGACCCGGACCTCATCGCCAAGGCCACGCAGGTCGGGCTCAAGGTCCGCGAGCTCCAGGCGGCTGGTCAGCCGGTCCCCGAGGAGCTCCAGGCCGGCTTCGACCAGGCCGACGAGCGCCTGTTCAAGAACGTGCGCGGCGCGTTCGGCGGCCGCCTGCGGCAGGCCGTGACCGGGGCCGCCCCGATCGCCAAGGAGATCCTCGAGTTCTTCTACGCGTGCGGCGTGCCGGTGATGGAGGGGTACGGGATGACCGAGACGGCGACCGCGTCGACGATCTCGACGGTCGAGCACCACAAGTTCGGGACGGTCGGCCGGCCGCTGCCCGGTGTGGAGGTGAAGATCGCGGAGGACGGCGAGCTCCTGATCAAGGGCGCGAACATCTTCCAGGGCTACTACAAGAACGACGACGCCTCGTTCGGCGCGATCGTCGACGGGTGGCTGCACACCGGGGACCTCGGCCACGTCGACGAGGACGGGTACGTGTCGATCGTCGGCCGCAAGAAGGACATCATCATCACCGCGGGCGGCAAGAACCTGACCCCGGCCAACATCGAGAACGACATGAAGCAGAGCCGATGGGTCTCCCAGGCGGTCATGCACGGCGACCGCCGCCCGTACCCGGTCATGCTCGTGACGCTCGACGAGGAGGAGATCGTGCCGTGGGCGACCTCCAGCGGCATCGAGGACACCTCGATCCCCGCCCTCGCCGCGCACCCCGAGGTCCACGCGCTCATCCAGGCGGAACTCGACCGGGCCAACGCGAAGTACGCCCAGGTCGAGCAGGTCAAGCGGTTCTTCATCCTCGAGCACGACCTCGCCCAGGAGACCGGAGAGCTCACCCCGACGCTCAAGGTCAAGCGCAACGTCGTCAACGAGAAGTACGCCGACCGGTTCGACACCCTGTACGGCGGCTAGAGCCAGCGGCCCCGGCCGGGGTTCCTCACCCCTCGCGCGCTACCCTCGAGGGGTGAGGACCGATCCGACCGACAACGGCGGCCTGTTCGTCGGGCGGCGCCCCGGTACGGCTCCGGTCAAGTACCGCTCGCTGCCCGACCGCGGCAGCCCGGCCCGACAGCGCCTCGACCGGGCGCTCGCCCTGGCGATCCTGGCGCTGATGATCTTCCTCAGCCTCCTGTACTGGGGCCCCATGCCCGCGGTGGCCCTGTGGGTCGCCTCGCAGGTCCAGTTCCAGACCGACAACCTGGGGTTCGGCCTCCTGGTGGGGTTCGTGTCCCTGCTGGTGCTGCTGTTCGGAGGTCTCATGGTCCTGAAGCGCCTCGACGCGCTGTGGATCCTGGTGCGACGGGCCGCGGGGATCGACCAGCGCAGCGGGGTGATCGGCCGGGTGTTCGGGGCCACCGCCGTGATCGGCGCCACGCTGTTCTTCGCGTGGCTGCTGCTGATCGAGGGTCCCGGATCGTCGCTGGCCCCGACCGGCTGATCGTGGGCATCCGCAACTACTACAAGCAGTTCGAGGCGATGCCGGTCGAGGAGGTCAACAAGGACCTCCGCGACAAGGCGCAGGAGCGGCGGCGAACGGCGCTGTCCCGCGTCGAGACGCTCGACCTGTCGCTGACGACGTGGCCCGAGTATCCGCCGTCACGGATCGTCAACGCGATCACGTACGCGGCCCGGCGCGGCCTGCACCGCTACCTCGATCCGCACGCCGGCGAGCTGCGCGGCGAGCTGGCTCACCGGCACGGCCTCGAGGAGGAACGCGTCGTCGTCGGCGACGGCATCGCGCAGCTGATGGCGGCCGCCGCCCAGGCGCTGCTCGAGCCGGGGGACGAGCTGGTGACGCCGTGGCCCGGGTACCCGCTGCATCCGCTGATCGCGCGCGCGGCCCGCGGTCACGCCGTGCCGGTGGCCGGCTTCTCGGTGGACGCGCTGCTGCGAGCGGTGAACGCGCGCACCCGCGTCGTCGCGCTCGCCAACCCCAACGACCCCACCGGGGAGCTTCTCGCGACCGGGGAGCTGCGACGCCTGCTCGAGGCGCTGCCCGAACGTGTCGTCGTCCTGCTCGACGAGGCGCTGCGCGACTTCGTCACGGCCGAGCCCGTCGATGCCGCGATCGCGCTGCTCGAGGAGTTCCCGCGGCTGCTGGTCTTCCGCACGTTCTCGAAGGCGTGGGGGCTGGCCGGCCTGCGCTGCGGCTACGCGCTCGGGGGCGTCGGCGCCGAAGCCCTCCTGGAGCAGCTCGAACCCGAGCTCGGACTGAACGAGCTCGCGCTCGCGGGAGCGCTGGAGGCGGTGCGCAACCACGGCACCCTGGCGTCCGA
>NZ_JBFIGP010000255.1:0-5331 GCF_041602235.1 Paraconexibacter sp.
CACCCAGCGCAACACGGTCTTCATGGCGTGGAACCTCATGCACGTGGCCGCGATGCTCAAGCGCGGCGGCGGCATCCCCGCCTACGGCAACCAGCGCAAGGAGTGGGACGCGGGCTGCGACTTCGACCACCCCAACCCCGAGTACCGCTGAGCCCCCGCGGGGAACGGAGCCCTCGCGGAGCCCCCCGCGGGAACGCGGGGGTGCGTCGATCCAGCGACGCTGAGCGTCGCTCAGACGGCACACCCCCTACGACGCCGGGGCCCCCAGGCGCTCACCGCGCCGCCGCCACCTCCGCCAGCACCTTGCGGATGCGCTTCTCGGAGACCGGGACCCTCGTCCCCAGCCCCTGCGCGAACAGGGAGACGCGCAGCTCCTGCACCAGCCACGGCAGCTCCAGCAGCGCGGTCGGACGCGACCGGCCCGCGGGCCAGGCGTCGCGCACCGCGGCGATCTCGGCCTCCAGGCCCTGCACGAGCTCGCGGTGCCGCGCGTCGTTGGCGGCCAACCGCCCGAGGCGGTACAGGATCGCGCGCAGGTAGCGGTCGATGTCGTCCAGCCGGGCCGCGCCCGCCGCGGTCAGGAACCCGGGATGGACCAGGAAGCCGAGCTGCGTCAGGACGTCGGACCGCAGGGGCGCCACGGCGGCGCTCTCGAGCCGGGAGACCCGCTCGATCACGTCGCTGCGCGTCCCCAACAGGTCGACCAGGCGCGCGACGATCGCCATGGTCTCGTCCGCGAGCTCGCCGGCGACGTGCCCGCGCAGGGTGGCGAAGGCCTCCGCATCCCAGGCGGGGCCTCCGTGGCGCGCGACGAGCGCGTCGACCGCGGCTCCCGCCGCGTCCTGCACCACCGCGTCGAGACCACCCAGCGGCGCGTCGGCCAGCGCGACCTGCTGCCAGAGGTCGAGCTGATCGCGGACCCAGCGCAGCGGCGAGGGCGCGCTCAATACCAGCAGGCGCCGGGTGCCGGCCCGCATGGCCTGGGCCTGGGCGTCGCGCGAGTCCAGCACCCGCACCCCGGCGGTCGCGCCCTCGTCGACCAGGGCGGGGTAGGCCTTCGCCGCCCCTCCGCGCAGGTCCACCACCCGCGGCAGCTCGCCGATGGTCCAGGCGGTGAGCCCGGTCGCCTCCAGCTCGGGCAGCTCGCTGGCGAGCTCAGCGCGCAGCGTCGGCCGAACGTCCTCACGCAGGGCGTCGAGGTCCTTGCTGCGCCCGATCACGCGTCCGTCGTCCGCCTCGACCTGGAACGTCACGCGCAGGTGGTCGGGGAGACGCTCCCCGGCGGGCCACTCGGAGACCGGCACGCGTACCCCGCGGCGTGCCTCGACCTCGCGCGAGAGCGCCTGGGGCAGAGGCTCCCGACGGGGCCGCACGCCGGCCAGGACCGCGGTGGCGGTCTCCGGTACCGGGACCAGCGGACGGCGGCGCTCCTTCGGCAGACCGCGCAGCAGCGTCGTCACGAGCTCCTCCCGCAGCCCGGGTACGAGCCACTCGAACTCGCGCGGGTGCACCTGACCGACCGCGTCGAGCGGCACGTGGACGGTGATCCCGTCGTCGGGCGCGCCGGGCTCGAAGCGGTAGCTCAGCCGGAACACGTGCTCCCCCTGCTTCCAGCCGGTCGGGTAGGCCTGGGGGTCCAGCGACGCTCGCGCGGCGGGGTCGACCAGGAGCTCGTGCGTGTAGTGCAGCCGCTGCGGATCCTCGCGGCGCGCGTCGCGCCACCAGCGGTCGAAGTGCCGGCCGCTCACGACCTCCAGCGGCACCCGCGAGGCGAAGAAGGCGTAGAGGACCTCCTCCCCCACCAGCAGCCCACGCCGGCGCGAGCGCTCCTCGAGCTTCTCGACCTCCGCGACCAGCGCAGCGTTCGCGGCGAGGAACTCGTGGGGAGCGTCCCAGTCCCGCTCGACCAGGGCGTGGCGCAGGAACAGCTCGCGCGCCAGGACGGGATCGATCCGGGCGTAGGGCACCGTCCGCCCGGTGACGACCGGCAGGCCGTACAGCGTCGCGCGCTCGGTCGCGACCGCGCCCGCCCGCCGCCGGTCCCACCGCGGCTCCGAGTAGGTGCGCTTGAGCAGGTGGTCGGCGAGCGGCTCGATCCACGCCGGATCGATGCTCGCGACCTCGCGCCCCCACAGCCGCGAGGTCTCCACGAGCTCGGCGGCCATCACCCAGTTGGGCTGCTTGCGCGCCAGCGAGGAGCCGGGGAAGATCGCGAACCGTCCGCCGCGCGCCCCGAGGTAGTCGCGCTTGGCGGCGTCCCGCACCCCGACGTGCGACAGCAGGCCCGACAACAACGCCGTGTGGACCTGCTGCGCGGATCCGGGCTGCTGGTTGAGCGTCAGCTTCAGCGAGCGCGCCGTCTGCCGCAGCCGGGCGACCAGGTCCTGCCACTCGCGCACTCGCAGGTAGTGCAGGTACTCCTCACGGCAGCGCTTGCGGAAGCGCGTGCGCGACAGCTCGTCCTGCAGGCCCTCGAGGTAGCGCCACAGGTTCAGGTAGGCGAGGAAGTCCGACCCGTCCTCCCTGAAGCGGGCGTGGAGCTGGTCGGCCTGGGCGCGCTCGTCGGTCGGCCGTACCCGCGGGTCCTGGATGGAGAGCGCCGCGACGATGACGACGACCTCCTCGACGCAGTCCAGCCGGTCCGCCTCGAGCACCATGCGACCCATGCGCGGGTCGACGGGCAGCTGCGCCAGGCGGCGGCCGAGCTTCGTGAGCCGGATCTGCCCCCGGTCCTCGGCCAGCGCGCCCAGCTCCTGGAGCAGCAGCACGCCGTCACGCACCTGACGGGCGTCGGGTGGATCGAGGAACGGGAAGTCCGCGACCTCCCCCAGCCCGAGCGCGGCCATCTGCAGGATGACCGACGCCAGCGACGTCCTCAGGATCTCGGGATCGGTGAAGCGCGGGCGCGCGTCGTGGTCCTGCTCGCTGTAGAGCCGGATCGCGATGCCGTCGGTGACGCGCCCGCACCGGCCGGCCCGCTGCTGGGCGCTGGCCTGGGAGATCGGCTCGATCGGCAGCCGCTGGACCTTCAGCCGCGAGCTGTAGCGGCTGATCCGCGCGGTGCCCGCGTCGACCACGTAGTGGATGCCCGGCACGGTCAGCGAGGTCTCGGCGACGTTCGTGGCCAGGACGACCCGGCGCCGGGTGTCGCGCGGGTCGCGCCGGAACACCTGCTGCTGCTCGGCGGTCGACAGGCGGGCGTACAGCGGCAGCAGCTCGACGTCGCTGCCGAGCCGACCCGCCAGATGGTCGGCGGTGTCGCGGATCTCACGCTCGCCGGAGAGGAACACGAGCACGTCGCCGTGCGGCCCCTCGGCGAACAGCTCCTCGACGGCCTCCGCGATCGCCTCCGGCTGGTCCCGGTCGCGTGAGCCGACGTCGTCGTCGAGATCCTGCGCGTCGTCCGGCGCGCCCACCCCCGCGCCCGCGTCGGCATCGGCGTCGGACCCCAGTGGCCGGTAGCGGATCTCCACCGGATACGTGCGACCGGACACCTCGACGACCGGCGCGTCGTCGAAGTGCTCACCGAACCGCTGCGCGTCGATCGTCGCGCTGGTGATGATGACCTTGAGGTCGGGCCGCCGCGGCAGGATCCGCGCGAGGTAGCCGAGCAGGAAGTCGATGTTGAGCGACCGCTCGTGCGCCTCGTCGACGATGATCGTGTCGTAGCGGCGCAGCAGCCGGTCGTGCTCGATCTCCGCGAGCAGGAGCCCGTCCGTCATCAGCCGCACGAGCGTCTGGTCGGTCGCCTTCCGCTCGAACCGCACCGCGTAGCCGACCGCGCCGCCGAGCGGCACCTTCAGCTCCTCCGCGATCCGCGCCGCGACCGTGCGCGCGGCGATGCGCCGCGGCTGGGTGTGCGCGATCGTGCCCTCCACCCCGCGACCGAGCTCCAGGCAGATCTTGGGCAGCTGCGTGGTCTTGCCCGACCCGGTCTCCCCGGCGACGATCACCACCTGGTTGGCGGCGATGATCTCGCGCAGCTCCTCGCGGCGGGCGCTGACCGGCAGATCCGGCGGATAGGTGATCTCGGGGACGGACGCCGCTCGTCGGGCGTTCCGCGCGGAAGTCGCGGACATCTCCCGCGAGGATAGGCTGCGCGATCATGCGGATCTCTCCAGCCTCAGTCACCGCGATCCTGGCGGGCACCGCCGCGCTCGCCTTCGCCGGGTGTGGCGACGACGGCGGTGGGAGCACCGCCGACGACGAGCAGGGGATCCAGGCGGTGGCCACCAAGGCCATCACGACCACCGACGCCGAGGTCAAGTGCGTCGACGTCGTGACCGAGGGCTTCGTGAAGATGGTCTACGGCTCGCTCGAGCAGTGCAAGAAGGCCGAAGCGCCGGACCCCGACGACGATCCCAAGCCGACCGGCGCCCGGATGAGCAGCATCAAGATCGACGGGGACAAGGCGACCGGCATCGTGACGGTCGAGGGCGGCGACTCGGCCGGCGCCAGCGGCGAGCTCAGCTTCGAGAAGGTCGATGGCGACTGGAAGGTCAGCGACCTCGGCATCAGCTTCCTGCGCTCTCAGCTCACCACGTCGGTGACCAACTCCCCGTTCAGCGAGTCCGGCGACGAGCCGCTGGACGACGCCAAGGCGCGCACCTGCATCGTGAAGGCCTTCGCGGCGCTGCCGGACGACCAGTTCCGGACCATCGCGTTCAAGGCGATCTCCGACCAGGACCCGGACCCGACGTTCCTCAAGATCTTCACGGACTGCACGCAGGGCTCGACGGACGACTCGTCCTCGTCCTCGTCCGACGATGACGGCGAGCAGTCGCTGCTGCGGACCCAGTTCGAGAAGGGCATCCGCGAGGCGGCCAAGAAGGACGGGGCGACCGATGCGCAGGTCGACTGCGTCGTGAAGGAGCTCCGCCGGACGATCACGGAGGACCAGATCGTCGAGGAGATCGGTCGCGGCGGCGACAGCGTCACGCCCGATCTCGCCAAGAAGACGGCGCAGGCCATCCAGAAGTGCGGATGATCGATCCGGCGGGACTCCTGCCGCTGCCGCTGCAGCAGGTCTCCAGCTGGCTCGTCGGCGCCCTCCCGGACGGCGTCGTCCGGCGGCTCGCCGGGGCGCCCGTGAGCCTCGACGGTCAGACGCTGCACCCGGAGATGGCGCTGACGCTGCGCGTGCAGGGTCTCCTGGAGGGCGCGGACTGGGATGAGCTCGGGCCGGAGGGGACACGCGCCGCGGTCGGCCGGCAGACCCTCGCGGGCGCCGTGCGCCAGGCGCGCATCGAAGGCATCCGGTCGCTGGCGGTCGAGACCGGGTCGGGCCGGCTGCCCGCCCGCCTGTACGTCCCGCTGGACGACGAGGCGCCG
>NZ_JBFIGP010000256.1:0-5261 GCF_041602235.1 Paraconexibacter sp.
GATCTAGGTCGAAGCACCACTTCCGCCTGACGTCGACTGCCCCGTGCGTGCGGGGCAGTCGCGCAGGTGGTCGTTCACCAGGCCGCAGGCCTGCATGCCGGCGTAGATCGTCGTGGGGCCCAGGAAGCGGAAGCCGTTGCGTTTCAGTTCCTTCGCGAGCGCCGTCGACTCGGGGGTCGTCGCGGGGACGTCCGCCCACGAGCGTGGAGGCGCCGTCCGCGTCGACGGGTCAGGCGCGAAGGACCACACCAACTCGTGCAACGGGGTGGGGCCGTCACGCAGATCGAGCGTGGCGCGGGCGTTGGCGATGGTCGCCTCGATCTTCGCGCGGTTGCGGACGATGCCCGCGTCCTGCAGGAGGCGCTGGACGTCGCGCTCGCCGTAGCGTGCCACGACCTCGGGGTCGAAGCCGGCGAACGCGGACCTGAAGTTCTCCCGCTTGCGCAGGATCACGAGCCAGGACAGGCCGGACTGGAAGGCCTCGAGGCAGAGACGCTCGTACAGTCCACGCTCGTCGCGGACCGGCACGCCCCACTCGTGGTCGTGGTAGGCGGCGTAGTCGGGGTGGTCGTCTCCGAAGCAGCGCGGCATGGGCGGCATCATCGCGCGTTGTAGGGTCCCAGCATGTCGTCCGACGCCCCGCAGTTGATCGAGACCGCCGTGCACCGCTTCCTCGAGGACGTGCCGGCGCTGAAGCCGCTGAAGATGGTGATCGGCGTCGACCTCGTCGGGCGGGGTGACACGCAGATGTTCCGCCTCGAGATGCCCGACGTGAAGGTGACGAAGGACATCGCCGCGGATGCGCGCGTGCGCGTGAGCATGCGGCGTGACTTCTTCAACCTGATGGTGGAGCACGAGGCGCGCGTCGCGGACTGGCATCAGGCGTTCTACGAGGGCCGGGCGAAGGCGACCGGGGTCGCGCAGTACCTCAAGCTCATCGCGCAGGTCGTCGAGAAGCAGGAGGAGCGCAACCGGCTCAAGCGGTCCCGCCACTAGGCGGTCGATCCGTGGGTGGTGGCGCCAGCACATCGGAGCGGGAATCCGGCGAGCGCATCCGGGTGGACCAATGGCTCTGGGCGGCGCGGTTCCTGAAGACCCGTGCGCTCGCGAACGAGGCGGCGGCAGGCGGGCGGGTGAAGGTCAACGGCCTGGCCGTCAAGCCGGCTCGGGAGATCCACGTGGACGACGTCATCGAACTCGTCGTCGGGCCGGTGCGGCGGACCGTCGTGGTGCGTGCGCTCGCACGGCGGCGGGTGTCGGCCGCCGTGGCCGCGACGCTGTACGAGGAGACCGCGGAGAGCATCGCGAACCGTGAGGTCGCGGCCGAGCAGCGACGCCTGGCCACGCCCGTACGGTTCGAAGGTGGGGGCCGGCCGACCAAGCGTGATCGGCGTCGCTTCGAGAGCGAACGGGCGGCACGGCTCGCCCGCGACTCCGAGCGCTGATACCGCCGCGGGGTGCCGGAGGTGACGTGCGGCGTTCCCGCGGGAACGTCGGCGAGCGCTGACGCGCCAACGGCGTCACGGATCTGTCGCAACCCGAGAGCTATCAGACCTTCGTGATCGAACATGTGTTCGTGTCTGAGACTGGAGTCGAGCCCACCCACACCGAGCAGCCCGCCGTCGAAGCACTGAGCGCGGAGGATCTGGCGGACGAGATCAAGAGCCTCGCTGCGCACCTTGACGCCGCGAAGGCCCGGTGGCTGGCGCTGGTGGCCGAGTTCACCCGCCGCGGGCTGTATGCCGAGTGGGGTGCCCGCACACCGGCGGAATGGGTCTCCTGGCAGTGCGGTCTCGCTCCCGGGGCGGCGCGTGAGCAGGTCCGCGTCGCGACGCGCCTGGAGGATCTCCCAGCGGTCGGCGAGGCGTTCGCCGCCGGCCAGCTGTCCTACTCGAAGGTCCGAGCGCTCACGCGGCTCGACACGATCGAGGACGAAGCGGCCATCGTCGAGCTCGCCCGGACCCACACCGCATCCCAGCTCGAGCGCGTGGTCAGGGCGACGAGGCGCGTGACGCGGGAGGAGGCAGGCCGTATCCACGACGAGCGCTCGCTCGCCCTCATCGATCAGGAGGACGGGTCGGTCCTCGTGCGCGGCGTACTCGCCGGCGAGGAGGCGGCGGTTCTGCGACGTGCGCTGGAGTCGGCCATGGAGGTCCTGCGCGAACGAGCCGACGACGGCGGCGATGACTCGCCTTCTCGAGCCGCCCCGGTGGCTCCGTACGAGGTCCGGATGGCCGACGCGCTCGTGCTGCTGGCGGACACGACCCTCGCCAAGGGGCCGCGGCCTCGCACCCCACCCCAACGGCATGAGGTCGTCATCCACGTCGACGCGGATTCGTGCGCTGCGGACGACGGGACGCCGCTGGCTCCCGCCGTCGTCGAGCGGCTCTGCTGTGACGCCGGCATCGTGGTCAGTCTCGAGAGGGGTGGTGAGCCGTTGGCGGCGGCGCCGCGGACTCGAACGATCCCGTCCGCGGTGCGACGGGCGTTGCACCGGCGCGACGGCGGGTGCCGCTTCCCTGGCTGTCGGGCCCGGCGCTGGGTCGATGCACACCACATCCGGCACTGGGCCCACGGCGGTCCCAACACGTTGGACAACCTCGTCCTGCTGTGCCATCACCACCACAAGCTGCTGCACGAGGGCGGGTACGGCCTCGTCCGCGAAGGCGATCGGCTGATCTTCATGAACGAGCACGGGCACACGCTCGACGAGGTCACCGGGGAGCACACCGGCAGCACCCGCGCGCTCGTCGAGGGCAACGGATCGCACGGCGCCACCCCCACGAGCTCCACGTTGGTCGACCGGCAGACCGGGCAGTCGCTCAACCTCGACCTCTCGGTCCTCGCGTTCTTGAGGCGTTCCCGCGGGAACACGTAGCCTGCGCGGTCATGAAGGGATTCCGCATGCCCGCCGAATGGCACCCGCACGAGCGGACCTTGATGGCGTGGCCATGTCGACGCGAGATGTGGGGCCCGTTGCTCGCTGACGCGAAGGACCAGTACGCGGGCGTCGCGCGCGCGATCGCGCGGTTCGAGCCGGTGACGATGGTCGCTGCGTCGAGCGGGGACGCGCACGAAGCCCGGGGCGCCTGCGAAGGCGCCGACATCGAGGTCGTCGAACTGCCCGCCGACGACTCGTGGCTACGCGACAACGGCCCGACGTTCGTCCTCAGCGCCGACGGAACCAGCCGCGTCGGTGTCTGCTTCGACTTCAACGCGTGGGGTGAGAAGTTCACGCCGTACGACCGGGACGCGGCCCTGACCGCCAAGCTCGTCGAGTTGATGGGGGACGAGATCCATCGCGTCCCGCTGGTCCTCGAGGGCGGGTCGATCTGCGTGGACGGCCGTGGCGCGCTGATCACGACGGAGCAGTGCCTGCTGCACGAGAGCCGCAATCCCGACCTCGGCCGTGACGAGATCGCTCAGGTCCTCCGTGAGGCGCTCGGGGTCGAGCGGGTCGTGTGGCTCGGTCAGGGACTCGTCGAGGACCGTGACACCGACGGCCACGTCGATCTGATCGCGGCCTTCGCCGCGCCCGGGACGGTGTTGCTGCAACAGGTGCGGCCGGACAACCCGAATCACGCGGCGATGGTCGAGAACCGCCGCCGCCTGGAGGGCGCCGGGATCGAGGTGATCCCGTTCCCGTACCTGTCCTACGCGGAGGTCGGAGGCGCCACGACGGTCGTCTCGCACATGAACTTCTACATCTGCAACGGCGCGGTGGTGGTCCCCGTGGCCGGCCAGTCGCATGACGACGACGTCCTGGCCGCGATCGGCGACGCGTACCCCGGCCGCGAGGTGGTGGGCGTCCGGGCGGAGGTGATCGCGGCGGGCGGTGGCGGGCCTCACTGCATCACGCAGCAAGTTCCCGCGCGCGCCGGCGCGCCCACGTAGACTCGATCGCATGACCGCGTTTCGCCTGATCACGGCAGTCGGGTCAACGCTCGGATCACCCGCCAGGGTGCAGGACCCGGTCCGCGAACCGCTGCGGATCGGCGCCGTGCAGCATCGCTGGCACGCCGACCCCGAGGAGCATCGCGAGGCCCTCGCGGAGGGAGTCCGCATGGCCGCTGAGGAAGGGGCGCGGCTGGTCTGCCTGCAGGAGCTGACCCTTTCTCCCTACTTCGCCATTCGGCCGGACGGCCCGGAGGCCGTGGGGGCGGAGCCGGAGGATCTCGCCGACGGGCCGACGATGACCTTCGCCGCCGAGACCGCCCGCGCGACGGGCGTGCACGTGCACGCGTCCCTCTACGAGCGGGCGGACGCCGAGGACGGGCTCGGGTTCAATACCGCGATCGTGGTCGCCCCCGATGGCGAGTTGGTGGCGCGCACGCGCAAGCTGCACATCCCGATCACCGAGGGCTACTTCGAGGACCGCTACTTCCGTCCCGGGCCCGGGACCGACGCCGACGCCGCGTTCCCCGTCCTCGAGCTGGGGGAGGGACACCTCGGCTTTCCCACCTGCTGGGACCAGTGGTTCCCTGAGCTCGCCCGCGCGTACTCCCTGCGCGGGGCCGAGATCCTGGTCTACCCGACGGCGATCGGCTCGGAGCCCGACCATCCCGACTTCGACACCCAGCCGCTCTGGCAGCAGGTGATCATCGGGAACGGCATCGCGAACGGCACCTTCATGGTCGCGGTGAACCGGATCGGCACCGAGACGATGTCCGCGCCCGGCGGCGCCGGAACGACGACGAGCATCACGTTCTACGGTTCGTCCTTCATCAGCGACCCGTACGGCAGGATCCTCGTGCAGGCGCCACGTGGTGAGCCGGCGGTCCTCGTCGCGGACCTCGATCTCGACGCGCGCCGGGACTGGCTGGAGTTGTTCCCCTTCCTGACCACGCGCCGCCCGGACGCCTACGGTCCCCTCGTGCAGCCGGCGGAAGGATGAGCGTGACCGCGCACGCCGCCGCGGTCGGTCTGGCGATCGCCGGCGCCAGCGCGAGCCCGCCCGAGCGCCCACCGATCCACTGGGACCCGATCCCGTACGACGCACAGCGCAAGCGCGACATGCGGGCGTACAGCCGCAGGCACTACGGACTCAACCGCGCGGGCCTGAGGAAGCCGAAGGTCATCGTCCAGCACGTCGCGGTCACGTCCAGCTACCGCGCCGTGCGCAACACGTTCATCCCGAACCGTCCGGACCCGGAGCTGAAGGAGAAACCCGGTGTGTGCGCGCACTTCGTGGTGGACGGGCGCGGCAAGATCCATCAGCTCGTCCCGCTGCGGCTCATGTGCCGGCATACCGTGGGCCTCAA
>NZ_JBFIGP010000257.1:0-5244 GCF_041602235.1 Paraconexibacter sp.
CCCCGCGGTCCTCCGCGATCCGGCCGACGACTACCTCGTGGCGCTGGCGATCTCTGCGCACGCCGAAGCGATCGTGACCGGCGACCGCGACCTCCTCGATCACGCCGACCTCGCGCCGCCGGCGTGGACACCACGCGCAGCATGCGAGTCGCTCGGCATCGCAAGCTGACCGCGACTACTGCATCAACACCCCGGCGTGTCCGCCTTGGGGTAGACGTGCAGGACGGGAGGATCTTGGGGCGGTCCGACGCGAGCCCGAACCGCGACGATGCTACGCGCCCCCCGAGTGACGAGATCGCGCGGCCGCCGCGTCGCCCGCCGTGGCGCGACGCTCCTCCCGGCCGGCCGAGGGTGCCTCCTGGAAGGTCACGAGATGCAGGTCACGGTTGCCGCGCGGATCACGTACCACGCACGAGGTCGTGATCACGCGAAGGCGGCCGCCGTCGCGGCGCACGATCTCCAACTCGGTCACGTACTCGCCGGACCGCTCCGCCTCCCGTGCGATCTGGGGGACCCGCGCCTTGAGCTCCGGCGGCCAGTAGGGCAGGTCGCCGGCCGGCGCGTTGAGGAGCTCAGCACGCGTCCAGCCGGTCAGCCGCACGAAGCGGTCGCTCACCTCGACCAGGCGGAGATCGAGCGAGGCCACGACGAACGGGTGGGGAAACCCGGTGACGAGCGCGGCGTTCCAGGACCGCTCGCTCTTGAGTGCCTCCTGGAGCACCCGGTGCTCCCGCACGCCCTCGTCCTCGAGGCGCACGGTCACCCGGCACCCGGCCCCGGGCGCCGTCGCGACCGCCAGCGCCCCGCCGACGTCCTCGACGCGGCGCCGCAGGGTGGCGTGCCCGAGGTGCCCGTCGCGCTCCGCGTCGGCGAGCCGGCGCTCGCTCATCCCCCGTCCGTCGTCGGCGACGACGATCGAGAGCGCCCCTCGCTCCGCGGAGATGTCGACGGTCATGCGGGTCGCGTCGGCGTGGCGCTCGACGTTGGCGACGAGCTCCCGCACGATCGCGAGCACCGTCGAGCTGACCTCGGCGCTGAGCTGACCGGTGATCCGGACCTCGGTCTGCAGGTCCGCGCGCCGCTCGGCGTCGTCGACGATGCGACGCACCGCGGCCTCGGCCCCGGCCGCCTCGAGGATCGCATCGTGATGGACGATGGTCAGCGACCGCAGGGAGCGGGTCGTCTCCGCGAGCCCGTCGGCGACGACCTGCAGCGCCGACGGGTCGCCCTCCCGGGCGTGGTCCAGGTCCTGCCGGGCCGCGAGCAGCCGCTGCAACGCGTCGTCGTGCAGCAGTTGGGCGAGGCGCTCGCGCTCACGGCGCTCCAGTTCGGACGCCTCGGCTCCGGCCTCCTCCAGGCGACGCTCGAGCGCCGCCATATCCACGCGGCGCCGTTCGAGGACCACGGAGAACCCCGTCGTGAGGATCGCGACCGTGCCGAGGAAGAGCGCGACGAGCAGCGCTTCTTCCACGCCGACGAGCAGCGCCTCGCCGACCACGACGACGGCGCTCGCCAGCAACGCCCGCGCGGCCGCGACCCGGGGCGCGAGGGTCAGGGCCCACGCGCTCAGCAGCAGCAGCAGCGGAATGCGCCCGGCCGAGGATGCGTGCGGGTCCGCGACCAGCGCGAGGGCCGCGACGGCAACGAGGTCGAGGACGAACTGGGTCCGCGGGCCGACGGGGCGCCCGCGAAGGAGCGCGGCCAGCATGATCACGCTGTACAGCTCGACGGCCGCCGCGGCGATCAGGAACGGCTGCCCCAGGGCCACGTCGTCGTTGTCGGCCGTGATGCTCGCCACCATCGCGAGCGGGACGACGCACGCCCGACCGATCGCGAACGCGCGGTCGAGGTGCGCAGCGTCGTCGGTCCTCCTCACGCCGCCGGTGGGCAGTCGCATCTGCGACAGGGTGTCACGCACAGCAGGACTCTCTCACTTCAGCAGCCGGGACAGTCGCCGATCCTTCAGCACCTTCCCCCCCGTCTGGCACTGCGGGCAGTAACAGAGGACCTGCTCCTCGTAGTGCACGGCCTCGATGACCGTGGCGCACCGGGGGCACGGCTCCCCGTGGTGGCGGTGGATCCGCAGCGGGAGCGGCAGCTTGTCCGGGATCGGGAGGCGCACCACATCCTCGTAGTGCGCGAGTGCCGCACCGAGCCGCGCGACGATCGCCTCGCGGAGCACCCTCGCCTCGTCCTCGTCCAGCCCGCCTGCCCGCGCGAACGGGGACAGCTTCGCCTCCCACAGGATCTCGTCGACCCAGGAGCGCCCGATCCCCGCGAGCACGTGCTGATCGCGGAGGACGGCCTGCAGGGGACGCGCCTTCTGGGGCGCGAGGACGTCACGCAGGTCGGCGGGAGGGTCGGGCCAGGCCTCCGGGCCCAGGCTCGCCAGTGCCGGGTCCTCGGCCAGTTCGCCCGCACGCAGCAGCTTCGCCCAGGCCGCCTGCTTGGTCCCGAACTCGCGGAGTCGCAGCTCGCGGTCAGGGGCGATCCGCAGGAGCAGGCGGGAGGTCCGGTCCTTCATGGATGCCCGCTTGTCGTACAGCTGCAGGCGGCCGGCGGACATCAGGTGCAGCAGCACGCAGAGGTCCTCGCCCGCCGCGCTCCTCACGTCGACCACGAGGTGCTTCCCGATCCGGCGCACGGCGGTGATCGTGCCGCCGTCGAGCGCCCCCAGGGGCGGGTCGAAGGTCTTGAGCGTGTTGAGGCCGGGAGCCATCGCGGACTCGACGGTGGCGCCCACGAGCGCCTCGTGGAGGCGACGGGCGGTGATCTCGACCTCGGGGAGTTCAGGCATCTCTCGGTCCTCGCTCAGCCGGTCAGGATGACGTCGTAGGCGCGCTCGGTGCGGCGCAGGCGGCACGCGTCCGGGCCACACGTGGCGACGCGCAGCTCGAAGGTGATCCTGCCGGATCCGCTGCCCAGGGCGACCGAGAACCGCGCGGGGAGGCCGTCGAGCCGCCAGCTCGTGACCCCGCCGAGGAGCCCCGGATCGGTGGCTCGCGCCCGGACGGCGACGGGCGCGTGGCCGGCACCGTCCAGCACGTCCCCGTCGAGCTCGAGGTCCATCTCGACCTCCAGCGTGCCGCCCGCCTCGAGGATCACGGTCTCCGCGACCACCGGAGCTCCGGGCCGGTCGCTGGACGCGGGCCGGCCGATGTCGATGGCCTCCGCGCTCGCGCCGTCCGGATCGGCGATCACCACGCGGTGGTTGGCGGTGTCCGCGATCACCACGCGCCCATCGGGCAGCAGGTCGAGCCCACCCGGCTCGCAGAATCCGTCGATCGGGACGGTCCAGAGGTGCTCGCCGCGCCAGACCCGGAGCCGATCGTTGTACGTGTCGGCCACGTAGAGCGCCCCGTCCGCCGCGCTCGCGACGCCGAGCGGGTGCTGCAGGCGCGCTCGAAGACGCCCGCCGTCCGCCTGCCCCCAGTCGAACAGGCCCTCGCCCACCAACGTGCGGATCACGCCGGCGGGGCGATCGAGCACCCGCAGCGCCGAGCTCTCGGCGTCGACGAAGGCGAGCTCACCAACGTCCGTGACGGCGAGGCCGCTGGGCTGCGCGAGCAGGGCCTCCAGTGCGGGACCGTCGCGCAGCTCCTCGGCCCCGGTCCCCGCGATCACCTGGGCCTCCCCCTCCGTGTCGATCGCACAGAGCACGTGCCGGCCGGCGCCCGCGATGACGACGTGGCCGTGCCAGCGCACGACGTCCCAGGGGCTCTTGACCGCCTCGGTCACCAACGTCCGTCCCCCGCCGTCGCCGTCGGGCCCGGGCAGGGCGATGCGCCACACCCGGTCGTGCGCGGTCTCGCAGACCAGCAGGCCGTCCTGGCCGTCGAACCGCACCCCCTGGGGCTGGTACAGGCCACCGATCTCCTGCTCGACGACACCGTCCAGGGTGGTGACGAGGACGCGGTCGTGCCCGGTGTCGGCGACCGCCAGACGGACGGTGCCGTCGGGGGCGGTGCCGACCGCGACCTTCCCGGGAAACGCGAGCTCGCTGCGGCCGGTCGGGGCCGGGCCCGGATCCGGCAGCACCAGCGGCTCCTCGGCGAGCGTCCCCTGCGCCCGGGCCTCGTCGACGAGCCGCTCGATCGCCGCGGCCAGTCGTACGGCGTGCCCCTCCCCGGAGAGCGTCGCGGCGACGCGACCCGTGGCATCGATCAGCACGAGCGTCGGCCACGCGCGCACCCCGTAGGCGTCCCAGAGCACGGCGTCCGGGTCGTGCAGCACCGGGTGCTCCAACCGGTGCCGGGCGACGGCGTCCGCCACCGCATCGGGATCGCGCTCGTGCGGGAACTTCGGCGTGTGGATCCCGATGACCGTGAGAACGTCGGCGAACCGGCGCTCCAGTCCCCGCAGTTCCTCCAGCACGTGAAGGCAGTTCGTGCAGCACGACGTCCAGAAGTCCAGCAGCACGATCCGACCCCGGAGGTCCTCGAGCGAGAAGGCGACGGGCTCGACCCACGCACCGCTCCCGCGAAGCTCGGGCGCGCGCACCCTCACGCGATCAAGATCGATCGGCTCCACAGCAGGAAGTATCCTCGCCCCGTGTCCAAGGTTCCGGCAAGGCGTGCCAGTGACAGGGCGTCGGGACGCGGCCAGCGTCTCGAGGACCCCGAGCGACTGCGGGTCCTTCGTGCGACGCGGCTCCTCGACTCCGCTCCGGAGGAGAGCTTCGACCGCCTGACGCGCCTGACCGCGCACCTGCTCTCCGTCCCGGTCGCACAGGTGGCGCTCGTCGAGGACGACCGGCAGTTCTTCAAGAGCCGGATCGTGACCGACCGGGAGGCCCCGGAACGCCAGACCGGGCTGGACCGCTCCTTCTGCAAGTACGTCGTCACGTCCGGCGAGCCGCTGGTCGTCGCGGACTCGCGCGAGGTCGAGCTGCTCCGGGACAACCCGGTCACCACGGACGGCGAGGTGATCGCGTACTGCGGCTACCCGCTGCAGCTCTCCGACGGCCCGATCCTCGGCACGCTCTGCGCGGTGGATCGCGTGCCGCGCGACTGGGCCGACCAGGAGGTCGACCTGCTCGCGGACCTCTCGGCGATGGTCGTCGCGGAGATCGAACTGCGCCGAGCGCTGCAGCTGGCGCGCCGCCGGGCCCAGGACCTCTCCGACGCGGCGAGCGGCCTACGAGCGCTCGAGGGCGCGCTCGAGGCGTCGTCGATCGAGCAGGAGCACGTCCGAGCGGCTTCGCTGGGGCTCGCGGCCACCATCGCGCACGAGGTGCGCACACCG
>NZ_JBFIGP010000258.1:0-5229 GCF_041602235.1 Paraconexibacter sp.
ACCCAGCAGGCGCTCCGCGTGCAGGCGAGCATCGCGGGCCAGGCCATCGCCGACGTCACCCTCGGCGAAGCCCGGGTGCGGGCGGCGAACGTCGATTGCTCGCCGCCGCCGGCCGCCGCACCACCGGCGCAGACCCAGACCGCCAGCGAGCTCGCGCTCCAGTGCACGAAGCGCCGCCTCGTCCTGCAGGACGTGGCGATCCGCGACGGCCGGGTCCGGCTGCTCGGCGCGGCCGACAGGTCCCTGACCGGCAAGACCGTGTCGATCCGGTTCCTGGGTGACGGCAAGCGCGTCGCGACGGCCAAGGTGCGCGCCGACGGCAGCTTCCGCACCACGGCGCGACTGCCCTCCAAGCGCATTCGCTCCACCAACAGGGCCCGCTACCAGGCCAGCATCGGCAGGGAGAAGTCGCTGGACCTGAAGCTCACGAGGCGCATGGTCCTCGCCGGCGTCGCCGTCAAGGGCGGCAAGGTGACGATCGCCGGGCGCGTGGTGCGTCCGCTGAGCTCGCCGGCATCCACGATCACGGTCAAGCAGCGGATCAGCTGCAAGAAGAGCGTTGTCGTGGCGCGGATCAAGCCGAAGCGCAACGGCACGTTCCGCGTGAGGATCGACGCACCGGACACCCAGCTCGCAGCGGTCTACCGGTTGGGGACCTTCGTGCGCAAGACGACGCGCAACCCCAAGCGCTTCCCGACGTTCACCCTCCCACGGGCGGTGGATCTGGGCTGAGGGGCTCCGCCTCGCCCGGCGGGGCGAGCGGAAGGACGAGCCTGAACCGAGCGCCCCCCTCGCGGGGATGCTCGGCGTCGAGCCGACCCCCGAGCTGTCCCGCGATGCCGCCGGCGACGAACAGCCCGATGCCGGTGCCGGCCGCCTCGTCGCGCCCCCGCACCACCTCGGGCTCGGCGAACAGCCGCGACCGCTCGGGCTCGCTCACGCCCTCCCCGTCGTCGCTCACCGTGACGGTCGCCTCCCCCGACGGTCCCGTCCCCAGCTCCAGGCGGACCGGCGGCCGGCCGTGGCGCCCGGCGTTGTCCAGCAGCACGGTCAGCACCTGCTCGACACGCACGGCGTCGGTCCGCACGGGCGGCGCCGCGCCGACGACCGCGACGTCCGTCAGCCCCGAGGCCGCGATCGCGCGAGGGACGACGTCGGCGAGATCGCACGGGGCCGGACGCAGCGCGAGCGGCCGCCCCGTGCGCAGGTGCGGGTAGTCGAGGATCTGCCGGACCCGGTGACGGAGTGCGAGCGCCTCACGGTGCAGCTGCGTGGTCGCCGTCGCCCGGCGGTCCTCCGCGAGATCGGACCCGCGCTCGTCCAGGAGCCGCGCGAGGCCGACCACGGAGGCCAGCGGCGTCTGCAGGCCGTGGGACACGGCGGCCAGCGCCTCTTCACGCCCGCGGGCCGCGGCCAGCTCGGTCTCCAGGAGAACCGTCCTCGTCTCCAGCAGGTCCAGGGCGTGCCCGAGGCGCGTGTTGCGCTCCCTGGCCAGCAGGCCGAGCACCGGGAGCAGCGGCGCCAGCAGCAGGAATCCGTAGCGCCCCTGCGTGGCGGCGAACGCAGCCAGGAGCCCGACGGGCGCCAGGGCGCTGTCCAGCAGCCACACGCGCAGCAGCAGGCGCAGCTGCAGCTCCGGCCGCACGCCGCGACCGAGCCGCTCGCGCAGGACGCCGGCCGCCGTGTCCACGGTCAGCAGCGCGGCCAGGGCCAGCAGGAACCACGGCGCGTCGGACCAGCGCGGGCCGCCGGGCTCGGTGGCGAGGACCAGCACGATCGCCGCGCCCATCGCGTGCCAGGCGTTGGCCAGCGCGAACACGAGGTGCAGCGGATGCTCACCCCGGCGCACGATGTCGGGCACCCGACCCACCCCGTACCCGACGATGACCGCGAGCGGCACGAGCGTGACGGGCAGCAGGAACAGCATCGGGACCAGGACGAGCAGGGTCGCGTCGGTCTCCCCCTGGCCCAGCTCGAACGCGACCGTCGTCGCCACCGCGTAGGCGAGCAGCAGGGTCACGAGCAGGCCGATCCGCAGGTCGATCGTCTCGGCGCCGCTGACCGCGAGCGCCAGGGCGGCCAGCCCGAGCGGGACCCCGACGAGCAACTCGGCCCGGAGTTGCCGCGGCGACGGTGGGTGCGTCAGGGCCTCGCGCCCCTCGCGAAGCAGAGCAGCGACCTCGGGGTCGACCTCTGGTTCGACGCTCTTCACCCGACCATCCTCTCGTGTCCGGCGGTCAGCGCACAACGGACGTATGTCCGAGTCAAGCCCCAGGAACTCGGTACCGATAGCCAGGCCAGGACCACTCGTCCGCCCGACTCCCAGTCTCACGCAACCAGGAGCCACACATGTCCCGCGCAGCACGATGGATCGCCGTGTCCGCCGCCGCAGCGGCGTCGGCACTCGCGTTCGCCCCCGCCGCCAACGCCGGCGTCCTCGTGAGCAGCGCGACGGACTGCGAGGACCGCAGCGCGTCCCAGGTCTTCTCGCCGTGGCTCGACCCGGCCAACTACGTCCTCGCGCCCGGCGGCACCGCCGAGTCCGCCGACCAGTGGACGTTCACCGGTGGTGCCACGATCGCCGAGGGCCAGGAGCCGTGGAACGTCGTGGACGACCACGGGACCCGCTCCGTCAGCCTGCCGTCGGGATCCACGGCCACCACGGACGCGATCTGCGTCGGGATCGAGCATCCGACGCTGCGCTTCTTCGTCAGGTCCAGCGGCACCAACCTGCTCTCGTCGCTGCGCGCCGACGTCCTGTTCGAGGACGCCTTCGGCAACGTGCGGTCCCTGCCCGTCGGTCTCGTCCTGCCCAGCGCGTCCTGGACGCCGACCGCGCAGATGGTCCTCGTCGTCAACCTCCTGCCGCTGCTCCCGGGCGAGAAGACCGCGGTCGCGTTCCGCTTCGTCCCGCAGGGCCGGGGCACCTGGTCGGTCGACGACGTGCACGTCGACCCGTGGCGCACGCGATGACGCGCGTCCTCATCGTCGACGACGAGCCCTCGCTACGGGTCCTGCAACGGCTGACGCTCGAGGAGCGCGGCTACACCTGCGACGAGGCCGCCGGCGGCGCGGAAGCCCTCGAGCTGCACGCGGCGAGCGACGAGCAGACGCCTTCGTGGTCGGTGATCGTGCTGGATCACCGGATGCCCGGGATGACCGGGATCGAGGTCGCCCGCGAGATCCGCGAGCGCGGGGACGACACGCCGATCGTGCTCTACTCGGGCTACATCGAGCCCTCGGTGGAGACCCAGGCGGCCTCCCTCGGCGTCCGCGCGGTCGACAAGGTCGACCACGAGCGCCTGCTCGACATCGTGGACGAGCTCGCGCTCGCCGCGTAGATCGAACTCGGCGGCATCGGCTGTCGCCCCCGATAGGGTGCGTCGAAGCCATGCGCCGCACGAAGATCGTCGCCACCATCGGTCCCGCCTCACGTGACCCCGAGACCCTCGTGCGGATGGTCGACGCGGGCATGGACGTCGCCCGCCTGAACTTCAGCCACGGATCCCACGACCAGCACGGCGAGACGGCGCGGATGGTGCGCGAGGCGTCCGAGCGCGCGGGCCGGCCGGTCGCGATCCTCCAGGACCTCCCAGGACCGAAGCTCCGCATCGGCGTCCTCGCCGACGACCGCGTCGACCTGATCCCCGGCGAGACGGTCACCTTCACCTGTGGTGACCCCGACCCGCCGCCCGGCGACGCGAAGCGCATGAGCATCACGTGGGACGGCCTGGCCGACGCCATGTCCCCCGGCGAGGTGCTGTACCTCGCCGACGGCACGGTGCGCCTGCGGGCGACCACGGTGCGCCCCGGTGAGGTCGACGCGGAGGTGGAGATCGGCGGGAGCGTCGCGAGCCGTCAGGGCCTGAACCTGCCCGGGCCGGTCGACCAGCTGCCGGCGGTTCCGGTGGAGGACATCGAGCACCTCCGCGCCGGACTGCGGATCGGGGTCGACATGGTCGCCCTGTCGTTCGTGCGTCGACCGGAGGACATCACGTCGGTGCGCGAGCACACCCGCGTCCCGCTGATCGCGAAGATCGAGAAGCCGCAGGCGGTGGCTCGCGCCGAGGAGATCCTGCGCGCCGCGGACTGCGTCATGGTCGCCCGCGGGGACCTCGGGATCGAGCTGCCGATCGAGGAGGTGCCGATGGTCCAGAAGCGCCTGCTCCGGCTCGCCGGCGCCCTGGCCCGCCCGTCGATCACCGCCACGCAGATGCTCGACTCGATGGTGCACTCCTCGCGGCCGACCCGCGCCGAGGTCACCGACGTCGCCAACGCGATCCTCGACGGCACCGACGCCGTGATGCTCTCCCAGGAGACCGCGGTCGGCAACTACCCGGTCGGCTCGATCGCGATGCTCGACGCCATCGCCCGCACCACCGAACGCGAGGCGCCCTACGAGGAGTGGAACGAGCGGCGCGTCGCCCGCGATGCGCGCGACCCCTCCTACACGGTCGCCCACTCGGCCTGCAAGGCGGCGCGGGACCTCGCACTCGACGCCCTGGTGGTCCCGACCCTCTCGGGCCGGTCCGTCAGGCTCGTCAGCGCCCACCGGCCCAACGTGCCGATCTACGCGCTGTCCCCCGGGAAGGAGACGGTCCGCCGCTGCGGGCTGATGTGGGGGGTGCAGGCGTCGTCGATGCGCCGCCACGAGGTCACCGAGGCGCTCATCGCCGACGCCGCCCGCCGGGTGGTGGAGCTGGGCTGGCTGAAGCCCGGCCAGCGAGTCGGCATCACGGCCGGTCTGCCGAGCGGCCGCCCGGGGTCGACGAGTCTGTTCCAGGTGCAGAAGCTGCCCGAGGCGCACGAGACCTGGTCGCGGCCCTGAGGGCGTCCCGCCGGGCCAGCACGACGCCGGCGACCGCCATGAGGACGAGGATCGCGGCAGCGGCGATCGCCTCCGGGGATCCCAGGTCGTCCAGCGAACCGCCGAGGGCCGTGTAGGCGAACGCGCGGGGCGCGCAGCCGAGCGCCGTGGCGGCCACGAACGCGACCAGCGTCACGGGGGCCAGGCCCGCCGCGTAGTTGACGAGGTTGTAGGGCACGCCGGGGGCGATCCGCGCGTACAGCACCGAGAGGAACCCGCGCGCCCCGATCCACTGCCGCAGCGCCCGCAGCCGCGGACGGTCCTCGACGAGATGCGCCACGGCGTCGTGGGCCCACCAGCGGCCCAGGGAGAACGCCAGCGTGCCGCCGAGCACGAAGGTCGCGATCGTGATCGGCGTACCC
>NZ_JBFIGP010000259.1:0-5222 GCF_041602235.1 Paraconexibacter sp.
CGGCCGGCGTCGTCGAACGATCCGCGCAGCGTCATCTCGAACCAGCGGTGGCCGCCGTCCGCGTGGCGGCACCGCAGCTCGAACGTGACCGGCTCGCGGGTCTCGCGCAGCCGCGCGTAGGCCTCCTCGCGGGCGGCACGGTCGTCCGGGTGGACGATGACGCCACCGGTGATCCCGACCAGCGTCTCGGGCGGGTATCCGAGCAGCGACTCCATCGCGGGCGAGGCCCAGAGGATCGTGCCGTCCGGACGGTGGCGGCAGTGGCCCTCCAGTGAGGTCTCGGCCATCGTCCGGAACTGGCGCGCGGTCTCGGCGAGCTCCTTCCGCGCCCGACGCTCCTCGGTCACGCTCCGAGCGGTCGCTATGCCGCCCGTCAGGACCCCGTCCGTGTACACGGGGCAGATGATGGTCTCGTACACCTCCTCGCCGTCGTCGGTGGTGTAGTCGACCGTGGTGATCTCCCCGTCCAGTGCCCTGGCGTACATCGGTCCGAGCGTCTCCCACGCGTGCGCGGGCACGACGTCGGGCGCCCAGCGTCCGACCATCTGATCGGGGTCGAGCCCGCGGGCCGCGACCGCGCCCCCGTGGATCGCGGTGATCCGCATGTCACGATCGAACAGCACCAGCGCCACGCGCTCCATCGCGTCCACGGCATCGGCCAGCGGGACCGCGGTGAGGTCACGTGCATCGCGGTCGCCGGGCGGCGTCATCGGTCCGAAGTCACGCGAGGACCCATACGTAGCCCCTCGACCACGTGGGCGAGAACTTGAGCGACCGGGGCCATCGTGGCGCGTCGCAGTCGATGTCCGCATCACGTGTGGCACTCGACGAACGTTGTCTGGCGCGTGGGCGCTCGCGTCGCTACCGTCGGCTCATGGTTCCTCGACGGTGCGCTGTGATGCTCGTGCTGTGCGCGGTGCTCCCCGCTACGGCCACGGCGCAGACGACCGTCCGAGGCGCGTCGCTGGATCCGGCCCGGGCGCCGAACTTCAACAGCGACTGCTCGACCAAGCCGTTCCCCGACATCAACGACCCGAACCTCGCGTACGCCCCCGTCGCGAGCGGCCAGCCGAGCTGCACCTGGTGGCAGACCGGTGTGTTCGCGGCCCCGAACGACCCGCGCAGCGGATACGTCCCCGGGGACGGGGTCGTCACCAACGTGTCGGTACGCAGCGGCCCGACCCCGGCGCCGCTGCGGTTCGCGATCGTGCGGCAGCTCACGCAGGCCACGCAGGGCATCCCGAGCGGGGACTCGGAGTGCTGCTTCTTCGTGCGCGAGACCGCGCCCGTCCAGCCCGCCCCGAACGCCGTCTCGACGTTCACCGTGAACCTGCCGGTCGAGAGCAACCGAGGACCGAACGTCGTCACCAACGACGTCCTCGCGATCAGCGCCGTGTCGGGCACGGGCTCGCTGCCGATCTTCGCGGTGCCCGGGCAGACCTCGGCGAACATGTTCACCCAGCCCGGGACGGTCGACGCCGCCGCGACGTTCCCCGCGATGGGCACCCTCGCCAACGACACCGGCGGAGGACGCCGTCCCGAGGGCTACGCCGGCTTCGAGCTCCAGGTGGCCTACTCCTTCGTCTCCGCTCCGGGCACGATCAGCCCGGGCGCGCCCGTCCGCCTGGGTCCGACCGACATCACGACCATCGGTGGTGGTGTCCTGCGACCGATCGGCGGGGCGCTGGACGTGACCCTCAACTGCCTGCAGGTGACCTGCCGCGGCAGCGTCAACGTCCTGACCAGGTCCCCGGTCCGGGCCGCCGCCAAGCGGCAGCCGTTGAGGATCCGCTCGCTCGGAAAGCGCGCGTTCTCCCTCCAGAAGGGCACCAAGCGCAAGGTCCGACTGAAGCTCAACGCGCTCGGGCGCAGGCTCGCCAGGCGCTCCAGCACCAAGGTCAAGATCGTCGTCGACCTGGGCGCGTCCGGCACGACGACGCGCAACCTGACGCTGAGGCGGGCCAAGGCGAGGCGCGGCAAAGGGTGAGGCGCCACCTCCTCCGATCGTACAGTCGCTCCTCCGTAACAAATCCGGATGCCCGCAATGGGCTCGCGGGGGATCCTCGGACCATGGCGGAGCAGCGTGAGGAGTTCCCGCATGGATCCATTGGTCGGGATCTCGCGCGGGAGCGCCTGCGGGCCCGCGCCCGCCGGCTGGAAGCGGCGCGCGCCGCCCTGTACGCCCGCGCCGAGGCCTCCCGCAAGGAGGGCGTGCCGCTGCCCCGCCCGCTGCAGACCGCGATCGCCGACTTCACGACAGCGCTGAAGGACACGCGCGACGAGCTGGGCGACGAGCCCACGCGGCCCCACCGCCGCTTCGAGCGGCCTCAGGGCGCCTGAGCCCCCGCGCCGGCCGTCGCGTCCCGCCGCGCCCGTGACGCCGACGGCGTGGGCGGACCCATAGGATCCGCGCGCCGTGCAGCTCTCCGATCCCCGTTCCCGTCACCACCGTCCCGAGCGGATCTACGTCTCCGGGCACCGAAACCCGGACACCGACTCGATCGCCTCGGCGATCGCGTACGCCGAGTTGAAGTCCCGGCTGGACCCCGACACCGAGTACGTCCCGGTCCGGCTCGGCGAGCTCAACCCGCAGACGACCTGGGCCCTGGAGCGGTCCGGCGCGGAGATCCCGCGCCTCCTCGTGCACATCATGCTCCGGGCCGGCGACGTCATGCGGGAGGAGTTCCCCGTCGCCGACGCCGAGACCCCGCTGCGGGTCGCCGGGCAGATGATGGTCGACGCCGGCCTCGACCTGCTGCCCGTCGTCGACGGCGACGGCGTGCTCACCGGCGTCCTGGCCGAGCGCGCGCTCGCCCGCCGGTACGTCCGCGAGTCCGGGGAGGCGTCGCACCTGCTCGCCCCGACCTCGGTCGGCACGCTCGCCGACACGCTCTCGGGCGAGCTGCTCGCGGGCGACCGCGACGCCAAGGTCGACGGACGCGTCTGGGTGCTCGCCCGGCAGCTCGACGCGATCCTCGGCGACGTGTCCCCAGGAGACGTCGCGGTCGTCGGCGACCGTCACGACGCGCAGCTGCGCGCCCTGGAGCTCGGGATCTCCACGCTCGTCATCAGCAACGGCACGACCGTCCCGGACGCCACGCTCGAGCTGGCGCGCAAGACCGGGACCCCGGTGATCGTGACTCCGCTGGACTCCTACGTCGCCGGCCGCATGACGACGCTGTCCTCGCCCTGCCAGGCGATCGCCGACCGCGAGCCGCTGACCGCTCGCGCTCGCGACCTCGTCGCCGACATCTCCGAGGACGTCAAGGACGTCAGCTACCGGGCCGCCGTGGTCGTGGACCGCGCCGGCCGTCCCATCGGCCTCGTCACCCGAGCGGATCTCGTCGCCCCCCGCCCGCGCAGGGTGATCCTCGTCGACCACGCGGAGAGCGCCCAGAGCGTCGAGGGCATCGACGAGGCCGAGATCGTCGAGATCCTCGACCACCACCACATCGGGTCGATCGAGACGACGCACCCGGTCCGGGCGACCTTCGATCCCGTCGGCTCGACGAGCACGCTGATCGCCGAGCAGTTCCTGGCGACCGGCCAGGAACCGAGCCCCCAGGCCGCGGGCATGCTGCTGGCCGCGATCCTGTCGGACACCGTCATCCTGAGCTCGCCGACGACGACGCCCCGGGACGAGGCAGCCGTCACCGATCTCGGCGAGCAGCTCGGGATCGACCCGCGCGACTACGGGCGCGAGATGTTCGAGGCGACCAGCGACGTCTCCGGTCTCAAGGCGTCGGAGATCCTCGCGCGCGACCTCAAGGCCTACGAGCTCTCGAGCGGGCAGACGATCTGCATCGGGCAGATCGAGACGGTCGGCGACGCCATCATGTCGCGGGTCGACGAGCTGCGTGAGGCGGCGGAGGACCGCGTCGCCAAGGACGGCCACCGGCTCGTCGCGCTGATGGTCACCGACGTCGCGACCGGCGGCACCAACCTCGTGGTGGCGGGCGATCTCGCACTCGCCGCCAGGGCGTTCAACACCGACATCAGCGGCGGGTACATCGAGCTCCCGGGCGTGATGAGCCGCAAGAAGCAGGTCGCGCCGCCGCTGATGAAGGCGGCCTGACCGGGCGTCAGCCCGCGGCGCGCAGGCCTGCTCGCAACCGGCTCGGGGAGGCCGCCGTCCTGCGGCCGGTGACGGCGAGCGACCGCACCCGTCCGCCGCGCAGCTCGACGATGCGCCGTCCCGTCCGCGGGACGCGCAGCAGCGACGGGGTCACGAACCGCCGGTCGCGGAACCTCGCCAGGGCGCGGGACCCGCGGGTGCCGGTCCGGACCCCGCGCAACGTGTGCCACGGAGCGGTCGTGCGGACCAGCGCGATGCGACCGCCCGGGGTCAGGGCGACGCCCACCGTGCCGCCACCGTCGACGCACCAGCGGGCACCACGTGCGGTGCGGCGCTCCGGCGCCGGGAGCTCCTCGAGGGCCGTCGTCAGGCGTGCGCCGAGCCGGACCGGTCCGACGCCGGCGGCACCCACCGGCAGCGCACGCGGCAGGCATCGGGACGCCACCAGCGGGGTGGGCTCCGCGATCCGGAACCGCCACCCCTTCTCCTCGATGAGGATCTCCTCGCGGGTCGCTCGCACCGTCACGGTCTCGAAGGTGCCGTCGGGACGCTCGATCGCTCCCGGCTGGGTGCGGGGGAGGTCGTCCAGGCCCCGTCCGCGCGGCTGCTGGCGCAGCCCGTCGACGTGGTGCAGCCGCCACTCCTGCACCGTCCCGTCGGCGGAGCGCATCCGCATCCGCGCGGGTGAGCAGTAGACGCTGAAGTCGGTGAGCTCGCCCGCCGCGGCCCCGTCGTCCAGGACGTAGCGGCGGTCCTCCCCCGGGCCGAGGTCCCACGTGGAGGTGTCCTGGGCCGGGTTGGGCAGCAGCGGTCCCGACAGGGGCAGGCCGGTCGCGTGGAAGGTCCAGGCGGACGCGGGCGGGTCGGCGAGGTCGCGCTCCCAGTACCCGGTGGTGCCGTCCCGGGCGCCCTCGACGCGCAGGATGCGATGGACGGCGCCCTTCCCGACCTTGTGGATCGAGATGGCCGATGTGACCTGACCAGGGATCTTGGGCTGCCTGCGCCACGGCTCGGCGGGGAGCTGGATCGGGGCCCCGTCGCCCTTCCCGCGCTGGTCCTCGTAGGAGTAGGAGAAGAACACCGGGTCGTGACCGGAGATGTCGAAGTCGTAGAGCCGCGTGAACATGTCGCCGTGCGGGCCGATGAG
>NZ_JBFIGP010000260.1:0-5214 GCF_041602235.1 Paraconexibacter sp.
ACCGCTCCCCGCAGGCCGCGCGCGGTCAGGCCGGGACCTCGCCGCGGGCCCTGGCGCATCGGGCGCGTCGCCGGCGAGCGCCCACGACCGTCACGGGCATCGCCGCGGCGATCAGGGCGAGGCCGAGCCAGGCCGGCCACGGGACGTCGGCCCCGGTCGCCGCCTCGGGGGGCCGGGCGCGCGGGACCGCGGTCCACCGGTCGGGACGGCGCACGGCGTGTGCGGGGGCCGGAAGCGGTGCGGGTGGCGAGGTCGGCGCCGGCCGCCGCTGCGAGACCGGCGCCGGGGCGAAGGGCGGCGTGCGCTCGTGGGGTGGGCGGCCGCGCCGACCTGCCGGACCGGCGACGGGCGCCACCGGCACCCCTGTCGGGCTGTCGCCGAGCAGAGCCATCGGATCCACGTAGCGCGCCGGGCGACCCGGCAGGCGCGCCCCGAGCCGCAGCCGCCCGGACGGTCCCAGCCGGCCGAGTCGGGCACCTCGGATCAGGACCCTCCCCGCGCGGACCGTGACCGTCGCGAGCCCCACGTGCGTGGCGAGCAGGGGCCGGGCGCGGCACGCGACCGTCACCGCGCCGACCCTGCGCGTCGGCGCCGCCCCCCGCCGCGCCCCCGATCCCCGCGTGGCGGGGACGCGTCCGGCGAAGCGCACCGTCCCGGTGCAGGCCGCGCGCACGGGCGCGCCCGGCGCGCCGCGAAGATCGATGCCGCGCCGCTGACCCGCCGCGAACGGGGCGCCCGGCGTCACCCGGAACCCGGCGACGACGGAGCCGTCGACCGGAAGGCGCCAGCCGGCCCGGGCGCGCGCTGTGGGAGCGGCCAGCGCCTGGAGGCACGCCGCGAGAGCGAGGAGGCTCGCGGCGACTCGCAGGTGGCACGCAGCGCGCGCCGAGGGGCGGGCGGTCGCGATGGGTGGGCGGCGCGGCATCGGCCCCACTAGGGGATCGCGGTGGGCCGCTCGCCCCTCCCCGGCCTGTGTTGGCGCCCACCCGCTCGGCGCGCCCCCCGGTCTCCCCCGCCCGACGGCATCGTCAGGGGTCTGGACCCGAAGGACTCCGCGGATCCGGGGAATGCGGACGTCGTACCCTCGTGTGATGGCCACGGACCTCCCCCAGCCGGTCGCCACGGCCGATCATCCGCAGCGCGTCTGCCCCCACTGCGCGACCGTCTCGCGGACCGCCGGCGCGCTCTGCCCGCACTGCCGCCGGTCGCTGCACCGTCGACCGGGGACCGCGGCGATCGTGCTCTCCGTCGTCCTGTCCGCCCTGGCGACGATCGGAGCCGTCACCGCGCTGCTGGCGGCGACCGCCGACGACGTGGACCGGGAGATCTCGTCCGAGATCGACGTCGTGCAGCGGGACATCGAGCGCGAGGTCGCCCGGGCCCAGCGCGAGATCGAGGCCGAGGTCGCCCGCCTGCGCAACGAGCTCGCGGCGCGGCCGACCATCCCGTAGCCCCACCACCGCTCCACCACGAGCCCGCCGATCCGCCGGACGCCCACTGGAGGCACCGCCGCCCACCGACCAGCCGGTCAGCGCTGGGTCAACGCGGCGTAGAGCGCGTTGGCGCTCGTTCCGGTCAGCCCGGCCACGACGCCGGCCGCCGGACGTGCCTTGGCCCCGGCCTCGACCAGCGCCCGCAGGGCGGCCACGCCGGCCTCCAGATCGCCGTCGACCTTCGGGGCGCCACCGATCACGAGCACCACCTCGCCCCGGACGTCCTCATCCGCATAGCGCGCGGCGAGCTCCGCCGCCGAACCCCGGACGATCTCCTCGTGGATCTTGGTGAGCTCACGGCATACCGCCACCGGTCGCTGCGGATCGATCGCCGCCAACACGTCGAGGGAGCCGCCCACGCGGCGCGGCGACTCGAAGGCCACGAGCGTCTCGGGCGACGCCAGCATGCCCGCCAGCTCGCCCTTCTTGCGCGGCAGGAAGCCGACGAAGCGCCATGTCTCGGCGGGAAGCGCGCTCGCGACCAGCGCCGCCAGGGCGGCACTCGGCCCCGGCAGCACCTCGACGGCGAGCCCGGCCGCCACGCACGCCTGCACGAGCACGAACCCCGGATCACTCACGAGCGGCATGCCCGCGTCACTGCACAGCGCGACGACCACGCCCGCCCGCATCCGGTCCACGAGCTCGGAGGAGCGTGCCTGCTCGTTGTGCTCGTGGTAGCTCACGAGCGAGGCGTCGACCCCGTAGCGATCGAGGAGGATGCGTGTGCGGCGCGTGTCCTCGCAGGCGACCACGTCCGCGTCGCGGAGCGCGCTGAGCACCCGGAGGGTCACGTCCTCGAGGTTGCCGATCGGCGTCGGGCACACGATCAAGCGTCCGGAGGGCATCTTCAGCGACCATACCCCACGCATGGACGATCCCCGCGACCGCCGCGACCCCGCGCCCGAGTACCGGGTGTACCGCGCCCGACCACGCTTCCTCGACCGGCTGAGCGGCCGCGAGGACACGGTCCGGCGCGACGTGACGCCCGCGTCCCGACCAGGCGCGGACGGCCGCCCGCGGAGACCCGGCGAGGCCCCGCCACGGCGCGGCATCCGCCTCCCGAGGAGGGGGCGACGCCTGTCGGCGGGCCGGATCGTGTGGCGGCTCCTGGTCGCCGCGGCGCTGTGGGTCGCGCTCAGTGCCTTCCTGTTCCTCGTCAGCGCGACCATCCACGGCGGCGGTGTGGACGCCGCGGCCAACAGCGTGCTCGGCGGAGGCGGGTTCCCGCCGTTCGGGGCGACCAACGTCCTGGTGCTGGGCTCCGATCAGCGCCCGAAGGACTCCCAGGAGCCCGGCGCCACCACCTCGGGGCCGTCCCGCGCGGACTCGATCGTGCTGATGCGGTTCGGCGGCGGGAAGGCCGCGCGGCTCTCGATACCGCGCGACACGGTCGTCGACATCCCAGGGAGCGGGCGCCAGAAGATCAACGCCGCCTACGCGATCGGCGGGGCGGCGAAGATGACCGAGACCGTCGAGCAGTACCTCGGCATCGAGGTCAACCACGTCGTCGAGGTCAGCTTCTCGAACTTCCCGGGGCTCATCGACGCTATGGGCGGCGTGGTGTACCGGGGCGGGTGCGTGGTGAGCCGCATCAACGGCGGCTTCAAGAACGGCGGCTACACCCTGCGCCTGAAGGCGGGCAAGACGACGATCGACGGCAAGCAGGCCCTCGCGCTGGCCCGGACGCGGAAGAACGAGTGCAACCCGCGGGAGTCGGACCTCACGCGGGCCTCGCGCCAGCAGAAGATCCTCGCGGCGATGAAGTCGCGGGTCCTCTCGCCCGCCGGGTTCATCCGGCTCCCGTGGATCTCGTGGAAGGCCCCGAGCGCGCTGGTCACGGACATGAGCGGTCCGACCCTGATGGGCTTCGCGGCCGCGACGTTCCTCGGCGGATCCCCGCCGACCCACATCCTGCGTCCGAGCGGCGCGGAGAACCTGCCCGACGGCGGCTCGGGGCTCGTGGTCAGCGAGGCGTCGCGCCGCCGTGCGGTGACGCGCTTCCTCGCGGGGTGACATACGATCGTGCGAGCTCGTGGTCCGAGCCTGTGGCGCGGGGGGTCCGTACGCGCAGGCCGAGGTCACGAGGAACGCTCGTCACGAGGCCCGCGGCCCCGTGGTCGCTCGATGTCGAACGCCCCAGGAGAACCCTCAGCGTGACCCGAAGCGTCGTTTCCCAGCTCATCGCGATCTGCACGATCGGTGCGGCGGTCGCGATCGGGGCGACGCCCGCCGTTGCCTCGACCGCCTCGGTGTCCGGTGGCGTGCTGACGGTCGCCAACGGCAACTTCGGGCCGGAGGACAACGAGTTCCTGGTCAGCTGCAGCGGTGGGCCGACGGGCGCGACGTGCACGGTGCAGGACGCGGGAGCGACGCTGTTCCCGGGCCCGAACTGCACGCTCGTCACCGCCACGTGCACCGGCGTGGACCGCGTGGTGGTGAACGCCGGCGCCGGCTCCGACGTCGTCGAGGTGGCCGCCACGCTCGGGACCGCGAACCAGCTCAACGGTGGGGACGGCGACGACGTCCTCCACAGCGGGACGGGGGACGACGTCCTCATGGGCGGCGACGGGACCGACGCGGTCTCCTACGCCCGGCGTGCCGGCGGCGTCACCGCCTCCGTCGCCGCCGCCGCGGGCGGGGCGACCGGGACGCTCGAGTCCGACACGTTCGGGGAGATCGAGACGTTGATAGGCGGCTCGGGGAACGACGTGCTGCGGGGTGGCGCCGGCGCCGACACCGTGGACGGCGGCCCCGGGAGCGACGTGATCAACGGCGGGCCGGGCAGCGACACCCTGATCGGCGGCGCCGGCACCGACACGCTCAGCTACGACGACCGGTCCGCGGGGGTCACCGTCGTCCTGAACGGCACGTCCGGCGCTACCGCGGGGTCCGAGATCGACACGACCTCCGCGTTCGAGAACGCCCTCGGCGGCTCCGGGAACGACCTCATCACGGGTGACGCGACCGCGAACCAGCTGGACGGGGCCGGCGGCGACGACACCCTCATCGGCGGTCCGGGCGACGACACCCTGATCGGCGGCACCGGGACCGATCGCGTCTCCTACGCCGACCGGACCGGGGCGGCCGATGGCGTGACGGTCGACCTGGGGGCCGGGACCGGAGGGGCCAGCGCAGGCGGCGAGGCCGACGCGATCACCTCCGTCGAGAACCTCACCGGCGGGGCGGGGCCCGACGTGCTCACCGGCTCGGCCGCGGTCAACGACGTCGCGGGGCTCGGCGGGAACGACACCATCGCGGTGTCCGACGCGGTGGCCGACACGGTCTCCTGCGGCGCGGGGACCGACGCGGCCGGCGGCGACGAGCGCGACACCCTCGGGACGGGCACTCCGAACGACTGCGAGGCTCGCGACCAACCGGCCCGCGCCACCTTCTCCGTGGACGATCCGACCGCGACGGAGGGCGACGGCGGGAACCCGGACCTCACGTTCACGGTCTCGCTCAGCCGCGCGGTGCTCTACCCCGTGAGCGTCGACTACGCGATCGCTCCCGGCACGGCGCAGACGCCCGGGGACTACACGGCCAACGACGCGTTGACGGGCACGCTCACGTTCACGCCCGGGACGACGGAGCGCACGGTGCGCGTCGCCGTCACCGACGACGACCTGAACGAACCGTCCGAGACCCTCACGCTGACCTTGTCGAATCCGGTCGAGGCCACCATCTCCGGGGCCACGGGGACCGGCACGATCGTCGACGACGA
>NZ_JBFIGP010000261.1:0-5207 GCF_041602235.1 Paraconexibacter sp.
GGCAGGCTCCGCAGGACTCCGACGATCGCCGGGACGCAGGCCACCAGGAACGCGAAGAGGATGAGGTTCTCCTGCGCGACCACGAACGGGTCGCCGCCGGACGCCGTGAAGTAGACGGGCTCCCGGGCGCCCGAGAGCAGCTGCCGAGCGCCCTGGTAGGCGGCCACCCAGCCGTCCCAGAGCCCGACGAACGGCCCGCTGAACTCCCGGAACCACACCTTCTGGGCGTCGAGCGGCGCGGTCACCGATCCGCCGGTCACCGCGAACCAGCCGCAGAACGCGAGCATCCCCGCCGGCACGAGCGCGACCCACACCAGCGGGAGGTCCGCACGTGTCGGCCGCCGGCGATCGGCCGCGGCCGTCGTCCGGCGCTGCCGGAGGTACAGGAGCACCAGCGGGACGACCAGCACCACGCCGGCACTGCGCGTCCCGGCGGCGAGGGCGCCCAGCGCGCCGGCCCACGCCCACGCGCCGGTGCGCGCGCTGTAGACGGCCCCGAGCGACAGCGCGAGGAACAGGCCCTCGCTGTAGACCGCCGTGTGGAAGAAGGCCATCGGGAAGAGCGCGCAGGCCAGGACCGCGTACCGGGCGGCACGCGCGTCGCGCAGCTCCAGCTCCGCGAGGCGGTGCAGCAGCACCAGGGCGATCAGGTACGCCACCCACGACACGACGATCCCGCCGAGGAGGCTGGAGCCCAGCGGCGTCCCCACCGCACGCGCCAGCAGCGGATACAGCGGGAAGAACGCCGGCCGCGCGGCGTCGTCGCCGTAGCCGGCGTCCGCGATGGTCAGGAACCAGACGCTGTCCCACCGCGCCATCGGCGCGACCAGCTCGTTGCCCGCCGCGGAGAAGGGGTGCGTGAGGCCCGAGGGATCGAAGCCCGGCGCGCGGTCGGAGTGCCCCAGCCAGGCGGAGGCGCCCACGCCGCTGACGAGGACCAGGGCGCGGGAGAGCACGAAGGCGAACGCCGCCTCCCTCCACGCGACGGCCCAGTGCGGTGCGAGCCCGATGCGCGGAACGGCGATACGGCGGGATGCTCGGGTACCGTCGAGGGCCATGCCGCCGCACATCCTCGCGGAGTCGTTCTTCCAACGCTACGACCACCAGCTCACCGCGGCGCTCAGCATCGTCCTCGCCTTCGCCCTGGCCTGGCTGGTCGACCGGGTGATCCTCAACCGCGCCGCGTCGCTGGCCGTCCGGGCCAGCGGTCGCGCGCTGACGCCGGAGGCGGACACGCGCCTGCGCTTCCTGCGGCGGTTCACCGAGGTGACGATCATCGTGATCGGCATCTCGATAGCGCTGTCGCAGTTCGCCGCTCTCGACCGGATCGCCGGCGCCGTGCTCGCCTCGAGCGCGATCGCCGCGGCCGTCGTCGGGTTCGCCGCACGCCAGGTGCTCGCCAACGCGGTCGCGGGCCTCCAGATCGCGATCACCCAGCCGCTGCGCGTCGGTGATCACGTCACCTTCGAGGACCAGACCGGCACGGTCGAGGACGTCCGGCTCACCTCGACGTGGCTGCGGACCGGCACCGATGCCCGCGTGATCATCCCGAACGA
The DNA here is from genome assembly GCF_041602235.1 of Paraconexibacter sp. GTDB lineage: Bacteria > Actinomycetota > Thermoleophilia > Solirubrobacterales > Solirubrobacteraceae > Paraconexibacter. The sequence continues at coordinate 1,557 of NZ_JBFIGP010000261.1, forward strand.
GCGGCTGGCGGCCGGCGTCCTGCGCAACGAGTCGATCGAGAGCGCGACGGTGGCCGTCGAGGTGTCGGTGTGGATCCGTCCCGACGCGGACGCGAGCGCCGCGCTGGCCGCCGTCCGGACCGCGCTGCCCGAGATCCAGTGCCGCGTCGCGGAGTCCACGAGCGAGGGCATCCGGCTGTTCCTGGTCGCGGCTCCGTGCCAGCCCGCGGAGCGCTTCGGCGCCGAGGCCGACCTTCGCGAGGCCGCCCTGGAGGCCCTGCACGGCGCGGGCGCGCAGTAGGACGTGGGACCCTCGCGGCGAACTCCGTAGGGCGGCGGGTGCGAAGGACACGCCGCCGCACTTCGCTACCGTCCCTCGTTCGCCTATGTCCCGTCGTGAACGCCAACGTCGGCGCCGCCGCAACAAGGGCGGCCCCGGTCGCGTGCTGCTCCTGGCCTTCGGCATCCTGACCGCGATGCTGGCCATCGGCAGCCTGTCCGCGGTCGGCTACGTCGTGAGCCTGGCCTCCTCCGGACCGGACCTCTCGGGCCTCAAGCCGGTCGAGCAGGGCGCCAACACGGTCGTCTACGCGAAGGACGGGAAGACCCGCCTCGGGTTCATCCAGTCGACGATCCTGCGGCAGCCGATCCCGTCCACCGCGATCCCGAAGGTCATGAACGACGCCACGGTGGCGATCGAGGACCGGCGCTTCTACCAGCACACGGGCGTGGACTTCGAGGGCGTCATCCGCGCCGGGGTGAAGAACCTCCGCAGCGGAGAGACGGTCCAGGGCGGCTCGACGCTGACCATGCAGTTGATCCGCAACCTCTACACCGAGGACCGCGAGCGCAACTTCAAGCGCAAGATCCGCGAGGCGAAGCTCGCGGAGGAGCTCGAGAACCGCCATCCGGGCCCGCTCGGCAAGAAGTGGATCCTCACGAAGTACCTGAACTCCGTCCCCTACGGCACGGTGGGCGGCCAGAGCGCCTACGGCGTGCAGGCCGCCTCCCGCCTGTACTTCAACAAGCGCGCCCGGGACCTCAAGCTGCACGAGGCCGCGCTGCTCGCGGGCCTCCCGCAGGCACCGTCGGCGTTCAGCCCGTACAAGAACCCGGACGGCGCGATGCGCCGGCGCAACGACGTGCTCGACTCGATGGCCGACCAGGGCTACATCAGCACGACCGACGCCGAGGAGGCCAAGGCACGGCCGCTCGGCGTCAAGAAGACCGACTACTTCACCGAGCGCCGCGAGGGGTACTTCTTCGAGTACGTGCGCCGCGAGCTGGTGCGCAAGTACGGCGTGAAGAAGGTCCGCCGCGGCGGTCTGAAGGTCTACACCACCGTCGACCTGAAGGCCCAGCAGAAGGCCCGCAAGGCGATCCGCGACCGGCTGCCGAACCCGGGGGATCCGTCGGCGGCACTCGTCTCGATCGATCCGCGCAACGGCCACATCAAGGCGATGGCCTCCTCCCGCAGCTACGGGGAGTCGAAGTTCGACCTGGCCTCCCAGGGCGTCCGTCAGCCCGGGTCGACCGCGAAGATGCTGGTGCTGATGGCCGCGCTGCGCCGCGGCGTCGACATCAACAGGACCTCCTACGACTCCAAGAAGCTCAACTTCATCGACAAGGGCACCGGCGCGAAGATCGAGGTGTCGAACTCCGACGGCGGCGCCTACGGCGGACGCCGGACGCTCTTCCAGGCGACCGTCGCCTCCGACAACACGGTCTTCCAGCAGCTGGCCCTCGACCTGGGCCCCGACGCGGTGCGCCAGACCGCGTACGACATGGGGATCACGAGCAAGCTGGACGCCTACCCGGCCGAGGCCCTCGGCGGCATGCGGAAGTGCTGCACCGTGCTGGAGATGGCGCGCGCGTACACGACGATCAACGACGGCGGCGACAAGCTCAAGCCCATCGCCATCACCAAGGTCAAGTTCCCCGACGGCAAGGTCGACAAGTCGCTCGGCAAGCCGCGACGCACCAAGATCTTCACGGACGGCCAGACCTACGAGGCCATCAAGGCGATGCAGGCCAACGCCGCCCGCGGCACCGGCACCGCCGCCAACCTCGGGTTCTGCCCGACCGCGGGCAAGACCGGCACGACCACCGGCTTCGCCGACGCGTGGTTCGCCGGGATGACGAGCAACCTCACCACGGTCGTCTGGGTGGGACACCCGGGCAGCCGCGTCCCGATGACGGCCGTCCCCGGCTGGGGGACGATGTTCGGCGGCAAGGCGCCCGCCGCGATCTTCCACGACTTCATGGCCGCCACGGTCAACCGCAAGACGTGCGGCGAATGGCCGAAGCCCAAGGAGCCGTTCGAGTCCGCTCCGTTCTTCGGCACCTACGCGAAGAGCGGGGCGCCCGGCGGGACCTCCACGCCGACCGACGGCTTCTCCCCGCCGACGGGGACCGACAACGACGACGCCGACGGGGACTCCACCGGCCGCGGCGGGACCCAGTACCCGAGCGACCAGTACGAGGATCCGCCGCAGGCTCCGCCGCCGACGCAGACGCCCGCGCCGGCCGCGCCGAGCCCCCCGCCCGCCAACAACGGCGGGGGTTCGACCGGCGGCGGCACCGCGGGCGGCTCGCCGGCGGGCTCCATACCGTAGGACCCGACGGCGCCGCGCGGTGCTACCGTCAGGTGCAATGGCCAAGGAAGAAAAAGTCGAGTTCGAGGGCGAGGTCGTCGAGGCCCTGCCCAACGCCATGTTCAAGGTGAAGCTCGACAACGATCACGAGGTACTCGGGCACGTCGCCGGCAAGATGCGCCGGTTCCGCATCAGGATCCTCCCGGGCGACCGCGTCCGCGTCGAGCTCAGCCCGTACGACCTGAGCCGAGCCCGCATCGTCTACCGGCACCGCTAGGCGGCGCCGCGCGGCGGCCGGTCCGCCCACCCCATGGGCGAGCACGAACTGATCGCCGCCCTGCAGGAGGTCCTGACCCCGCGTGGGGACCGGGTGCTGCGCTGGATCGGTGACGACGCCGCCGTCGTGCGATCCCGGCCCATCCAGGTCGTGAGCGTCGACCAGATGGTCGACGGCGTCCACTTCCGTCTCGACCTCCCGGGCGTCGGGCCCGCCGACGCCGGCCATCGCGCCATGGCCGGGGCGCTCAGCGACCTCGCGGCGATGGCCGCCGACGCGGGCGAGGCGTACGTGACGCTGACGCTCCCGCGCACCTTGACGGCCCCCGACGCACTGGCGGTGGTGTCGGCGATGGAGACGCTCGCCGCGCGGACGGGGACGACCATCGCGGGCGGTGACGTGACCCGCGGCCCTGTCCTGAGCATCGGCGTCACCGTGATCGGGTGGGCGGACGACGAGGACGCCCTACGCGGGCGCGACGGCGCCCGCCCGGGCGACCTCCTCGGCGTCACCGGCCCCCTGGGCGGATCGGGTGCCGGGCTGGCGCTGCTCGACGGCCGCGTCGACGCCGCCGCGATCGGCCTCTCCCCGAGGGTCGCCGAGTCCCTGCGGCGGGCGTACCTGCGCCCCGAGCCGCGGCTGGAGCTGGCGAGGTCCCTGCGCGACGCGGGCGCGACCGCCCTGATGGACGTCTCCGACGGGGTCGCGACGGACGCCGGTCATCTGGCACGCGCCTCCGGCGTCGACGTGGTCGTCCGCCTCGACGCCCTGCCGCTGGCCGAGGGCGTGCCCGAGGTGGCA
>NZ_JBFIGP010000262.1:0-5205 GCF_041602235.1 Paraconexibacter sp.
ATCGAGGTCGGGAAGGACGTCAACGTCGAGACCGGCAAGCCGACGTTCGTGCAGCTGGGGGTCCACCACGCTCGCGAGTGGCCCTCGGGCGAGCACGTGATGGAGTACGCCCACGAGCTCGTGAACGGGTTCGGCAAGGACGCGCGCATCACCCGCCTGGTCAACGCGAGCCGCACCCTGCTGGTCCCGGTCGTCAACGTCGACGGCTTCAACCTCTCGCGTGAGGCGCCGGTGGACATCGGAGGCCCCGCAGCCGCGGCCAACCTCCCGGACGAGGTCAACCAGCAGCTCCCGATCGAGGACCCGGCCTACCTGGCGTCGCTCCTGGCCGACCAGACGCTCGGCACGTTCGCCTACAAGCGGCGCAACTGCCGCATCACGGACGGCGCGGTCCCCGCCGAGGGCGAGTGCGCGAAGGCCGAGAACCGCACGCTCGGTACGGATCCGAACCGCAACTACGGCGCGCTCTGGGGCGGGCCCGGCGCGGACCTCGATCCGACCAGTGACATCTACCGCGGCGCCGCGCCGTTCTCCGAACCCGAGACGCAGAACGTCCGCGAGCTCGTCTCCGCGCGTCAGGCGACCGCGCTGATCACGAACCACACGTTCTCCAACCTCATCCTGCGGCCGCCGGGAGTTCGCGCCCAGGGCGCACCGCCCGACGAGGACCAGCTCAGGGCGCTGTCGGACGCGATGGCGGCGCAGAACGGCTACGCGTCGATCCCGGGCTACCAGCTCTACGACACGACGGGCTCGACGGAGGACTGGAGCTACGACGCCACCGGCGGGTTCGGCTACACGTTCGAGATCGGTTCCGAGCAGTTCCATCCGCCGTTCCCCGAGGTCGTCGGCGAGTACGAGGGGACCGGGGCGCACGCCGGGAAGGGCAATCGCGCCGCCTACCTGCTCGCGCACGAGGCAGCCATCGACCGCGCGCAGCACAGCGTGCTCACGGGCCGCGCGCCCAAGGGCACCACGCTCAGGATCGCCAAGGACTTCACGACGCAGACCTCGCCCGTGATCTCGGACGCCGAGGGCACGACCAGCCCGCCGATCAGCTTCCCCGACCGCGTCGAGTCGACGCTCCAGGTCGGCTCCTCCGGAACGTTCGCCTGGCACGTCAACCCCTCGACGCGGCCGTCACGCGCCCGCGACCGGATAACGACCGAGGTCGCCGACGCGCCCACCGAGGAGCGGGACATCTCGAGCCCGTCGCCGGTGCTCCCCGGGCTGCCGAAGTTCGTCGAGTTCCAGGTCCCCGCGGCGGCCGCTCGCCAGTTCCGCGTCTCCATCTCCAGTCCCGTGCCCGTGGACGACTACGACCTGTACGTCTACGAGGGCGAGGCCGACCCCGACCACGTCGTCGGCAGCAGCGCCTCCGCCGAGTCGCAGGAGGTCGTCGTGATCGACAACCCGGTCGTCGGACGGACCTACATCGCCGAGATCCGCAACTTCAGCGCGGTCGGGCCCGTCGACGGGAAGATCCAGTTCCTGCCGGCGAAGGCCGGCTCGGAGGTGGTGGAGAAGGCCCGCAAGGAGGCGTACACGCTGACCTGCGAGCGGCCGGCCGGCACGGTGCTCCGTACCACCAAGGTCCAGGTCGACCGAGGGCGGTCGGTGAACCTCGGCTCGGTGTGCAGCACGGCCCCGGCCGTGGGCAAGAGCCCGCTCAAGCTCAGCCTCGCCCTCGACCGCCGACGGCTGGACCGGGCGATCACGCACGGTCTGCGCAGTCGCGTGCGGTGCTCCGTGACCTGCTCGGCGATCGTGCGCATGACCGTCGACGGCGCCACCGCCCGTCGCCTGAAGCTGAGCTCGCGGGGCAGGACCGTGATCGTCGCTCGCAGCGCCCGGAAGCAGCGCATGCGGGGCAGCAGGACCCTCACGGTCCGCTTCACGAAGCGGGCGCGGACGGCGTTGCGGAAGGTGGGCAGGAACCGGTCGGTGCGCTTCACGGTCCTCGTGGCCGCGACCGACGGTCAGCGGCGCAAGGTCTCCCGCTCGATCCGGGTCACGCTGCGGCGGTAGGGGACGTTCGCTCCACGTGACGGTGACGGGGCGATGACGGCGCTCCTGCCATCATGGGCGCGTGTCCCGACGCATCCTCCTGCTGGGCTCCACCGGGTCCATCGGCACCCAGGCGCTCGACGTCATCTCCCGCTCCGACGACCTCGAGGTCGTGGGGCTCAGCGCGCAGAGCAACTGGGAGGCGCTCGTCGCCCAGGCGGTCGAGCACCAGGTGCCGCGGATCGCGGTGACCGACGAGGATCTCGGCGCCCTCGCGGCCGAGGCATGGACCGACGGCGAGGTGCTGCGCGGCCCCGAGGGCCTGGTCCGCCTCGTGCTGGAGTCCGGCGCGGATCTCGTGCTCAACGCGCTGGTCGGCTCGGCCGGTCTGGGACCGACCGTCGCGACGCTGGGGGAGGGGATCGACCTCGCCCTCGCCAACAAGGAGTCGCTCGTCGTCGGCGGCGAGCTCGTGATGGCCCTCGCGGAGGCCACGGGGGCCAGCATCCTGCCCGTCGACAGCGAGCACTCGGCGATCCACCAGCTCATCCACGGCGAGCAGGCGACGGGCGGGCTCGCATCGATCGAGAAGCTCGTCCTGACGGCGTCCGGCGGGCCGTTCCGCGGACGGACGCGCTCCGAGCTGGAGGGGGTGAGCGTCGAGCAGGCGCTGAAGCACCCAACCTGGGCGATGGGCGGCAAGATCACGATCGACTCCGCGACGCTCATGAACAAGGGGCTCGAGGTCATCGAGGCGCACCATCTGTTCGGAACCCCGTACGAGCGCATCGACGTCGTCGTGCACCCGCAGTCGATCGTGCACTCCCTGATCACGCTGGTCGACGGTGCGGCGCTCGCGCACCTCGGGCATCCCGACATGCGCGTCCCGATCGCGTACGCGCTGCACCACCCGCAGCGGACCGAGGTGCCCGTGAAGCCCCTGGACCTCGCCGAGGTCGGATCGCTGACCTTCGAGCCGGTGGACACCGACTCCTTTCCCTGTCTGCGGCTCTCGCGTGAGGCCGCGATCGCCGGTGGCACGGCCCCGTGCGTGCTGAACGCGGCCAACGAGGTCGCGGTGCACGCCTTCCTCGAGGGCCGCCTGCCGTTCCTGGGCATCCCCGAGGTGATCGACGGAGCGCTGCAGGAGCTCGGCTCGCAACCGATCCGTGCGTTCGAGACGCTCTACGACGCCGACCGTGAGGCGCGCGAGGTCGCGTCGGGCCTCGTGTCCACGGTCACCGCATGAGCTGGCTGATCGCGTTCGCCGGGTTCGCGGCGCTCATCGTCCTCCACGAGTTCGGCCACTTCGCGGCGGCGAAGGCGGTCGGCATGCGCGTCGAGCGCTTCGCGCTGTTCTTCCCGCCCCTGCTGTTCACGGTCAAGCGCGGGGAGACGGAGTACGGCGTCGGCGCCGTGCCGCTCGGGGGCTACGTGCGGATCACGGGCATGAACCCGGCCGAGGAGATCCCGCCGGAGCACGCCCACCGCGCCTACTACCGCCAGCCGGTGTGGAAGCGGGTCATCGTGATCTCCGCGGGACCGCTCATGAACGTGCTGATCGCGTTCCTGATCCTGTGGGCGCTGTTCCTGTCGCAGGGCGTGCAGGAGCCCTCGACGCGCGTGGAGGCCGTCGAGAAGGGCTCGGTCGCGCAGGGGCAGTTGCTCCCGGGCGACCGCATCGTGTCCGTCGACGGCCGGACCGGCGACCTCGAGGTGCTGTCGCGGCAGATCGCCTCCCACCGGTGTGCCGGGGAACAGGTCGCGGGATGCGCGGCCGCGGAGCCCGCCACCGTGGTCCTCGACCGTGACGGGCGGCGCCTCACGCTCGAGCTCACGCCGCGCTTCGACGCGCAGGCCACCCCGCCCCGGACGCGGCTGGGGTTCGCCTTCGGCGCGGACGAGGTGGACGTCGGCCCGATCGACGCCGCCGACCGCAGCGTCGCCGGCATGTGGCGCGTGACGACCGGGACCGTGGACGCCATCACGCGCCTGTTCTACGACTCGGCCGCCCGCAAGGAGGTGTCGGGCGTCGTGGGCTCCTACGAGGTGACCCGCCAGAGCGTCGAGGTCTCATGGATCCAGGCGATGCAGATCCTCGCGATCATCTCCCTGTCGCTGGCCATCGTGAACCTGTTCCCGTTCCTTCCGCTCGACGGCGGGCACATCTTCTGGGCCCTGGCCGAGAAGATCCGCCGACGTCCGATCCCGTTCAGCGTGATGGAGCGGGCGAGCGTCGTGGGCTTCCTGCTGGTGATCTTCATCTTCGCCGTCGGACTGACGAACGACATCGACCGCCTGCGCGGCGAGGGGTTCGGCATCCGCTGACCGAGGTCGCCGCGGCGCGGAAACGTGACGCGGGCGTCATCTTGAGGGCGTCGACCGAGCCGCTGCGATAGGCTCGGACGAAGGGTTGCCGTCGCGGTGCCCCGACCGATCGAGCCGCACCAGGAGAGGGAAGAGGACATGGAGAGCAGCACCACCGACCGTCGCGCGGTCGATGCCCGGTCCATCGCCGAGGCGTTCCGCATCACCGCCGAGCAGCGTGCCGACGAGGTCGCGATCAGGACGAAGGGCGATGAGCTCTCGTGGACATGGGCCGACCTGCGCGCGCGTGCCGACGCGCTCTCCGCGGGGCTCGCCGGCCTCGGGCTCCAGAAGGGGGACACGGTCGCCCTCCTCTTCATCAACCGACCGGAGTTCCACCTCTGCGACATCGCCGCGATGCAGATCGGCGGCGTGCCGTTCTCGATCTACATGCAGTACACCGCCGAGCAGATCGAGTTCGTGGTCTCCGACGCGGACGCTCGCATCCTCTTCACCGAGCAGGCGTTCCTGCCGCAGGTCCTGGAGGCACGCAAGAAGCTGCCGCACCTCGAACACGTCATCGTCATCGACGGTGAGGCGCCCGAGGGCTGCCTGTCCCTGTCGGACGTCGAGAAGGCCGACAGCGACTTCGACGTGGCCGGCGCGGCCGCGGGCATCGAGGGCGATGATCTCCTCACGCTCATCTACACCTCGGGCACGACCGGGCCGCCCAAGGGCGTGCAGCTCTGCCACCGCAACCTGCTCTCGGCCGTCGAGAACATCGAGGCCCTCGTGCAGTTCCCCGAGGGCGCCCGCGTCATCTCGTGGCTGCCGTCCGCGCACATCGCCGAGCGCGCCGCCCACCACTACCTGCCGATCGTCTTCGGGTTC
>NZ_JBFIGP010000263.1:0-5175 GCF_041602235.1 Paraconexibacter sp.
CGCCGAGGAGACCGGTCGCGTGCTGGCCTCGGTGCCCTACCTCGGCGTGCTGCCCGCGACGCTGATCCTGGACGCCGCGGGCCACGCGGACCTCGAGCAGATCGCGACCGGCGACGTGCGGGTCGCCTACGTGCCCGCCCGCCCGCCGAGCCAGACCGTCCAGGGCTGGACCGTCGACCCGCGCGGCGGCAAGGCCCGCCCGGCCGCCCCGTCGGCGACCGTCGAGGGCGACACGGTGACGCTGAGCGGCACCGTCGCCTGGGTCCCGGATGCACCGGGCGCGGACGTGCTGGTGGTGGTCGGTGTGACCGCCGACGGCGCCCCGGTCGCCGCAGCCGTCCCGGCCTCGGCCGCGACGGTCGAGACCGCCGACGTCTACGACGCGACGCGGTCGCTCGGGCACGTGACCCTCGACGGCGCGAAGGGCACCCTGCTCGACGTGGACGCCGCGGTGCTCGAGCGGGCCTGGTACCTCGCTCACGCCATCCTTGCCGCGGAGGCCATCGGCACCGTGGCGACGACGATGGACATGAGCGTCGAGTACGCCAAGGAGCGGTTCACGTTCGGTCGTGCCATCGGCTCCTACCAGGCGATCAAGCACGAGATCACCGAGGTGCTCCGGCTGCTGGAGAACGCCCGCTCGCTGGAGTTCTACGCGGGCTGGTCCGGTGAGTCGAAGCTCGACGAGTTCCCGCTCGCGGCCTCGGCGTTCCGTTCGGCGGCCGGGTCGGCGCTGGACTTCGCCACGCGCTCGAACATCAACGTGCACGGTGGCATCGGCGCGACGTGGGAGCACGACGCCCCGCTGTACTTCCGGCGTGCAGTGCTCTCCCGGCGTCTGCTGGGCGGAAGCGGCGACGCGACCGACCGGGTCGCCGACGAGCTGCTGAAGGCCGCCACCTAGACCGCACCCGCGGGGTCGGGCCGACCGGGCCCGGCCCCGCGCTGTCCGGCGGTGCGGCACGGCGGGCGAGCCCGACGCTCAGCCGAAGCGCTTGACCAGCGGCAGCAGCAGCGAACGGGGCGTGAAGCGGCCGGACAGCGCGAGGGCGGTGTGCACAGCGCCGGGGATGACCGAGCGACGTCCGCGGACCATGCCCTCGATGCCCTGCGCCGCCACGTCGTGCGCGCTCACGTAGGCGAGCGACGGCACGGAGGACCCTGCTGGGGCTCCCTCGCCCCTGAGCCCCGCGACCTCGCCGAACTCGGTCGGCACGGGCCCCGGACACAGGCTCGTCACGCTGACGCCCTCGTCCTGGACCTCGGCGTGCAGGGCTTCGCTGAACGTCTGCACGAAGGCCTTCGTGGCGCTGTAGGTCGCGAAGTTCGGCAGCGGCTGGAACGCGGCCACCGACGCGACGTTCAGGATCGCCCCTTCGCCACGGTCGAGCATCCCGGGCAGGACCGCCAGCGTGAGGTCGTGCAGCGCCTCGACGTTGACGCGAATCATCTGGCGCTGGCGCGCGGGGTCGAGTCGTGCGGCGGGCCCTGCGAGCCCGAAGCCGGCGTTGTTGCACAACCCCGCGATCGGGCGGGCGTGCGGACCCGTGACGATGCCCGCGATGAGCGACGCGCGGGACGGCGCGTCCCCGAGGTCGCACGGATGGACATCGACATCGACCTTCGCGGCGTCGCGCAGTTCGCTGGCCAGCGCGTCGAGCCGGTCGGCACGGCGGGCGATCAGCACGAGGTCGTGACCGAGCGCGGCCAACTGGCGGGCGAGCTCCTCCCCGATCCCGGATGAGGCGCCGGTCACCAGGACCACGGTGCCGGGGCGAGCGTCGGGCAGGGCCATACCAGGAGAGTACGCTCCGTCGCCGGCCGCCCTCCGTCCCGCGCGGGCGCGCGGGACGGGTCGCGGGCGTCCGGCGCAGGACGGTCAGTCCTGCAGGTAGGCGAGCACGAAGTACAGGAGCTGGGAGAGCGCCGCGAGCGCGCCGACCACGTACGTCATCGCGGCCGCCGTCAGCACCCGCCGGGTGCCGGTGCGCTCGCTGTCGCTCACGAGACCGAGGCCGGCGAGCTGCACCTGCGCCCGCTTCGACGCGTCGAACTCGACCGGCAGGGTGACGAAGTGGAACAGCACCGCGATCGCGTACAGGGCGATCGCCACCTGGATCAGGCCGAGGGCGTTCATGAACGCGCCCGCCATCAGCAGGAAGATCCACGTCGAGGACGCGAACGCGACCGCGGGGAACATCGTCGAGCGGATCTGCATCGGCGCGTAGGCCTTGTCGTGCTGGATGGCGTGGCCGACCTCGTGCGCGGCGACCGCCGCGGCCGCGATCGAGCGACCGGCGAACACCGGCTCGGAGAGGAACACGCCGCGGGACCGCGGGTCGTAGTGGTCGCTGAGCGGACCACCCGGGGACGGGTTCACCGGCACACCGTGCAGGCCGTTGGCGTCGAGGATCCGCCGTGCGACCTCCTCGCCGGTCATCCCGGACTGCACGCCGAGCTCGGCGTTGGTGGCGAACGTCTTCTTCAGCCACCACTGCGCCGCGAGGCCCAGGATCAGGGTGGGCGCGAGGAACAGGATGTACATGCCGATGCCGCTCATACGGAGATCGTACGTGCCCCCGGATCCGGTTCAGGAAGCTTTTAGGGAGGTCCAGCCGATCGAACCCCCGCCGATCGACGACGCGGGCAGGCGACGCGTTAGCGTGCCGCCCATGCCCGAGTTCACCGGCTTTCCCCGTGCCGCGATCACGTTCCTCGAGGAGCTCGAGGCGAACAACGACCGGGACTGGTTCAAGGCCAACCGCGACCGGTACGACGCGTACCTGGCGGCGCCCGCGCTGGCGCTCGGTCGCGACCTGCGGCGGTTCGGCGAGGTCAAGCTGTTCCGTCCCTACAACGACGCCCGCTTCCACGCGCGCCCGCCGATCAAGGAGCACATCGGCATTCCGTTCGGCATGGAGGGCGCCACCGGGTACTACGCCGAGCTCAGCCTCGACGGGCTGCTGGTCGCCGCCGGGATGTACCGCCCCCAACCCGACCAGGTCGCCCGGCTGCGAGATGCGGTGGCGGACGGGCGCCGTGGGTCGGCGCTCGCCCGCGCGGTCCGCGCGGCGACGGACGGCGGCCTGGAGCTCAGCGACCCGGACCTCAAGCGCGTCCCGCGCGGCTACGACGCCGAGCATCCCCGCGCCGACCTGCTGCGTCACCGCCGCGTGGTCCTCAGCCGACGGGAGTCCAAGCTGCCCCGCTGGCTGCACGGCCCCGAGGCCGCGGAGAGGATCGCCGCCTGGTTCGAGGCGGCGCGACCGACCGTGACCTGGCTGCGCGACAACGTCGGCCCGTCCCTGCAGCCGCCGAGCCGCCGTTGAGCACGTCCCCTCAGAGGGGCACGGGCGACAGCGCGGTCCGTGGCGGGCGCAGCTCGCGCACCGCGGAGAGGAACGCGTCCACCACCGGCGTCGTCTCGCCCTGCCGGTACGCGTAGGCGAGCTCGATGCTCGGCGCCGGGCCCACGATGTCGCGGTAGACGACATCGTGGCGGTCCAGCGCCCGCACGGACGCGGGGACCAGCGACACCCCCATCCCGGAGGCGACGAGGCCGATGATCGTCTGCATCTCCTCGGCCTCCTGCACGACCAGGGGGGCCGCCCCCTCGGCGGCGAGCGCTCGCGAGATGGCGTCGTGCTGCCCGGGCGCCGCGGCACGCGAGAGCAGGACGAACCGCTCGCGCCGGAGATGCATGAGCGTCAACGACGGCATGCCGACGAGGCGATGGTCCTCGGGCATCACCACGACGACCGGTTCCTCGAGCAGCGACTCGATCTCGACGCCGTCGGCGGAGACCGGGGGACGGAGGAAGCCGACGTCGATGTCCCCGTGGACCAGGGCGTCGACCTGCGCGGCGGTGTTCAGCTCTCGCAGTGAGAGGTGGACCTCGGGGTGGGTCGCGCGGAAGCGGCGCAGGATCTCCGGGACGCGCCCGTACATCGAGGACCCGACGAAGCCGATGGAGAGGCGTCCGAGCTCGCCGGCCTGCGCACGCCGGGCGGCGTCGGCGGCTCCGTCCATCGCCGCGAGCACCGCTCGCGCCCGGTCGAGGAAGACCGCCCCGGCATCGGTGATGCGGACGCCGCGGCGGTCGCGGTCGAGCAGCGTGACCCCAAGGGCCTCCTCGAGCGCCTTGATCTGCTGCGACAGCGGCGGCTGGGACATGTGCAGCCGCTCGGCAGCGCGGCGGAAGTGGCGCTCCTCCGCCACCGCGATGAAGGAGCGCAGGTGCCGCAACTCGATGCGCGCGGGAGCGGGCTCGATCACCGCGCGGGCTCCCGGAAACCAAACAGGCCCACTCCGAGGAGCGGGCCTGAGGTACTACGAGGGAGGAGAGGGTGCAACTCGGCGGTCACCAGGATATGGGGGTGGCCGCTGTTCAGTAGAAGTTGCATTTGCAAAGGTACCCCCGCGAACTGATGATTTCCAATATCAGTTATGGGTCAGGTGATAGGCCCAGCGTATCACCGCCCGGGAGGGCAGCGCCCACCCGCGCGACGCCCCCGACCGCGGCCGAACGGGGGGGATCGCGAGGACCCCGAGGCTTGACCGGCGGGGAGATCGGGAAGGACGCCCGCCATGCCCTCCATCAATCGCATCACATGTCGCAGTATCTTGGCCGTATGCGCGGCCCTGACGGCCACCGCCCTCCCCGTCGCACCTGCGGAGGCGAAGGCCACCACCCGCCCGGATCTGGAGCGCTACTTCGACGCCGCGGGGACGAGCGGGACCATGGTCGTCCGCGCCACCGGCGAGGGCCGGCCCACGACGGTCATCGTCGGCGGCCGACGCGCGGCCCGCCGGTACCTCCCGTCCTCGACGTTCAAGATCCCGAACTCCCTCCTGGCGATCGATCGAGGGGTGGCGTCGGGCCCCGAGCATCCGTACCCCGGGCCCAACCCCAACTACGACGTCGACGGGGCCCCGCTGCTGCCGACCGCGTGCGAGAGCGACCTCACGCTCCAGACCGCCTTCGGGATGTCCTGCATCCCGATCTACCAGCGGATCGCCCGCGAACTCGGGATCCCGGCCTACCGACGCGCCGTGCGAGCGATGCGCTACGGCAACCGCGAGGTCGACGGCGCCCCGCTCGACGAGTTCTGGCTGCGCGGGCCCTTCGCGATCTCCGCGGTCGAGCAGGTGCGGTTCCTGGAGCGCCTGCGGCGC
>NZ_JBFIGP010000264.1:0-5171 GCF_041602235.1 Paraconexibacter sp.
CGACGTCCGCGGTCAGCACCGCGGTCTCGGGCACGGCCGCGACCGCCCTGCCGTCCACGGGTGCCGTGCTCTCCGGCGACCAGGGGCTGCTGCCCACCGCCTCGCAGTTGCTCTGTCCCACGGCGCAGAGCCTGGCGGACATCCTCAACACCCCCGGCCTGGGCGAGCTGGGCGTCGGGACCGTCGGCCAGGGTCTCGCCACGCTCACCTGCAGCGCCGGGCTGCTCGAGTACCGCTTCGAGACGACCTTCCGCCGCGCCGACGGGACCACGGTCAGCCGCACGACGCCCGCGACCATCGGCGTGCCGACCGCGCTGAACGTCGACGACGACGTCACGCCCGACCTGCTGGGCACGATCTCGTTCACCGGCTCCAACTCCATCGGCCTGACGATCAACCGGGCTGCCGGCGAGACGGCGACGCTCCCGGTGTCGGTCCAGGCGGTGCTGCACGACCGCACGCGCAAGACGCTCGGTCGCACGCACCTGGCGTTCGGCTACGACGCGCGGCACGATCGCGCGCCGGGCGCGTTCACGCTGAGCACCGCCGCCGACACCGTGCTGCGCCCCGACGGCACCTACAACCTCACGGTCGCCCAGCAGCAGCGCGGCTCCCGCATCGCCCTCACGGCAGGGATCTTCGACGGCACGTACGCCGTCCCGGTCAACCCGACCGACGTCCGCCTGGACTACGGCGCCTCGCCCGACACGGCGACCATCTCCGCCCGCGTCGGCGACGAGGTCTCGGCGTCCCTCGCGCAGAACCGGGTCGGTCCCGCCACCCTCAGCGGACGCGTCGTCGACGGACTGCGGGCGGAGGCCTTCTCCGCGGCGATCACCGATCTGCCCGCGAGCCTGAACATGACGGCACGCACCGGCGAGGACGTCAGCGCGACCTACAACGCGTCCGCGACGGTCTCGCGCATCCGGGCGGCGTTCACCCGGCTGGAGGCCGGGACGACCCGGCAGAAGGCCGTCCTGAACCTCGACGACGTGCCCACCGGCTTCAGCGCAGCGATGGACGACGGCGCCGGCACGATCACGACGACCGGCGGCGCGCTCGGCGTCACGGAGATCGGCATCGCCAACGGCGAGCCGAGGTTCCTCGACGGCGAGCCGGCCTACGTCAACGCCGACGACGACGGCCTCGTCGGGTCCACGGCCCTGCGCATCCCGGGCCTGGAGCGGGCGACGTTCACCATCGGTGACGCCCCGTCGATCTCCGCGAAGATCGCGGCCACCCCGCTGCTGGCCCGCGTCCACGATCCGGCGCGCACCATCAGCGCCCGTGTCGACCAGCTGCCGGACGAGTTCGACCTGACGTTCGACCTCGACGCCGGACGGCTGGACTTCGACGGCAAGGGCACCGGCATCGACCGCGTGACCCTCACCGGGGACGGCTCCCAGCCGATCTTCGGTCGCGCGACCACGCTGCGCGGCACCCTCGAGGGCATCCCGGCCCGGACCATCGCGACGCTCGACGCCGGCAACGGCCGCGGCGGCGTCACGATCGAGGGTGGCGGAGCCATCGGCAAGGTCGAGCTGGTCGCCTCCAACGGCGACCTGGAGCTCCCGGCCGGGGAGGGCGACGGCGCCATCTACCGCGACGTGACCGGCGGCGAGTTCCTCGTCGCCGCGCGCGTCCACGACCTCCGCGAGGTCCGCTTCGACACCAGCGGGACGACCCAGGTCCGGGCCGTCACCCGGGGCGGCCCGTTCTCCCTGGGCCTGCGGACCGACGACGTCGACGCCGGCGGCGAGATCCTCGACCTGCCGGCCGACGCCACGCTCGGGCTCGGCCTGGAGGACGGGCAGATCACGTTCGACGGAGCCGACGCCGACGGCCAGGACGCCGGGATCGAGCTGCTCACGCTCCAGGCCCGCCTCGCGCAGCCGCTGCTCGGGAGCGGCGACCGCATCAAGGCGCGGATCGAGCGGCTCCCGGCCCACGTGACCCTCGGCTTCGCCCAGGACTCGGGCGGAGCGTCCCTCACCGCCGACCAGCCGATCCGGCTGATCGAGCTGCAGGCGTGGGAGGACGGCAAGCCCGAGCCGGAGATGCCGGCCGACCAGGGCGCGATCCTGCGTGACCGCCCGGGCCAGGACTTCGAGCTCGCCGCGCGGGTGCGCGAGCTGAAGGCCCTGCGACTGGATCTCACCGACGCGATCCGGTTGCGGACCGAGACGGCGGGTGGCCTGTTCACCGCCGACATCGACACCCAGAGCCTGCGGGCCCGCGCGACGATCGACCAGCTGCCGACCGTCCTGGACCTCGGTCTGGATCTCGACAGCGGTCGCGTGACCTACAGCGGCGCGGCGCCGGTCGATCGGATCCGCGTCGACCTGGGCGGCGACGAGCCGCTGTTCCTGGGCGGCACCGACTTCGCGATCGACCTGCTGTCGGTCCCGACCGCGTTCGCCCTCACCATCGGTCAGGACCTCGACGAGTCGATCCTGCTCGAGACCGACCAGCCGATCGGGCAGATCGACGTGTCGGCCAGCAGCCCGGGGCGGGAGGCCCCGGTGATCCCCGACGGCGAGGCGGGCGCCAAGCTCGACTCGACCGACGGCAAGCTCGGGCTCGCGCTGCGGGTGTTCGACCTGCGGCGGATGGCCGTGGACACGGCGCCGATCGCGCTCGAGGCCACCATGCGTCCCGGCACGCCGTTCCGCGTCGACGCCAAGCTGGACTCCCCGGACGGCCCGCCCGCCCCGCCGCTGCACGTCCTGGCGGACATCGAGAACCTGCCGGCGTCCTTCCGGGTGGCGCTCGCGGACCTGAATCCTGCGGGGTCCGAGACCAGCGGCGGCACGAAGCTCGAGTACTCGGCCAGCAACGACGTCGGACGCATCCGCATCAAGGCGGACGGCGTGGCGCTGCTGGAGGGTGCGGACGGCATCGAGGCGGAGCTCGGCGGCGTGCCGCGTGCGTTCACGCTGGCCCTGCCGGACCAGCCGCAGACCGGTCCCAAGCCGCCGCTGGCCAGCCTGACGGTCGGGGGCGGGCAGGCGATCGGCGAGCTGCGCCTGGCGGCGGGCGGTAGCCCGATGCCCGCGACCGGGCAGCCGGACGATCTCTTCTCCTACAACGGGGATCCCGCGGCGTTCGGCGTCGCGGTGCGGCTGACCGGCCTGTCGGGGCTGAGCATGAACCTGGACCCGGTGAACCTGGTCCTGGATCAGGTGCCGTCGACCACCAAGCCGATCACGCTGGACGCGAGCCTGCCGCAGGAGGGCGGGGACCCGGCCACGGTCACCGGCGTGCTCGACAAGCCCACCGGTCACACCGAGGTCGGGGTCGTGCTGCCCGACCCCGACGTGACGCCCGCCCAGCCGACGCGGCTCCAGCTGCGCAACGGCACGGCGGCGGCGCCGGGCACGATGGGGCGCATCTCGCTGAACCTGACGAACCTCGGTTCGATCCCGGCCGCCTCGTTCTCGCTGACCAACATCGCGCGGGCGCTCGACGCCTGCCTGGCCACCGACGGGGCCTGTCGTCCCGCGGACCGGCTCCCGTCCCCGCTGTCGGACTACGTGCGGTCCAACGCCAACGTGTTCGGCTACCGCGAGCGGCCCGACACGACCCAGTCGGGCACGGCCGGCGGGCAGAACCGCCCGTACGCGGCGCAGGTGTCGATGGACTTCAACGATCTCGGCACCTCGGGCAACGGCTCGTCGATCGGGTCGATGACGACGATGAACGCGACGATCGACCTCGGGAACGGCGGACAGCCGGTCCAGGTCCAGAACGTGCGGTTCCACCGCCTGGCGCTCGACTTCGGGATGCCGGGGACGACGTTCAGCTACCTCGGCCAGGACGTGCCGCGCCTGTACCTGTTCGTGGATTCGGTGAACCGGCCGTTCGTGCTCAACAAGATCGCCTACCCGCCGACGATCAGCGACTTCCGGCTCGGGGCCGACAGCGACCCGGCGGTCGCGAACCGGCGCCTGGTCTGGCTCCCGGGCCGCAAGAGCGGTGGCGCGGCGCTGGATCCGCGGGCGACCGGCTCCCTGGACTGCGGCGGCGGCAAGTCGCTGAAGTCCGACGGCATCGACCTCCTGAACTTCCCGCTCGTGGGGCAGCTCATCCCGGTCTGCGGCTGACCGGACCGCGACGGACCTCGGCCCTGGTCTGGTAGTCCTAGGGACCAGGGCAGGACGCCAACGAGGTCGATCAGGGGGGCAGCGGTGTCGACGAAGGGCAGCCGGTCGCGGGCAGCGACGGAGGGGCGGCCACACGGTCGTGCGATCACGATCCGGGCGGGAGTGGTCGTCGCGACGGTTGCGCTGGGCGGCGCGCTGGCCGCGCCCGCCGGGGCAGCGACGGTCCAGGTCGACACGGGGTTCTCGTCGGTGGTCCTCGAGGCGGCCGCCGGCGAGGTCAACGCGGTGCAGGTGGTCGCGATCCCCGGCGGCTTCCGCGTGCGCGACACCGGGGCGCCGCTGTCGGCCGGACCGGGCTGCGCGCCGGTCGACGCCGCCACCGTCACGTGCGCGACCGACGTCAACGAGGTGGTCGTGCGGCTCGGGGACGGCAACGACGTCGCCGCGCTGGACCTCCCGGCCACCGCGATCACCACGGTCGAGGGCGGGGACGGCGACGACGCGATCTCCAGCGGTGCCTCCGATGACGTGCTCGTCGGTGGCGCGGGCGACGACACGATCGCCGCCGGGGCAGGCGACGACTTCGTGGCCGGTGACATCCCGATCCCCGGGACCAGCGTGGCGGGCACGGACGCGCTCGACGGCGGGACCGGGAACGACACGGTCACCTACGGGGGCACGAGGACCGCGATGAGGATCGACCTCGCGGCGGGCACGGCGGTCGGCACCGGACAGGCGGACACGCTGAAGGGCTTCGAGAACGTCAACGGCTCGCCCAAGGACGACGTCATCCGCGGGGACAACCGCGCCAACCGCCTGTACGGCGACGACGGCGACGACGACCTGCGGGGTCGTGGCGGCAAGGACGTCCTCGACGGCGGCAGCGGCGAGCTGCGCGCGGACGGGGGCAGCGGCAACGACGCGATCTCCGGGTTCCTGGTCGGCCGCGTGCGCTGCGGATCCGGCCGCGACCTCGTCGACGTGACCGCGGTGAGCGGCCAGCGGCCGACCGCGCGGTCGGTGCGCTCCCCGGGCGTCGAGGTCGGTCGCGACTGCGAGCGGCTCACG
>NZ_JBFIGP010000265.1:0-5163 GCF_041602235.1 Paraconexibacter sp.
CCCAGCCTGCGCAACATCTTCCGCGAGTACGTCGAGGATCTCGGGTACCCGGCGCCGTCGACCGGTGACCTGTCCCCCTGGGCCCAGCGCGGGGTGGTGCTCCTGAACCGCGCGTTGACCGTCGAGCCCGGCCGGCCCAACTCCCATCAGGGCAAGGGGTGGGAGGCGGTGACGGAGCAGGCGATCCGCGCGCTCGCCGATCGGGGCGGACCGCTGGTCGCCATCCTCTGGGGCCGCAACGCCCGCAACCTCCGGCCGCTGCTGCGCGACGTCCCGTGCATCGAGTCGGCCCACCCGTCACCGCTGTCGGCGAGCAACGGCTTCTTCGGCTCGCGGCCGTTCAGCCGCGCCAACCTCCTGCTGCAGGAGCAGGGCGCGGCGCCCGTGGACTGGCGCCTGCCCTGAGGCGCGCCGCCCCGTCCGACGGGTCCGGTTCGCCACGACCCGTCGGATCTGGCAGGCTCGGAGCCGTGAGGCACGCCCCGCTCCCGATCGAGCCCCGTCGACCGAACTCCGGCGGCGATCCGATCTCCCCGCACGTGGCGGCGCTGTCCGCCGACCTGGACCCGACGGTGCTCGCCGCCGACCTGGTGCGGACGCTCCAGCGGGAGGTCTACCGGGGCTTCATGGACCGCGGCGATCTCGACGACCTGCTCCGGGCGGCGTGCCACGCGAAGATCCACACGCTGCGCGACATCCTCGTCGGCGCACGCGACCCGCGCTCGATCACGGTGCCCGAGAGCATCGCGTTCGCGCGGGAGCTCGCTCGCGTCGGCGTGCCGGCGGACATCGTCGAACGGTCCTACCGGGTCGGACAGGAGGCCGTCTGGCAGTGGTGGATCGACGAGGTCGAGGCGTACGTGGACGCGACGGGCGCTCCGATGGCCGAGATCCTGCGGTCGACCAGCCCGGTCATGTTCGGCTTCGTGGACCAGATGCTCAGGACCACCCTCGCGGCGTACGACGCGGCGCTCGACGAGGAGCGCCGGTCCCTGGCGGACCGGCGCCGCCGGCTCGTCCGTCACCTCCTCGACGGCACGCTCACGGCCGTGGGCGTCGAGGCCGAGCGGCTGCTGCGCTATCGGCTCGACGGCGTCCACCTGGCCCTCGTGCTGGCCGACGCGCCGGGACGGGCCGCCGACCAGGTGGCCGACGCCGCGCGCGACGCGCTGGGCGGATGCGGGCTCCTGCTCGTCGAGGACCACGCGGCACCGCGCACGACGATCTGGGTGCGCCTCGACGCGGCTCCCGCGCCGCGGGTCCGCAGAGCCGCGACGCAGATCCTCGAGAGCGCCGGTCGCCCGGTCGCCCTGGGCGAGCCGGCGGTCGGCCTGGCCGGGTTCCGCGACACGTGGCAGGACGCGTGCGATGCCGCGGAGGTCCTCGCCCGGATGCCACGCGAGCGCGGCTCCGTGGTCTGGGCCAGCGACGTGCGCATCGAAGCGCTCGGGCTCGGCGCGCCCCGCGCGGCCCGCCGGCTGGTCGGCGCCGAGCTCGCCGCGCTGCGCGCGCTCTCCCCGACCGCACGCGACACCCTCGAGGCCTGGCTCCTCGCGGGATCCAACGTCGGGGCCGCGGCGATCCTCGGGGTCCACGAGCACACCGTCCGCAACCGCCTGCGGGACGTGGAGCACCTGCTCGGCTCCGCGCTGCGCGACCGTCGCACGGAGCTCCACGTGGCGCTGCGTCTCGACGCGGTCGTGCACGACGGCACGTCCCCGGACGACGCGCGCGACTGACGCATCCCGCGAGATCTCGCCGGAAGGTTCACGAAAGACGTGATGGACCACGGCGCGGGGCCTGACGTACCGTCGAGCCATGGCCCCTCCCCCTCGTCCCGTCGCCGAGATCATCTGGAAGATCCACCGCAAGCTCTACACGGGCACGCGCGGTCGCTTCGGCCATCGGTTCCTCGGCATGACCACGATCCTGCTCACCACCAAGGGGCGGAAGTCCGGTGAGCCGCGCTCGACCGCCCTCATGTATCTCGAGGACGGTCCGGCGCTGGCCGTGGTGGCGTCCAACCTCGGGAGCGACCGGCCACCGGCCTGGTGGCTGAACCTCCAGGCGCACCCGCTGGCCGAGGTGCGCATCGGTCCACAGCGACGCCGGGTCCGCGGGCGCGAGGCCACCGAGGAGGAGCGTGCCGCGCTCTGGCCGCGGTTCGTCGACATGTACGCGGACTACGAGGCGTACGAACGCGCGACCTCGCGACACATCCCGATCGTCCTCCTGGAGGGCGTGTGACCGTCGAGCACGCCGATGTCGTGGTCGTCGGCGGCCGGTTGTCGGGCTCGGCGGTCGCGACGGTGCTCGCGCGTGCGGGTCGCAAGGTCGTCGTCCTGGAGCGCCGCTCCCTGCCGTCGGACACCCTCTCGACCCACGTCCTGGTGCCGTCGGCGGTCGCGGAGGCCGCTCGGCTGGGCGCGCTGGAGCGACTGCTGGCCCTGGACCCGCCCCGCTGCCACCACGTGCACGTCGGGTGCGGCGAGGTGCAGGTGCTGGAGCACTGGTCCTCGATCGAGGGTGTCGGATACGGACTGTGCATCCCACGGCCCGAGCAGGACCTGGCGTTCGCCGAGACGGCGCGCGCGGCCGGCGCCGAGGTCCGCGAGCAGGCCGACGTGACCGACGTGATCTGGGAGGGTGGCCGCGCGGTCGGCGTGCGCTTCACGAGCGACGGGCGCCGGCGCGAGATCCGTGCCCGCGTCGTCGTCGGCGCCGACGGGCGCAGGTCGACCATCGCCGCGCGGTGCGGGGTGTGGCGCCCGTACCGGGGCTCCCGCAACGGGCGCGGCGCCGCCTACCGGTACATGACGGACCCGAAGGCGGGCACCGCGTGGGCCGCGACGATGTCGCAGTGGCGGTGGGGCACCACGATCGGCTACACGTTCCCCACGACGGGTGGCCGGGTGCTGTGCCTCCTCATGCCCCCGGCCGAGCGGATCGCGGAGCTCCGGCGCGACCCCGACGACGGCTGGGATGCCCTGCTGGCGGAGGATCCGGACGGGATCGGTGAGCGCCTGCGCGGCGCGGAGGACCGGTCGAAGCTCCGGTCGACCGCCGAGACCATCTCGTTCTTCCGCGCGTCCAGCGGTCCGGGCTGGGCGCTCGCCGGGGACGCCGGGCACTTCAAGGATCCCGTCATCGGATCCGGCCAGCGCGACGCGCTGCGGTTCGGTCGCCGGCTCGGCGAGGAACTGGTCCCCCTGCTCGCGGAGGCCGCGCCGGACAGCGCCGTCGATGCGGCGCTGCGGGCGTGGGAGCGCGAGCGTGACCGCGAGTGCCTGCCCTCCTACCACTGGGGGTGCAGGGAGAGCGCGCCGAAGCCTCCGGCGACCGCGCTGCAGCGCGAGGTGATCCGCACGTTCGCCGGCCATCCGGAGCACCTCGGGGACAACTTCAACCGCGCCCGCACGCCCGAGCGCGTCGTCGGGCCCGGCTCGCTCGTGCTCGGGCTGCTCAACGCGCTGCACCGCCACCCGGGTCAGCGCGGCACGATCCTGCGCGAGGCGCTCGACGAGCTGCCGGCGGAGCTCGGGATCCGTGCCGACCGCTGGCTGCCGTCTTTCCGCGCCTCGACCAGCCGTCCGTCCGAGCGACCGGGCTTCGCGTGGCCCGCGAGCCCCGGACCGTGACCGCTCAGCGCGTTCCGCACCCGGGGAGCGTGCGCTGCAGGATCACGCGCCGCGGACCGGCGTCCAGCCGGATCACCGCGCGGAGCGTGCGGGCCCGGGTCGACGCGACGGTGCGGCCCGAGAGCGTGCGCTCGTAGGCCGCGCTGCGGTCGCGGGCGACGAGCCGCCTGGCGAACTTGAAGCGCACCTCGCGGATGAACTCGGTCTCGGGCCCGCTCACCCGCACCCGGAGCCGGCCCCGGCCCACGCAGCGGCGCGTCAGCCGCAGCTCGGGTGCGGTCCACCGGCGCGCCTGCTGGGCGACCAGCGCCACGAGCGACTCGTAGGCGAGGTTGACGTCGACGAGGTGCGTGCCCCAGTTCGGCTCGGGGAAGAAGTTCGGCCTGCGCGACGCGCCGACCGGTTCGATGCGCAGCACGTTCGCCCCGTTGATCGTGCGGCACGCCCCGGTGTACCGGTCGGCGGGCACGACCCAGGTCGTCGGCGCGGTCGGTGCCGGCCCGCCGTTGGTGATGATGATCCCCGCGGCGATCGGCCCGGGCGCGTAGGGCTCGGTCGGCAGCAGGATGCGCAGCGGACCGGACTCGCCGGCCAGGGGACGGGGATCGGTGCAGGCGACCGCGTAGCCGGGTCCCCCGGGCAGCGTGCTCTGGTCGGTGGCGGCGGGCGTGCGCGAGCGTCCGAAGCGGGCGTCGGTGGTGGGGTCCTGCGCGAAGGTCGAGTACGCGACGACGCACGCCACCTGGGCCCGGCGCGTGCACAGGGGCGTGGACCGGAAGTCGCCGCCGACATCGCGTCCCTCGGCGACGGTCACATTGCCCCCGATGAGCAGCGCGCTGACGAGTCGTCGCAGCTGGGCAGGGTCGGGCTCGATCTCCCGCCGCAGGAGCTGGCGCAGCATGCCGGTGCCCTGCGAGTGGCCGATCAGGACGACGCCACGCCCGTCGTTGTCCTTCGCGAGGTACTCGCGCCAGGCGTCGACCACGTCCTTGTAGGCGAGCTGCCGGTCGGCTCCGGACGCCGACGCGTAGCCGGTCCCGATCGACGCGAGCGTCGCCTGCCGGTAGATCGGCGCGTAGACCCGGCACTGCTGGTTGAACCGTGCCGCCTGGAACTTCGCGATCGACTCGATCTCCGGGTCGCGCGAGAAGTCCGCGTTGGCGGTCAGCTGGTTGGAGACGGTCGGGTAGACGTAGAAGCAGTCGATCGCGGGCGTGTCCGATGCCTTGGGCGTCTCGACCCGCTCGCTTCCGTCGAGCTCCCGGATCGTCGTGTCCTGCGGGATCTGGCACGGGTCGTTCGCCAGTCCTGGGCGACACAGCCACACGGCGTCGGCCGACGCGCTGGCCGCCGTGGCGAGGCCGACCGTGATCGTGCTCAGCAGGACGGGGACCATGCGGCGCATGCCCGGCACCTTAGACGCCGCGACGGGTCGGTATCCCGCCCGTCAGGGCCGCGGGATGCGCGCGACGATCGTGGTGCCCACGCCGCGGCCGGCGGTGATCCTGAGCGTGCCACCGGCGCG
>NZ_JBFIGP010000266.1:0-5163 GCF_041602235.1 Paraconexibacter sp.
CCGCACGGGCATTCCTGCGCGCACATGCCGCAGCCCTTGCAGTAGTCGAGATCGATGGCGTAGGCGTACGGTCCGGCGGGGTCGAGCTTGATGACGGCGTTGTCGGGACACACGCCGTAGCAGTTGTCACAGGCAAGGCAGTTGCCGCAGGACAGGCAGCGGCGCGCTTCGAAGAGCGCGGTGTCTGCGTCGTAGCCCCCGACGACCTCGTCGAAGGTCGACTGGCGGCGGACGGCGTCAAGGTGGGGTGCGACCGAGCGCGGCGCGTCGGCGTAGTACCAGGGGTTCAGGAGATCGAACGTGGCCTCGGTGACCGGCGGATCGGGCTCGCAGCGCGAGCCACGCAGCCAGGCGTCGATGTGGCGCGCGGCGCGCCGGCCGTGGCCGACGCCGGTCGTCACCGTCCGCTCGGCGCGGATCATGTCGCCGCCGGCGAAGACGCCGGGGTGCCCGGTCATCATCGCCTCGTCGACCTGCACCACGCCGTCGTGGATCTCGAGGTCCGGCACGCCGTCCAGCAGGGAAAGGTCGGTGTCCTGACCGAGCGCCAGGACGAGCGCGTCCGCCTCGAGCTCGTCGAACTCCCCGGTCGGCTGCGGGAAGCCCGCGTGGTCCAGCTCCATGCGCTCGACCATCACGCGGCCCTCGTCGGCCTGGCTGATGGTCGAGAGCCAGCGCACCTTGACCCCCTCGCTCAGCGCCTCCTGCAGCTCCTCGTCGTGGGCCGGCATCCGGTCGCGGGTACGCCGGTAGACGATCACCGCGTCGCTGGCGCCGAGCCTCCGCGCCGTCCGCGCCGCGTCGATCGCCGTGTTGCCGCCGCCGTAGACGACGACGTGGCGGCCGAGCTGCGGCTGCTCCTCCCCCTCCATGCTGCGCAGCAGCGAGACGGCATCGAGCATCTTCGCGGCCGAGCCGGCCGGGACGTGGGCGCGCTTGCCGATCTGCGCGCCGACCGCCAGGAACGCGGCGTCGCAGGACTCGCGGGCCATCGCCGCCTGCACGTCGCGGACCTCCTGGTCCAGCCGCAGCTCGATCCCGAGGTCGAAGATCCGCTCGATCTCCGCGTCGAGCACCTCGCGCGGCAGCCGGTAGCGCGGGATGCCGAAGCGCATCATCCCCCCGGGCGCCTCGCCCGCCTCGTGGATGACGACCTCGTGCCCGAGCCGTCGCAGGTGGTAGGCCGCGGCGAGTCCGGACGGACCGGCCCCGACGACGAGGACCCGCCGACCGCTCGGCGCGGCGTCCGGTGCGGGAGCAGCCCACCCCTGCTCGATCGCCAGGTCGCCGAGGAAACGCTCCACGCCGTTGATCCCGACGGCCTCGTCGAGCTGGGCGCGGTTGCACGCGGACTCGCACGGGTGGTAGCAGACGCGCCCCATCACGGCCGGGAGCGGGTTGGTCTCCATGATCGTGCGCCAGGCTGTCTCGTAGTCGCCCTCCTCGGCGTGGAAGAGCCACGCCTGGACGTCCTCCCCGGCGGGACATGCGCCGTTGCACGGCGCGAGGTTGCGCACGTATTCGGGCCGCTCGGTGCGCCAGGTGCCGGTGTGGTTCGGCCGGCTGGAGCCCACGTCGAGCGTGATCGCGAAGGGCTTGTCCATCAGGAGACCCTCCAGGGATCGGCGAGCAGGGAGAAGCGGCGGATGTTGCGGTCGGCGCGCTCCTGGATCGCCGCGATCACGTCGTCGCGGCGCTCCGGTTCGAACAGGTGACGGAAGCGCTTCTGCGGACGCAGGTACTCCTCGACCGGCAACTGGCGGCGGATCTTCGAGCTGGCCGTGACCTCGCCGTCCTGCGCCTCGAACACCGGGAAGATGCCGGTCTCGGTGGCCAGCCGCGCGATCCCGACCGAGTCGCGGGAGGCGGTGCCCCACCCCAGCGGGCACGTGACCAGCACGTGCAGGTAGCGGGCGCCGCGGAACTCCATCGCGCGCTGCACCTTCGCCTCGAGGTCGTGCAGGTCCGCGATGGTCGCGGTCGCCACGTAGGGGATCTCGTGCGCCATCGCGATCAGCGGTGCGCTCTTGCCGCGGCCGAACTCCTCGCCCGGGTGGACACCGACGGCGTCGGTCGTGGCGGTGCGCGCGGCGGCCGGCGTGGCCCCGGAGCGCTGCACCCCGGTGTTCATGTACGCCTCGTTGTCGTAACAGATGAACAGCACGTCGTCGTTGCGCTCGAACATGCCGGACAGGCAGCCGAAGCCGATGTCGACGGTGCCGCCGTCGCCGCCCTGGCCGACGACGCGCACGTCGGTCCGGCCCTTGGCCTTCAGGGCCGCAGCGATCCCGGTCGAGACGGCGGGCGCGTTGCCGAAGAGCGAGTGCAGCCACGCGATCTGCCACGAGCTCTCCGGGTAGGGCGTGGAGAAGACCTCCAGGCAACCGGTCGCGTTGGCGGCGATGAGCTGCCCCGAGGTGGCACGCATCGCGGCGTCGAGCGCGTAGCGGGCGCCGAGGGCCTCGCCGCAGCCCTGGCAGGCGCGGTGGCCGCACGTCAGGGAGTTGCTGCGCTCACGCTCGGACTGGACGGTGCGGTCCTGCGGGTCGAGCAGGCGATTGCCGACCGCGAAGGACCCCACTTGGTAGTACTTGAGCTGCTGTCCGCTCATGTCACACCGTGCCCGGCCGCGACGATCCCGAGGTCCTTCAGCATGTTCTCGGCGTGCGGACCCGACCGCCGCCGCTCGCGTGTGCGGGCGAGCTCGCGCTCGACCAGCTCGGTGTCCAGCCCGAGGAAGGTGGTCAGCGGCAGCCGGTCCGCGACGGCGTCCTCGAACAGGCCCCGGAGCGCCTGTGCGGTGATGACGCGCCCCCCGAGCCCGGCGATCGCGGTGCGGACCCGCACCGGGAGTCCCTCGAGGGACACGCGCACGTCGGTGGAGACGATGCCGCCGATGCCGACGCCGAACGCCTTCTCGACCACCAGGACCCGCTGTGCGCCCGCCAGCGCCTCGCGCACCTCCTGCTCCGGCCACGGACGGAACGTCGTGATGCCCAGCGCTCCGATCGCGACGCCCTCGTCGCGCAGCTCGTCGATGACCTCGCTGATGGTGCCGAGGACCGAGCCCAGCGCCACCACGACGGTCTCCGCGTCGTCGAGCCGGTACCCGCGCAGCAGCCCGCCGGACGGACGGCCGAACGCGGCGGCGAACTCCTGCGCCACCTCCGGGATGCGGTCGAGCGCCTGCATCTGCTTGGCGTGGGCGAGGTAGCGGACCTCCGTGAAGGCGTCGGGCCCGACGACGGCGCCGATCGTCACCGGGTCGTCGGGGTCGAGCACCTGACGCGGCTCGAACGCCGGCAGGAACGCGTCGACCTGCTCCGGCTCGGGCAGATCGACCTCCTCCACCGCGTGGGTCAGGATGAAGCCGTCCATGCAGACCATCACCGGCAGCGAGAGCTCCTCCGCGATCCGGAACGCCTGCACGTGGAGGTCGCTGGCCTCCTGGTTGTCCTGCGCGAAGAACTGGATCCAGCCGCTGTCGCGCTGGGACATCGCGTCGGAGTGGTCGTTCCAGATGTTGATCGGGGCGCCGATCGCCCGGTTGGCGACGGTCATCACGATCGGAAGCCCGAGCCCGGACGCGTTGTACAGCGCCTCGGCCATGAACAGCAGGCCCTGACTGGCGGTCGCCGTGTAGGTGCGGGCCCCGGTCGCCGAGGCCCCGATCATCACCGACAGCGCGGCGAACTCCGACTCGACGTTGACGAACTCGCACGGGGCCAGCTCACCGGTCTTCACCTGGCGGGACAGCGCCTCGACGATGTGCGTCTGCGGCGTGATCGGGTAGGCGGCGATGACCTCCGGGCGGCACCGGGCGACGGTCTTCGCGACCGCCTGGGAGCCCTCGATCTGCTCACGCATGGCTGGGCTCCTTCGTCATGAGCGCCTCGACGTGGGCGTGGCCGGCCCGTGCGGCGGCCACGTTGCCCTCCGCCATGGCTCCGGAGAACCGCGCGGTGATCGCGTGCTCGATGCCGCGCAGGCCGATCGCCTCGGTCAGCGCCGCCAGGCCGCCGAGCAGCGCGCCCCCCGGGAGCGCCCGTCCGAGGTGCGTCCGTCCCAGGTCGGAGGCCGGCACGGTCGCCAGCCTCCCGGGGCGGATGCGCTCGACGATGTCCTCGATGCCGAGGTCGTCCGGCGTCCGCACGGTGTTGATGAGGACGAACGCGTCGTCGCCGAGCCCGGAGAACACGTCGACCTGGTGCAGCAGCGTCGGGTCCTGGATCACGAGCGCGTCCGGGCGCGCGATCGGCTCGCGGGTGCGGATCGGCTTGGGGGAGATGCGACAGAACGCCGCGACCGGCGCGCCCGTGCGCTCGGACCCGAACGTGGGGAACGCCTGCGCGTGGTGGCCCTCCTCGAAGGCGGCCACCGACAGCAGCTCGGCGGTGGTGACCACGCCCTGGCCTCCACGGCCGTGGAGGCGGACGTCGAACGTCGTCGACCGGCGCGCGGGGAATCGTCGGGGCACGCCTCCATGCAACGCGACCCGGCGTGCGAATACATCACGAGAGACCCGAACGGCGGGTGTGGAGAACTACGCGGCGGGTCGCGGGGACGACCCCTCCCTCGGTGCTGGACACCCGGCGTACGCTGGAGCCAGTGCAACCTCTGCTGCTCGACCGGCCCGGGCTGGACGACGTGCTCGCGGTGCTGCGCGCCCGCGGCTACGCGACCGTGGGCCCCGTCGCGCGCGACGGCGCCATCGTGCTGGACGAGATCGCGTCGACCGCCGATCTCCCGGTCGGCGTCACCGAGCACCAGGACGGGGGCACCTACCGGCTGGCCGCGCGCGACGACGAGGCGCTGTTCGGCTTCTCCGTCGGACCGCACTCGGCGAAGGGCACGCTGCTGCCGCCGCGACTGCGGGTGATGCGGGCGCACCGGGACGAGAGCGGCGCGGTCACCGTCGAGACCGGACCCGGTGAGGAGGCTGCGGCCCCGGTCGCCCTGATCGGCCTGCGGTCCTGCGACCTGCACGCGATCGCGATCCAGGACCGCGTGCTGACCGGGGGCACCCACTCCGACACCGACTACGCCGCGCGACGCCGGTCGCTGTTCGTGCTCGCCGTGAACTGCGGTCAGGCGGGCGGGACGTGCTTCTGCGTCTCGATGCGCACCGGACCGAAGGCGACCGAGGGGTTCGACCTCGCGCTC
>NZ_JBFIGP010000267.1:0-5154 GCF_041602235.1 Paraconexibacter sp.
CGGCGCCTCGCGCACCGTGCGGTCGGTCCGGGAGGTCGCCCGCGAGGCGGCGACGCAGCTGCCCCGCCTGGCCCGCCTCGAGCAGATCGCGCCCGGCACCCGCATCTCGCTGGGACTGCTGCTGGACGAGCAGGCGCGCCGAACGCCGGAGGCCGTCTGCTTCCTGTTCGAGGACCGCGCGCACTCGCAGCGCGACGCCAAGCGCCGCATCGACAACGTCGTCCGCGGCCTGGTCTCGATCGGCGTGCGTCAGGGCGAGCACGTCGGCGTCCTGATGGCGACCCGGCCGTCCGCGCTGACGGTCGTCGCCGCGCTGAGTCGCCTGGGGGCGGTCGGCGTGCTGCTGCGGCCGGACGGCGACGCGTCGCGCGAGGTCGAGCTCGGGCAGTGCACGAAGCTCATCGCCGACCCCGACCACATGCACATCGCCGTCAAGGCCAAGGGCGCTCACGTCTTCGTGCTCGGCGGCGGCGGCGAGGAGCGGGACCTCGGCCCGGACGTCACCGACATGGAGCGGATCGACCCGGACGCGGTCGAGCTGCCCGCGTGGTACCGGCCCAACCCCGGCAAGGCCTCGGACCTGGCGTTCGTCCTGTTCACCGGCGAGGGCGCCCGGACCCGCGCCACGCGCGTGACGAACCGCCGCTGGGCGCTCTCCGCGTTCGGCACCGCGTCGTCGGCCGCGCTCGGCGAGGGCGACACGGTCTACAGCGTCACGCCGATCCACCACCC
Source organism: Paraconexibacter sp. (assembly GCF_041602235.1). GTDB lineage: Bacteria > Actinomycetota > Thermoleophilia > Solirubrobacterales > Solirubrobacteraceae > Paraconexibacter. Next base: position 733 of record NZ_JBFIGP010000267.1, read on the forward strand.
GTCCGGCCTGCTGATGTCGATCGGCGGCGCGATCGCGGGCGGCTCGCGCCTGGCGATGGCGCGCGAGTTCGACCCGAACACCTTCTGGGACGAGGCTCGCCGCTACGGCGTCACCGTCGCCGGCTACACGTGGACGCTGCTCCGTGACCTGGTCGAGGCGCCGCCCCACCCCGCCGAGAAGCACCACGGCGTCAGGCTGTTCATCGGATCCGGCATGCCGCGCGGCCTCTGGCGCCGCGTGCTGCAGCGGTTCGCGCCGGCGCGCGTGATCGAGTTCTACGCCGCCACCGAGGGAGACGCCATCCTGGTGAATCTGACCGGCGCGAAGCCGGGCGCCCTCGGGCGCAGACTGCCCGGCAGCGCCGAGGTTCGCGTGGCGGCCTACGACCCGGCGGAGGGCCGCCTGCTGGAGGGCGAGGACGGGCTCGCGCGGGTCTGCGACGCCGACGAGGTCGGGATGCTGCTGTCGCGCGTCGAGCCCGGGGTGCCCACCACGGGCAGTCCGCTGCGGGGCGTGTTCCGCCGTGGTGACGCGTGGCTGGCCACCGGGGACCTCTTCCGCCGGGACGCCGACGGCGATCACTGGCTCGTCGACCACGTGCCCGCGCTGATCCGCACCGAGCGCGGTCTCGTCGCGGCGACCCCGATCCAGGACGCCCTGTACGACATTCCCGCCGTCGACCTGGCCATCGCCTACGGGGTGAAGCCCCGCGAGGACGCGGCCGCCATCGCGATCGCCGCGATCACCGTCCGTCCGGGGTTCGAGGTGACCGTCGCCGACATCGAGGACGCGCTCGGCGTGCTGGCCGTCGATCAGCGCCCGCGGATCGTGCACATCGTGGACGAGATCCCCGTCACCACCTGGTACCGGCCGACCGCCGGCCCCCTGACCGCGGCGGGCGTGCCGCAGCCGACGCCCAGCGGCAAGCCCAAGCGCGTGTGGGTCCGGGACCTCTCGCGCTCGGGCTACCGCCCGCTGACGGCGGCGGCGCGCAAGAAGCTCGTCGGGTCCTAGGCCGGGCCGGCGCGCGGGCGCCGCGCGCCGCCGGGCGACGGGCGCCGCGCTCGAGCTGGCGGGCGGGCTTCGACGAGGTCAGGCCCGCAGGCGGTCCAGCAGGGCCTGGGCGGCCGGACCGGAGGAGGCCGGGTTCTGCCCGGTGATCAGCGATCCGTCGGTGACGACGTTGACGCCCCAGTCCTCGCCGCTCTGGTACGCCGCCCCGAGGCGCTGGAACTCGTCCTCGATGAGGAACGGGACGACATCGGTCAGGCCGACGGCCTCCTCCTCGCCGTTGGCGAAGCCCGTGACCTTGCGCCCCCTGACGAGGGGCTCGCCGTCGCTCCCCTTCACGTTCTTGAGCGCCGCAGGCGCGTGGCACACGAGGGCCAGCGGCTTGCCGGCACGGTCGAACGACTCCAGCAGGGAGATGGAGTGCTCGTCCTCCGCGAGGTCCCACATCGGACCGTGGCCGCCCGGGTAGAAGACGGCGTCGAACTCGTCGTGCGCGACGGTGTCGAGCTTGACCGTCGTGGCGAGCGCGCGCTGGGCGTCCTCGTCGGCCTTGAACCGCCGGGTGTCGTCGGTGTGCGCGTCCGGCTCGTCGCTCGACGGGTCCAGGGGCGGCTGGCCGCCGGCCGGGGACGCGAGCGTCAGCTCGACCCCCGCGTCCTTGAACACGTAGTACGGGGCCGCGAACTCCTCGAGCCAGAAGCCCGTCTTGTTGCCGGTGTCGCCGAGCTCGTCGTGCGAGGTCAGGACCATCAGGATCTTCATGTGCGCTCCGGGGACGAGGGTGATCGATCCCCTCGGGACTACCCGCCCGGCACCCCCGCGACACCCGGCCGCCGACCGACGTGGCGCACGCGACGTCGTCCGGCGAAGCGTGGTTACCGACATACAAATTTATATGTGGGTAACCTGTTGGACGTGAGCACGGCTCGGCCGCCACGACTGCCTCGCCCGGAGCGGGAGGCCCAGATCCTCGACGTCGCCCATGCGCTGTTCGCCGCGCGCGGCTACGGGGCGGTGACCATGGACGAGGTCGCGGCCGAGGTCGGCGTCACGAAGCCCCTGCTCTACACCTACTTCGGCAACAAGGAGCGGCTGTTCCTCGCCTGCGTGGAGCGCGGCGCCGACGGCCTGCAGGCCGCGGTCACCGAGGCGTTCACCACGGCGCCGGACCCGGGCGAGGCCCTGCGGTCCGGCATGCGGGCCTTCCTGCAGTTCCTCGACGCCGACCGCGCCGCCTGGCAGGTCCTCTACGACCCGACGGTCCCCGTCGGCGGAGAGATCGAGGTGGAGATGTCCCGCCACCGCGAGCAGCTCGCGGCGCTCGCCGCCGCGGCCGTCCAGGGCGTCCTGCCGGCGCACACCGCAGCCCAGTCCGACGCCATGGCGCACGCGCTGCTCGGCGCGGCCGAGGGCCTCGCCCGCTGGTGGCTGCGGAACACCGAGGCGCTCACCGCCGCCGAGGTCGCCGACCTGCTCATCACCACCGTCGAGCCCGGCATCGCCCGCCGCGCCCGGACCTGACCCGCGGATCCCCGTCCGCCCGATCCCCCGACATCAAGGACCCACAGAGACCATGCCCGACACCCGACGCGTCGCCATCATCGGCGGCAACCGCATCCCGTTCGCCCGCTCCAACAGCGCCTACGCCCAGGCGTCGAACCAGGACATGCTGAGCGCCGCGCTCGACGGGCTGGTCAGCCGGTTCAAGCTCGAGGACGAGCGCATCGGCGAGGTCGTCGCCGGCGCCGTGCTCAAGCACAGCCGCGACTTCAACCTCACGCGGGAGACCGTGCTCGGATCCCGGCTGTCCCCCGAGACCCCGGCGGTCGACATCCAGCAGGCGTGCGGCACCGGCCTGCAGGCGGTCATCCAGGTCGCCAACAAGATCGCGCTCGGCCAGATCGAGTCCGGTATCGCGGGCGGCGTCGACACGACCTCCGACGCGCCGCTGGCGATCAACGACGACCTGCGCCAGGTCCTGATCAAGCTCAACAACGCGAGGACGAACACCGACCGCCTGAAGGCCCTCGCCGGCCTGCGCCCCGGGCAGATCGTCCCGGCGATCCCGCGCAACGAGGAGCCGCGCACCGGCCTGTCCATGGGCGAGCACGCTGCCCTGACCGCCGTGCAGTGGGGCGTCACCCGCGCCGAGCAGGACGAGCTCGCCGCCACCAGCCACCAGCGCCTGGCGGCCGCCTACGACCGGGGCTTCCAGGACGACCTCCTCACCCCGTTCCTCGGCCTGCAGCGCGATCAGAACCTGCGCGCCGACTCGACCGTGGAGAAGCTCGCGAAGCTGCGGCCGGTCTTCGGCGGCCCCGAAGGGACGATGACCGCCGGCAACAGCACGCCGCTGAGCGACGGCGCCTCTGTCGTCCTGCTCGCCTCGGAGGAGTGGGCGAAGGAGCGTGGCCTGCCCGTCCTCGCGTACTTCGTCGACGCCGAGACCGCCGCGGTAGACTACGTGCACGGCGACGACGGCCTGCTGACCGCGCCCGTGTACGCGGCCCCCCGCCTGCTCGCCCGCCAGGGCGCGAAGCTCTCGGAGTTCGACGTCGTCGAGATCCACGAGGCGTTCGCCTCGCAGGTCGTCTCGACGCTGAAGGCGTGGGAGGACCCGGTCTTCGGCAAGGATCGCCTGGGCCTCGACGGCGCGCTCGGGCAGATCGACCGCGACCGCCTGAACCCCAACGGCTCCTCGCTGGGCGCCGGCCACCCGTTCGCCGCCACCGGCGGGCGGATCGTCGCCGCTCTCGCCAAGGAGCTCAACGAGCGCGGCGGCGGCCGCGGCCTCATCTCCATCTGCGCAGCCGGCGGCCAGGGCGTCGTCGCGATCCTCGAGAAGTAAGGGAGCCCACCAGCCATGCCTGACACCTACACCCAGATCGCCACCAACCCGTTCGGGCGCAAGCTCGTCCAGCAGATCGGGCTGCCCGCGCCGGTCCTGCTGGACCGCCACGAGCCCGGCGACGCCGTCGTCGAGGGCACCGTGCTGCTCGGCGCGGCGCCCGGGGGCCGGCTCGCCGGCCCGGTCGCCGACGTGCTCGAGCGCGTCGGGGCGTCCACCGCGACCGAGCTGCGCGACGACCTGCGCAGCGCCGCGGCCGACGCCGGCCTCGACGCCGCCGTGTGGAACCCCGACGCCCCCTCGGACCTGCGCTTCAAGGCGCTCGTGTTCGACGCCACCGGTATCACCGACTCCACCCAGCTCGGTGAGATCCACCGCTTCTTCTCCCCCAGCTTCCGCAAGGTGCGGAGCTGCGGTCGGGTCATCGTGCTCGGCACCCCGCCGTCGGACTGCGACACCCCCCGCGAGGCGACGGCCCAGCGTGCGCTCGAGGGCTTCACGCGCGCCGCCGGCAAGGAGGCCCGCGACGGCACCACCGCCCAGCTCGTCTACGTCGCCCCCG
>NZ_JBFIGP010000268.1:0-5146 GCF_041602235.1 Paraconexibacter sp.
GCCGCAGGGCCTGCAGGCCAACAACATCGGGCGTCTCGCCGTCCTGCTGAGCTCCAAGCTCGGCCAGGAGACCAACGGCTCGACGATCAACCGCTACTGCGCCTCCGGGCTCGACGCGATCCGCATCGCGGCCAACAACGTCGTCGCCGGTCAGGGTGACGTCTACATCGCCGGGGGCGTCGAGTTCGTCTCGCGGTACAACGCCGCCCAGGAGGCCGCGCACCCCGAGGACCAGAACGAGAAGCTGCAGGGCAAGGAGCCCGGCCAGCCCAACGCGTACATCGCCATGGGCCTGACCGCGGAGAACGTCGCCCAGAAGTACGGCGTGACCCGTGAGCAGCAGGACGAGTTCGCGAAGCGCTCGCAGGACCGCGCGGTCGCGGCGCAGGAGTCCGGGTTCTTCGACCGGGAGATCGTCCCCGTCACGCTCGAGGACGGCACCGTCGTCAGCAAGGACGACGGCCCCCGGCCCGGCACCACGCTCGAGAAGCTCGGGTCCTTGAAGCCCGCGTTCCGCGAGGACGGCACGGTCACGGCCGGCAACGCGTGCCCGCTGAACGACGGCGCCGCGGCGTCGCTGATCATGAGCGCCGACAAGGCGAAGGAGCTCGGCTTGCAGCCGCGCGCGCGGATCATCACCGCGGCGACGTGGGGCAACGAGCCCGAGCTGATGGGGGTCGCCCCGATCGGCGCGATCAAGAAGGCGCTGGACCGCGCCGGCATGACCATCGGCGACGTCGACGTCTACGAGCTCAACGAGGCGTTCGCCGCGCAGGTCATCCCGATCGCCGAGGAGGTCGGGTTCGACTACGACAAGCTGAACCCGCACGGGGGCGCGATCGCCCTCGGGCACCCGTTCGGCATGACCGGCGTGCGGATCATGGCCACGCTGCTCAACGATCTCGAGACGATGGACGGCACCATCGGCCTGGAGACGATGTGCGTCGCGCAGGGTCAGGGCGAGGCCCTGATCGTCGAGCGCCTGAAGTAGGCCACGGGTCGCGGTTAGGCCGCGACTCGACGGTGAGTAGGGTGGCGGGCGTGCCGAGCACGTCCGCCATCCGCCTGCGCAACGTCGTGAAGACGTTCGGCCCGATCCGCGCGGTCGACGGTCTGGACCTCGACGTTCCCGAGGGCACGTGCGTGGGACTGCTCGGCCCCAACGGGGCAGGCAAGTCGACCACGATGAAGCTCCTGACGGCACAGGCGATCGCCGACGAGGGGGAGCTGCGGATCCTCGACTTCGAGCTCCCCGGGGAGTCGAAGCTCGCGCGCGCCGCGATGGGCGTCGTCCCCCAGCTCGACAACCTCGACACCACGCTGACCGTCGAGCAGAACCTCCGCGTGTTCACCCACCTGTACCGGGTGCCCGGACGTGACCGCGCTGCCGCGATCGACGCGGCGCTGCGGATCGCCAACCTGACCGAGCGGGCGTCGGCGAAGGTCACCGAGCTCTCGGGCGGGATGCGCCGCCGGCTGCTCGTCGCCCGCGCGCTGGTCCACCGGCCCCAGGTCGTCCTGCTCGACGAGCCGACCGTCGGGCTCGATCCGCAGATCCGGCAGGAGCTGTGGGCGCTCATCGACCGCCTGCGCAGCGAGGGGACCTCGATCCTGATGTCCACGCACTACATCGAGGAGGCCGAGCGCCTCGCGGACACGGTCGTCGTGATGGCGGCCGGGCGCGCGGTCGCGACCGGGCCGCCCCGGGATCTGGTCCGCGAGCACGCGGGCGCCGAGGCCGTCGAGGTGTACGGGCCGCCGCAGCGGCTGAGCGAGGTCGAGGCGACGGCACGCCAGGCGGGGGTGGCCACCCGGCGTACCGGGACCAGCGTGTCCCTCCTGCGTGTCGAGGACGCTCCGGCCGAGGTCGTGCCGCAGGACGGCGTCCGGCGTCCCGCGGCGCTGGAGGACGTGTTCGTCCTGCTGACCGGAGAGGAGATCGAATGAGCACCGCCGACGCAGCCGCGGCCGTCCCCAGCATCCCGCCCCCCGAGCCGGTCCGCCGACGCCGGATGCGCCGCCTGGAGCGGGCCGCGCTGGAGGGCGTCCTGATCCGGGAGGTCATCAACTTCCGCTCCTACTGGCGGTCGGCCACGTTCTCGGCGACCGTCGAGCCCACGGTCTACCTGCTGGCGTTCGGCTTCGGGTTCGGCGCGCTGGTCAACAGCGTCGGCGGGCTGAAGTACATCGAGTTCGTGGGCACCGGCTCGGTCGCCACCGCCGTGCTGTTCTCCGCCGCCTTCGGGTCGATGTACGGATCGTTCATCAAGCGGGAGTACCAGCGGACCTACGACGCCATCCTGTCGACCCCGGTCGACACCGTCGAGCTCGTCGCCGCCGAGGTGCTGTGGATGGGAGGGCGAGCCGGCCTGTACGGCTGCGTCCCCATCCTCGTCGCCATGGTCTTCGGCCTGGATCCGTCCTTGGGCATGCTGCTCGTGCCGTTCATCGGCATGCTCGCCGGGATCGGCTGGGCGGCGTTCGGCACCGCCATCTCGGCCTCGGCGAGCACGATCGAGAACTTCAGCTACGTGCAGAGCGCGGTCCTCACCCCGCTGTTCCTGACGGCCGGGACGTTCTTCCCCCTGGATCAGCTGCCGCGCGGCATCGAGCTGGCGGCGAACCTGAACCCGCTGTACCACTGCGTGCAGCTCGTCCGGCACGCGGTGTTCGGGTTCGAGGTGGGTGCCGACCTCATCCATCTCGGCGCGATGCTGCTGTTCGCCCTGGTCTGTCTGCGGATCGCGGTCCGCCAGACGCAGAGGAAGCTCGTGCTGTGAGGAGTCCGGCCCGGTGGGACGCGGTCGTGGTCGGCGGGGGCCACAACGGGCTGGTCGCCGCCGCCTATCTCGCGCGCGCCGGCCGGTCGGTGCTGGTGCTGGAGCGTGCGCCGGTGCTCGGGGGCGCAGCCGTCAGCGTGCGGGCCTTCCCCGGCGTCGACGCGCGCCTGTCGCGGTACTCGTACCTCGTGAGCCTGCTGCCTCGCAAGATCGTCACGGAGCTCGGCCTGCGGTTCGCGACGTCTCGCCGGCGGATCAGCTCCTACACCCCGGTCGGTGACGGGGGACTGCTCGTGGACGCCACCGACGCCGCGCGGACCCGGGCCTCGATGCGGACGCTGACGGGCGGCGATGCGGAGCACGACGCCTGGACCGCGCTGTCGGCCGCGACGGGCCGGGTCGCCCGCGCGGTGTTCCCGACCCTCACCGAGCCGCTGCGGCCGGCGGCCGAGCACCGTCGGGCCATCGGCGACGACGAGATCTGGCACGCGCTGGTCGAGCAGCCGCTGGGCGTGACCCTGGCGCAGCGGTTCGCCGACGACACGGTCCGGGGCGTGGTCCTCACCGACGGGCTGATCGGGACGTTCGCCGCGGCGGACGATCCCGGGCTGCGCCAGAACCGCTGCTTCCTCTACCACGTGATCGGCGGTGGGACCGGCGACTGGGACGTGCCCGTCGGCGGGATGGGATCGCTCACGCAGGCGCTGGCCGACGCGGCGCGTGCCGCGGGCGCCGATCTGCGCACCCGCGCCGAGGTCACCGCGGTAGCGGTCGACGACGAGGGCGCCGCGGTCACCTGGGTCGATGCCGACGGGACCGAGCGGACGGTCGCTGCCGCGACGGTGCTCGCGGGGGTCGCCCCGGCGGTGCTCGACCCGCTGCTGGAAGCGGGTGGGAGCGACGTGCGCGTGGGTGGCGGGGCCACGCCGGAGGGGGCGCAGCTGAAGGTGAACCTGCTGCTGCGACGGCTCCCGCGCCTGCGCGACACGGCGGTGGATCCGCATGAGGCCTTCGCCGGGACGTTCCACGTCGGCGAGTCGGCCGGTGCGCTCCAACGGGCCTACGAGGAGGCGTCGGCGGGCCTCGTGCCCCGGAGGCCGCCGAGCGAGATCTACTGCCACTCCCTGACCGACCCGAGCATCCTGGGAGCGGACCTGCGGGCGACCGGGGCCCACACGCTCACCCTGTTCGGCCTGCACCTGCCGGAGCGGCTCTTCCGGGGCGACCGGCACGACGAGGTCAAGGGCGTCGCCGTGCAGCGCACCCTCGACGAGCTCGACCGGTACCTGGCGGAGCCGATCATGGACTGCGTGCTGCGCGACCGCGACGGACGGCCGTGCCTGGAGGCGAGGACCCCGGTCGAGCTGGAGCGCGAGCTGGCGCTGCCCGGCGGCAACATCTTCCACCGGGACCTGCAGTGGCCCTGGTCGGACGAGGACGCCGGCGTTCCCGCGGGAACGTGGGGCGTCGAGACCCCGGCGCGGCGCCTGCTGGTGTGCGGGGCCGGCGCGGTGCGCGGGGGCGGTGTGTCCGGCATCCCCGGGCACAACGCCGCACGGGCCGTGCTCGAGCGCGGCTGAACGGCGGCCGCTCAGGCGGGGGCGAGGGCGAGCAGCTCGTCGACCGCCTCGCGCAACGCCCGTGCCGCCACCGGCAGAGCCGGCTCCAGGCCGCTGTCGGCGGTGAGCCCGAAGCAGACGCCGCCGTCGTAGCTCAGGACGCCGACGTTGAGGCCCTGCGTCGAGGGGTTCAGGGGCACGGCCGGATGCACCGCCTGGAGCCGGCGCCCGAGCAGGTAGAAGGGGACCTGCGGTCCGGGGACGTTCGACACCACCAGGTTGAAGGCCCTGATCCCGCTCATGGCGCGGGCGAGCTGCGAGGACACGAGCGGTGGCGCGAGGCCACCGGCGTGCACCATGAGCGCACCGGCGCGGACCGCCGCGGAGTCCTTGATCCGCTCCATCGTGGCGGCGACCCTGCGGACGCGCTCACCCGGATCCTCGACGTCGCGCGGCAGATCGACGAGCACGGTGGAGATGCGGTTGCCGCCCTCCTCGCCCTCGCGCCGCACGCTCACCGGCACGAGCGCGACCGGGTCGCCGTCGGGAACGAACGACGCCGCCCGGAAGTACCGCTGCAGCATCCCGGCGACGATGGCGAGGATCCCGTCGTTGACGGTCCCTCCGCTCGCCTTGGCCGCGGCCTTCAGCGGCGCCAGCTCGACGCGGTGCAGGGCGTAGCGCCGGTTGCGACCGATCGGGTGGTTCAGCGGCGTCATGGGCGCGGCGGGACGCTGACGGGCGAGCTCCGTGAGCAGCTCGGTCGCCCGGCGCAGGTCGCCGGCCGCCTCGCTCACGGCCCGGACC
>NZ_JBFIGP010000269.1:0-5137 GCF_041602235.1 Paraconexibacter sp.
CACGTCAACTTCCGCTACGCCCCCGGGCGCTCCGCGCAGGACGCCGAGGAGCTGCTGCGATCCTGGTGCGGCGAGGAGGGCGAGACCCTGGAGATCCTGTCCAACGCCCCGTCGGCACCGGTGGTGACGCCCGACGCGAACCCGCTGCTGGCGCGCCTCGTGGAGACCGGCGGCCTGGAGGTCCTGCCCAAGCAGGCCTGGACGCCCGTCGCCGAGTTCGCCCTGCACGGCCTCGACGCGGTGAACTTCGGGCCGGGCGATCCGCAGTACGCCCACCGCCGGGACGAGCTGGTCACGGTCGACGCGCTCCTGCGCAGCTACCGGACGCTCGAGGCGCTGCTGTTCGCCTGACCATGTCGCTCCCGCTCAACCCGACCCTGACCGCCATGCGGACCTATCCGTTCGTACGCCTGACCGAGGCGCGCCAGGCGGCGCAGGAGCGCGGTGCGGACGTGATCGACTTCGGTGCCGGCGAGCCGCGTGAGGAGACCCCGGCGTTCCTGCGCGAGGCCCTCTGCGAGGCGGTCCGCGCACAGCCGGTGTCCACCTATCCGGCGGCGGTCGGGCTGCCGGAGCTCCGCGCGGGGATCGCGGACTGGGTCGGTCGACGGTACGACGTGCGCATCGACCCGGCCACCGAGGTCATCCCGACGCTGGGGACCAAGGAGGTCATCTTCTCGCTGGCGCAGGTGGTGGCCGGCGGCGAGCGGGACCTCGTGGCCATCGGTGCCCCGGGGTACCCGGTGGCCGTCCGGGGCGCGGCGTTCGCGGGATGCGACGTGGTGGAGCTCCCGCTCCTGGCCGAGCGCGGGTTCCTCCCCGATCTCGACGCGCTGACGCCCGAGCAGCTGGGTCGTCTCGCGATCCTGTGGCTGAACTACCCGAACAACCCGACTGCCGCGGTCGCATCGGCGGCGTTCTACGCACGCGCCGCGGACCTGGCCCGCACCCACGGCTTCGTCCTGGCGAGCGACGAGGCCTACAGCGAGCTGTGGTTCGACGGCGATGCGCCCGACAGCGCGCTGCAGGTCCCGTCGCTGGAGAACGTGCTCGTGTGCAACACGCTGTCGAAGCGCTCCTCGATGCCCGGCTTCCGCTCGGGGTTCGCGGCGGGCGACGCCACCCTGATCGCGGCGCTGAAGCGCTACCGGCCCAATGTCGGGGTGGCACCGCAGGAGTTCGTGCAGCGAGCGGCCGTCGCCGCGTGGGCCGACGAGGTGCACGTGGAGGAGGTCCGTGACCGCTATCGGGCCAAGCGGGCGGCGCTGCTGCCCGCCCTCGAGACGCTCGGGCTGTCGGACGCCGGCGGTCCGGCGACGTTCTTCCTCTGGATGGCGCTCGCCGACGCCGACCGGCCCGCGGGGAGCGAGGCCTTCGCGCGGCGGCTCCTGGAGGACCACGGCCTGCTCGTGGCGCCCGGAGCGTTCTTCGGGGACGCCGGGGAGGGCTACGTGCGCGTCGCGCTCGTCCCCACGCTCGAGCGCTGCCGCGAGGCGGCGGCGCGGCTGGCCTGACTCAGTTGGCGTGCAGCGCCTCGTTGAGGCCGCCCCACGAGCCGGTGCGCGGCAGCACCTCCAGCGCGCCGCTCTGGCTGTTGCGCCGGAACAGGAGGCCGTCCCGCCCCGAGAGATCCTTGGCCTTGACGACCTCGCCGTCGGGTGTGGTGACGCGGGCGCCGCCGGTCACGTAGCAGCCCGCCTCGATGATGCACTCGTCGCCGAGGCTGATGCCGAGCCCCGAGTTGGCGCCGAGCAGGCACCGCTCCCCGATCGAGATCACCGTGGTGCCGCCGCCCGAGAGCGTTCCCATGATCGAGGCGCCGCCGCCGATGTCCGAGCCGTCCCCCACGACGACACCGGCGCTGATCCGGCCCTCGACCATCGACGCGCCGAGGGTCCCGGCGTTGAAGTTGACGAAGCCCTCGTGCATCACGGTCGTGCCCTCGGCGAGGTGCGCGCCCAGGCGCACGCGGTCGGCGTCCGCGATCCGCACGCCCGACGGGACGACGTAGTCGGTCATCCGCGGGAACTTGTCGACGCTGGTGACCTGCAGCGGTCGCCCGGCCGCCCGCGCGCGCAGGCGCGCCGCGGCCACCTCGGCCGGGTCGCACGGTCCGAGGGAGGTCCACGCCACGTTGTGCAGCAGCCCGAAGACGCCCTCGAGGCTGATCTCGTGCGGCCGGGCGAGCCGTGCGGAGATCAGGTGCAGTCGCAGATAGGCGTCGTGGGCGTCGACGGGGGCGGCCGCGAGGTCCGTGATGACCGTCAGCACCGGCACGATGCGCACGCCACGGATCGCGTCCTCGCCCGCGGCCCCGGCCAGCGCGCCCCCTCCGAGCGTGGTGGCGGCGGCGAAGTTCAGGGTCGCGGTCGCGTTCCCGCCGGGGTGCCGGGCCGCCAGGATCGCGTCACGGGCCGCCCCACCGGCGGCGTCGAGTCGCGGTTCCGGGTACAGCGTGTCGAGGACGCGCCCGTCGGGCTGGGAGATGGTGGCGAGCCCGACGGCCCACGCTCCGTGCTGCTGGCTGCTGGTCACGTCCCGCAGCGTATCTCCCGGGCGTCGGCCCGGGCGCTGTCGTCGGCGCGGCTAGGACGCGGCCAACTCGGCGAGCAGGTCGTCGTCCAGCGCTCCGGCGTAGACGGGCCGCGCCCAGCCGGCGAGATCGACGTGCAGGTCCTCGCCGACGGTCACCCGCAGCTCCCCCCCGTCGAGGCGCACGGTGACCTCCTCGTCACCCCCGGCCAGGACGTACGCCACGGCCGCGCCGCTGGCACCCGTGCCCGAGGACTGCGTCTCCCCTACCCCGCGCTCGAAGATCCGGGCGCGGATCACCCCGGGGGTCAGCTCGGTGTACCAGGAGACGTTGGTGCGGTTGGGGAACTGCGCGTCGTGCTCGATCCCCGGGCCGATGGCGGGAAGGTCCAGGGCCTCGAGCTCCTCCACGGAGCCGACGGCGATCGCGCACTGGGGGTTGCCGATGGAGACGTGCTGGAAGCGCCAGGTCGTCCCGCCGCTCGACACCTCCCCGCGCCCCTCCGGGCCACCGCCGGGGAGGTCCTTGGACGTCAGCCGTGCGCGGCCCATGTCGACGACGCACGTCGTCGGACCGGTGATGGTCGGCCGGATCTCGCCGGCGACGGTCTGGATCGAGAACGTGTCCGCGGAGGTCCAGCCACGGTTGCGCAGGTACATGATGGCCTCACGGGCCCCGTTGCCCGACAGCTCGGCCTCCGAGCCGTCCGGGTTGAAGATCCGCAGGCGCGCGACGAACCCGGGCTCGTCGGCCGGGGACAGCTCGAGGATGCCGTCGGCGCCGATGCCGGTGTGCCGGTCGCAGAGCCTCCGCACGCGCTCGGGGGTGAGCGGCCACGGGAGCGCGGCGTGCTCGACGATCACGTAGTCGTTGCCGAGGGCCTGCCACTTCTCGAAGCGCATGCCGGGAACCCTACGCACCGGGGTGCTCACGGCAGCAGTTCGGCGGCGACGTCCTCTGGCGTGCGGCCGGTGACGTCGACCGACTCGGCTCCCGGAAGCTTTCGCAGCCAGGTCAGCTGGCGCTTGGCGTAGCGCCGGGTCTGGGCCTTCATCGCCTCGACGTCGTCGTCGAGCAGGGCCTGGAACCCGATCGCCTTGCGCGCGGTCGCCGAGGCTCCGGCGGCGTCGGCGGCACGGACCTCCGTGGCGGCACCGGCCGCGACCATCGCCTCGACGCGGGCATCGATCGCCGCGTACAGCGCGGCCCGGTCGCTCACCAGGGCGATCAGCCGCGTCGGATGACGCGTCTGCGCGGTCCACAGCTGTGACGTCCCCGGTCGGTCCGGCAGCGCGCCCATCTCGTGCAGCTCCAGCGCCCGGATCACGCGGCTCGTGTCCCGCGGGTCGATACCGGCGGCGGCCCGTGGTGCCAGGGAGGCGAGACGTGCGTGCAGTTCGGGCGTGCCCCGGTCGGCGGCCTGTGCCCGCAGGCGGGCTCGCAGGTCCGGCGGCGGAGCCGGGGCGAGGTCGAGGTCCGCGAGCGCGGCCCGCAGGTACAGCCCGGTCCCCCCGACCACGATCGGAGTGCCGCCCGCCGCGAGGATGCCGTCGATCTCGGCGTGAGCCATCCGCGCGTACCGCGCGGCGCTGCACGTCTCCTGGACCGGCAGGACGCCCACCAGGCGATGCTCCAGCAGTTGGCGTTCGGCGTCGGTCGCGGCGCCGGTGAGCACGCCGAGGCCCTCGTAGAGCTGCAGGGCGTCCGCCGACACGGCCACGGGCTCATGTCCACGCTCGCGCAGGCGTCGCGCGAGCGCGACCGCGACGGCGGTCTTCCCCACCCCGGTGGGGCCGAAGACGGCGAGGATCGCGGGGTCCACGCACCGCAGTATCCCTGGGCCGCGCGACGAGGCTCGCTCCGGTGGCCGCGCGAGGGCCGGCGTGAAACACTGCGCCGCGTGCACCTCACCGGAACGACCGTCCTGCTCACCGGCGCCACGGGCGGCATCGGCCACGCGATCGCGCGGCGCCTGCATCGCGGCGGCGCGTCGCTGATCCTCACCGGCCGTCGGGCCGAGGTCCTCGAGCCGCTCGCCGCCGAGCTCGGCGGCCGCGCGCTGGCCGTGGATCTCGCCGATCCCGCCGAGGTGGATCGCCTCGTGGCCGAGGCCGGCGACGTGGACATCGTGGTCGCCAACGCCGCGCTGCCCGCCTCGGGGCTCCTGACGTCCTTCTCCGTGGAGGAGATCGACCGGGCCCTGGACGTCAACCTCCGCGCGCCGATCGTCATGTCGCGTCACTACGCCGAGCGGTTCGCCGCGCGCGGGAGCGGTCACCTGGTGTTCATCTCGTCGATGTCGGGCAAGGTCGGCACCCCGTACGCGTCGATGTACAACGCCTCGAAGTTCGGCCTGCGTGGCTTCGGTCAGGGTCTCCGCGCCGAACTGGCCGACAAGGGCGTCGGCGTGTCGGTGATCTTCCCCGGGTTCATCCGCGACGCCGGGATGTTCGTGGAGTCCGGTGCGGAGCTCCCGCGCGGCGTCGGCACGTCGAGCCCCGAGGACGTCGCCGAGGCGGTCGCCACGGCGGTGCAGGAGGACCGCGGCGAGATCGACGTGGCGCCGCTGTCGATCAAGCTCGGTGCCAAGTTCGCCAGCGTCGC
>NZ_JBFIGP010000270.1:0-5112 GCF_041602235.1 Paraconexibacter sp.
CAGCGTCAGCAGGGCGAGCACGCCCGCGATGGTTCCCGTCCCCGACCTGAAGCGCATCGTCGCCGAACCTAGCAACTGGTCCAACCAGATGGGCCGGTGGCGATCCCGCCCTCGCGCGGCCCGGCGTAGGCTCGAGGGCGGGACGCATGTCCGGCGCCAACGACCACCATCACCACCACGGACCGCACGGCCACACCCACGGTCTGGTCGACGACGAGATCAAGCGGTCACGGGCCGGGGTGCGCGCGGTCACCCTGTCCTTCGCCGTCCTCGCGCTCACCGCCCTGGCCCAGGGTGCGGTCCTCGTCGCGCTGTCCGACAGCGTGTCCCTCCTGGCCGACGTGATCCACAACCTCGGGGATGCCGCGACCGCGATCCCGCTCGGCATCGCGTTCCTGCTGCGCTCGGCGTCCGCCGAGCGGACCGCGGGACTCTTCGTGGTCGCCGCCATCTTCGTGTCGGCGCTGGTCGCGGCCTACGAGACCGTCGACCGGCTGATCGATCCCCGCGAGGTCGAGTACCTCGGCGCCCTGGCCGCCGCGGGCCTCGTCGGCTTCGCCGGCAACGCGCTCGCGGCGACGATCCGCACGCGGGCGGGCCGGCGACTCGACAGCCCGGCGCTGATCGCCGACGGGGCCCACGCCCGCGCGGACGCCTACGTCTCGCTCGCGGTGGTCGCCTCGGCCGCCGTCCTCGCACTGGGTCTCCAGCGGGCGGACCCGCTGATCGGGCTGTGCATCACCGCGGTGATCGTGCGCATCACCATCGACTCGTGGCGCACGGTGCGGGCCTGAGGCGGCGCACGCGCGCCGGACTCACGCGGGCTCGGTCACCACGTCGGCGCTCGGCGCCTCACGCAGCCCGTACCGCCGCTGCAGGCGGGCCAGCGGGGCCGGCGCCCACCAGTTCCACTCCCCGAACATGCGCATGAGCGCGGGGACGAGAAGACCGCGGACGACCGTCGCGTCGAACAGGACGCCGATGGCCATGCCGACCGCCATCTGCTTCATGAAGAACACCGGGCTCACGGCGAACGCCAGGAAGACGACCGCGATCATCAGCGCCGCCGCGGAGATGATGCGCCCCGTGCGCCCGATGCCGACGGCCACCGCGTCCTCGGTGCTCGCCCCGAGGTCGTGCTGCTCCTTGATCCTGGACAGCACGAGCACGGCGTAGTCGGTGGCGAGCGCGAACGTGACCGCGAACAGGAACACCAGGCTGGTCACCTCGATCGCGCCCGGCCCCGTGTAGTCGACGAGCCCGCCGATCCAGCCGTGCTGGAAGCAGAGCACGAGGACGCCCAGCGCGGCCGCCAGCGTCAGGACGTTCATCAGCAGCGTCTTGATGGGCAGCAGCACCGAGCCCGTCAGGAGGAACAGCAGCACCAGCGTCCCGGCCGCGATGATCGCCATCACGAGCGGCGCGTGCGCCACGAGGCTCTCCTTCTGGTCGATGAACCGAGCCGTGTTGCCGGAGACGAGGACCGACGAGGCCCCGGGCGGCGGCAGCGCGCGGATCTCGCGCACGAGGTCCTGGGAGGCGCCCGACAACGGTCGGTCGCGGAGATCGACGTTGGTGAACGCGACCCCATCGGCCTTGACGAACGGGGTCACCCCGACGACGCCCTCCAGACCCCGTATCTCCGCCGAGAACGCGGCGAGCTGGGCTTTGGTCGCGCTCCCCTGCACGAGCACCGTCGCCGCCCCCGTGATGTCGCCCGGATAGTGCTCCGCCACGTAGGCGTTGGGCTCGTAGGACGGGAGCCCGGGCGGCACGGCCTCCGCAGAGGGGCCCGTCAGGACCGTGCCGGTGAGCGGGGACGCGGCAGCCAGCATGAGGCCGGCGCTCGCCAGACCGACGAGCACGGGGCGCCGCATGACCCCGCGGGCCAGCCGATGCCACGCACCGGAGTCGGCGGCGACGTCCGGGCCACGGCGGATCGACAGCGCGTTGATGCGTGTGCCGAGCAACGCGAGCAACGACGGCACCACCAGCACGGAGATCAGTGCCGACAGCACGCCGACCGCCGCCCCGGCGACGCCGACGGAGTACAGGAAGCGCTGCGGCATCACGATCAGCGCCGCCATCGCCACGGCCACGGTGAACCCGGAGAACAGCGCGGTCCGGCCGGCGCTGACCACGGTGCGCCGGTGGGCCTCGCGCGAGGGACCGTCGCGCTCGATCTCCTCGCGGTAGCGCGAGATGAGCAGGAGGGCGTAGTCCACGGCCAGCCCCAGGCTGAGTGCGGTCGCGATGTTCAGCGCGAACACCGACGTGTCCACGAACGTCGCCATGACCCGCATCACGAGGAACGTGCCGAGGATCGACAGCATGCCGATCAGGAGCGGCACCGCTGCGGCGACGACCCCGCGGAACACCAGCAGCAGCAGCACGGCGAGCGCCGGGAACGCGATCAGCTCCGCGTTGGTCAGGTCCTTGCGCGTCTGGTCGTTGACGTCGTTGAAGCCCGCCGCGAAACCGCCCATCCGAACGTCGAGCACGGTTGAGCGGACCGCGCGTCGCGCCCGCTCGGCCACCTCGCCGCCCGTGACCTCCAGATCGGGCGAGGTGAGGTGGGCCCCGAGGATCAGCGAGCGACCGTCGCGTGCGAGCAGTCCGGCGGCCGCGGGATCGCTGCGCGGATCGTCGACCTTGCCGACCCCGGGGACGCGGGCGAGCGTCGTGGCGAGACGGTCGATCTCCCGGCGCACCGCCGGACGTGCGGTTTCAAGAGGGCCGCCGTCGGGCGCGCGGACGAGGAAGATCAGACCCGTCGTGCCGTCGTAGCCGAGGGCCTCGTGCAGCGCGCGGCCGGCACGCTCGCTCTCGGAGTCGGCGTCCGTGAAGCCTGCGGCCGAGAGGTGTCGCTCGACGTCGTGCCCCACCCCGACCCCGACGACCGCCAGCGCGGCGACCACCGCCAGCACCAGACGGGGTCGCCGCCACGTGAGATCCGCCAGGCGCTCGAGCATGGTCCGGAACCTAGCAGAGTGAGTTTTACTTCGGAACCCACTAGGATCGTCGTGTGCCGTCAGCTCCCTTCAGCGAGATGTCGTGCTCCCTGGCCCGCACCCTCGGGGTCATCGGTGACCGCTGGACGCCGCTGGTCCTGCGCGACATCGCGCTCGGCATCTCGCGGTTCGACGCCATCCAGCGCAACCTCGGCGTCTCGCGCCGCGTGCTCACGGAGCGGCTCACCGCCCTCGTCGACGACGAGGTCGTCGACCGCGTCACCTACCAGGAGCACCCGCCGCGCTACGACTACCGGCTGACGCAGAAGGGCTCGGAGCTCATCGTCGCGCTCCTGGGCCTCCAGGCCTGGGGCGACCGCTGGATGTCGGACGAGACCGGTCCTCCGGTCCTGTGGCGCCACCTGCTGTGCGGGCAGGTCTCCGAACCCCGCGTGGTGTGCTCCTGCTGCGGCGAGCCCCTGCGCGTCGGCGAGGCGGTGCCGTACCTCGGGCCGGGCGCCAGCGCCGGGCCCGGGACCACCGAGGTCCCGGCGGCGATCGCTCGTCTCCAGGCGTTGGTCGGGTCGGGCGGCGAGGCCCAGCCGCCGCAGACGTGACCGGTACGCGCGACCGCTCAGTCCCCCAGCATCCCGGACACCGCGTCGGCGACCGGGGTGGTGCCCGCGGTCGCCTCCACCACGAGCGCGTCGATCTCGTCGTGGGCCAGGATCTCGGCCAGGATCCGTGCGACGTCCTCGCGCGGGATCTCCCCGCGCGGCACTGACGGCGCGATCTCGACCCTGCCGGTCGCGGCCTCGTCGGTCAGCGCTCCGGGCCGCAGGATCGCGTACCGCATCCCCGAGGCCTTGACCGCGTCGTCGGCCTGCGCCTTCGCCCGGAGGTAGACGGCGAAGGTCTCGTCCCCTTCCGGCGGATCGTCCGCTCCCATCGAGGAGAGCATCACGAACCGTCCCACGCCGGTGCGCGTGAGCTTCACGGCGCCGTCACGGTCCACGCGCATCTTGCGCTCAGGGCCGCTCCCCGGCCCCGCCCCCGCCGCGAACACGATGGCATCCGCTCCGCGCACCGCCTCGGCGACCTCGGAGTCGTCGGCGTTCTCGAGGTCGAGCAGGACCGGCTCTGCTCCCAGGTTCCGCAGGTCGTCGGCCTGCTCGGGCTTGCGGATCAGCCCCCGGACGCGGTCTCCGCGCGAGACGAGCAGCGGGATCAGGTGCTGGGCGATCTGCCCGTGACCTCCGGCTATGGCGATGTCCATGCGTCCGGCCTACCCGTTTCACCGCCCGACGTGACACCACGAGCGCGCCCGCCTTCGGTCGCGCCGCCCGCCGCGACAGCCGGTGTACGGGCTGGCTACTCCACGAAGAAGCGACCGACTGCCTCCTCCGAGTACCACCGCGTCGTGACGGTCTTCTTGCGCGTGTAGAAGTCGATCGCGTCCGTACCGTGCGCGTGCACGTCCCCGAAGAACGAGTCCTTCCAGCCGGAGAAGGGGAAGAACGCGACGGGCGCCGCCACCCCGACGTTGACCCCGACCATGCCCGCCTGGACGTCGACGCGGTAGCGGCGCGCGGCCGCGCCGGACTCCGTGAAGATCGTGGTCCCGTTGCCGTAGCGACTGGCGTTGACGACCTCGATCGCCTCGGCGAGGGTCTCGACCTCGACGACCGCCAGGACGGGACCGAAGATCTCCTCGCGCACCGTCTCGCTGGAGGGGTCCACCCCCTCGAGGATCGTCGGCCCCACGTAGCGCGTCGAGGACGTCGTGACGGCACTGTCCGCGGCGTCGCCGGCCCCGGCGCCGTCATCGGTCCCAGTGGCGACCGGGACATCGCGACCGTCGACCGCCGCCCGGGCGCCTTCGGCGATCGCGGCCTCCACGGCTGCCGTGATCCGCGCGCCGGCCGCGTCGGAGATGACCGGCCCGACGTCGCTGTCGCCCGCTGCCCCTGGGCCGACCCGCAGCGCGGAGGTCCGGGGGACGAGCTCCTTCCGCAGCAGGTCCCACGCCTCGCCGACCGCGACGACGACCGATCCCGCCATGCAGCGCTGTCCGGCGGCCCCGAAGGCGCTGGCGATGATGCCCTCCGCCGTCTTGTCCATCACCGCGTCGGGCATGACGACCATGTGGTTCTTCGCCCCG
>NZ_JBFIGP010000271.1:0-5081 GCF_041602235.1 Paraconexibacter sp.
GTGCTCGGCTGGGTGAGGTCGGCGCCGGGCCAGCCCCGGAAGGCGACCACCGTGCTGACCGCGGCCAGCAGCACCACACCGGTCACGGTGATGCACATCCCTGCGCCGAATGACGCCCAGAGGGCGCGAGTCACCCGCATGTCGGTTCCATCGGCACGCGCGCGCGAGACTTGAGCCGCGCGAATGATGTTGGCGCGTGAACGCTTGCCGCCGGCCGCGACTCATCCGCCGATCCGGCCGGGGTTCTCCGGCCCCGCGACGCGGGCGTTCGGCTGCTGGTCGGCGTCCACCGTGATCCCGGGCGGGTGCTGCGCCGTGCTCACGATCAGGCACAGGTGCTTTCGCGGATCCGGACCGGGCACGCACGTGCGGTAGAGATCCGGGGCCTGCTTCCAGGTATCGGCTCGGTCGATGTTGACCCGGTAGGCCGGGGGAGCTTGAGCGCGCACGTACTGCCGGACCGCCGCGGACTGGGCCGCGAAGTCCCGTTCCTCGGCGACGACGTCGCCATGATGGGCCAGGCCGACGGCCAGGATCACGGCCGCCATCGCGAGCAGGAGCCCGGTCCCGGCCCGGTCCGCGGCGACCTCCTTGGGCAGCGAGGGCCGCCGTGCGCGGAGCACCCGGCCGGCGATCGGCGCTCCGATCGCGACGACCGCGAGGTTCATGAAGCCACAGAGGACGAACGCGGCCGGGACCGTGATCGCGTCGCCGGCGATCGGACGCAGGTGCATCGCCACGGCCTCGAGGCCCGTCAGCGCGGCGAACGCCGGCCACATCGTGGCGCCCGCCAGCCTCCACCGCAGCCGCGCTCGCCACATCGACTCGACGGGGTCGTCGAGGCCGTCGTCGACCGGATCACGGCCGCGCGTGTCCACACCCCCAGGGTAGGGGGTGTCGGGCGCGCGGCCGCGCCGATCCCGCCCACCCGCTGCGCCGCTGTGCCACGATCGGTCGATGACCGATCCGCTGCGCGTCATCCGCCTCGGCCTCGTCGAGTACCAGGCGGCCCTCGCGCTCCAGCAGCGCGTCCGCGCGGCGCGGCAGGCAGACGCGATCCCCGACACGATGCTGCTGCTGGAGCACCCTCCGGTCCTCACCCGGGGTCGCCGCAAGAGCCCGGAGGACCTGCCGATGGGGGACGCCTGGTACCGCGCCAACGGGATCGACGTCGTCGATGTCGACCGTGGCGGGAAGGTCACCTACCACGGCCCGGGGCAGCTCGTCGGCTACCCGATCGTGCGCGTCACCGACGTCGTGGGCTTCGTGCGCGACATGGAGCAGGCGATCATCTCCGCGCTCGCCCACGAGCAGGTCGAGGCGCACAGCCGGACCTGCGAGGGCCCCGACTTCACCGGCGTGTGGGTGGAGGACCGCAAGATCGCCTCGATCGGCGTCCACGTCGCCAAGGGCGTCACCACCCACGGGTTCGCGGTCAACGTCCAGAACGACATGCAGCCGTGGAACTGGATCGTCGCCTGCGGCCTCCCCGAGGTCCAGATGACGTCGCTCTACATGGAGACGGGCCGCCCCGAGCGGCTCGAGCCGTTCACCGCACGAATCATCGAGGCGTTCTCCGCCCGCCTCGACCGCGAGACCTTCGAGGCCGATGCGGCCGACCTCGGCGCGCTCGCCACCGGCTGAGGCGCGCCGAGCGGGCCGGGCGGCTACTCCTCGGCCGCGAGCGCAGCCACCCCGAGGGCGACCGCGCCCGCCGCGGTGAGCCCGCCGAGGACCGCGGTGGTCCGCGTCAGGCTCCCGTCCCGTGCGCCGAGGGCCGCGCTGACCACGTCGGTGGCGTCGGTGAGGATGCCCAGCTTCCACCAGGTCTTCTTCGCCGGCCCGGCGGTCGCGCCGGTGCCGATCGCCAGGACGATGTCGCGGATCCCGAACAGCCGCGCCATGTACGAGGCCTGCGGGTTGGCGGCGGTGTCCATCCCGAAGAGCTTCCCGGTCGTGTTCGGCACGGCGAGGGCTCCGACGCCGACGGCGATGCGGAGGCCGGAGAGGAGCTGAGCTGGTGTCGTAGGCATGGCGCCGAGCCTATCCGCGGTACCGGCGCGGGACCAGGTGTTCGGTAGCCTGGGGACGATGGCGACTCCGGCGAAGCCCACCGACGACCGGCACCTGTCGACGCGGTCGCGGCGCAATCCGGGCGGCATCGACGTGGTGCAGTTCCTGGGCTCGGAGGGCGTCCCCCTCCGTGGGCGCAAGCCACCGTGGTTCAAGGTGCCCGCCCCGGGCAGCCCGCGCTACCGCGAGCTGCGGCAGCTGATCGACGACGAGAACCTGCACACCGTCTGCCAGGAGGCGGCCTGCCCCAACGTCGGCGAGTGCTGGGAACGGGGCACGGCGACGTTCATGATCCTCGGCGACACCTGCACCCGGCGTTGCGGCTTCTGCAACGTCCGCACCGGCAAGCCGACCTGGAACGACCCGCTCGAGCCGGCCCGTGTCGCCCGGTCGATCGCGAAGATGGGCCTGCGCCACGCGGTCATCACGTCGGTCGACCGCGACGACCTCCCGGACTACGGCGCCGGGATCTGGGCGGCGACGATCCGCGAGGTCCGCCGCCAGGCGCCGAAGTGCAAGGTCGAGGTGCTCACCCCCGACTTCCGTGGCGCGGACATGCCGCTCGCACGGGTCATCCACGAACGTCCGGACGTCTTCAACCACAACGTCGAGGTCGTCCCGCGGCTCTACCCCGTGGCCCGCCGCGGGTCGACGTTCGAGCGCTCCACCCGCGTCCTCCGTACCGCCAAGCACTTCGGCGGCACGGCGGTCGCGACGAAGTCCGGCCTGATGGTCGGACTCGGGGAGACCGTCGACGAGGTCGTCGAGACCCTCAAGCTCCTCCGCGAGAGCGAGGTGCAGATCATCACCATCGGCCAGTACCTGCGGCCGACCGAGCGCCACCTGCCCGTGGTGCGCTGGTGGCACCCGGACGAGTTCAAGGAGGTCGAGGAGCGCGGGTACGAGCTCGGCTTCGACCACATCGCCGCCGGCCCCCTGGTGCGCTCCAGCTACCACGCCGACCAGCACGTCGCGCAGGACGAGCCGGGCACCGGGCCGCTGGCGTCGGCGGCCGTCACCGTGGCGTAGCCTCGGCGGGCCCTCGCCACCGCGTGTTCCCGCTCAAGGACAACATCCCCACCGACCGGCTGCCGGTCGTCACGATCGCGCTGATCGTCCTGAACGTGCTCGTGTACGTCCTGCTGCAGCGTCCCGGGTCGCTGTTCGGCGACCCGGACCAGGGCGTCATCATCGACTGGGGCGCGATCCCCTACGAGCTCACGCACCTGGGTGACCAGTGCGCGGCCGTCGCGGGCCCCGGCGGGCAGCTCGCCTGCGAGGGCCAGCCGGGCGTGTCGGGCACCGCGCCCGACCAGCCGCCCACGCTCCTGACGGTGTTCTCCTCGATGTTCCTCCACGGAGGGCTGCTCCACCTCGGCGGCAACATGCTGTTCCTGTGGATCTTCGGCAACAACGTCGAGGACGCCATGGGCCGCGTGCGCTTCGTCGCCTTCTACCTGCTCGGCGGCATCTGCGCGCTCGTGCTGCAGACGGCGATCGGACCCGACGAGGCCGTCCCGACCGTCGGGGCGTCCGGGGCGATCGCCGGCGTCCTGGGCGGCTACATCCTGCTGTACCCGCGGGCCCGCGTCGTCACGCTGATCTTCATCGTGCTGTTCTTCACGATCATCGAGATCCCGGCGACGCTCGTCCTCGGGTTCTGGTTCCTCACGCAGGTCGCCTACGGCGCGCTCGACCTCACGAACCCGACCGGCGGCGGGGGCGGTGTCGCCTACTTCGCCCACATCGGCGGGTTCGTCTTCGGCCTGCTGGCCGTCAAACTGTTCACCACCCGCGAGAAGGACCTGCCGTTCGGCGGCGCGAAGTACCCGGTCTACTGATGAACCCGCAACACAAGCCCATCCTCGCCGTCGCAGCGGTCTTCATCATCGGATTCGCGGTGCTCACCGTCTTCGACATCCTCGCCAACGGCCCGAACTTCCTGACCGCCGTCTCGCTGCTCGTCCTCGCGATGTTCGGCTTCGGCATCGTGGGAGCGCTCCGTCAACCGCCGGACCCGTGAGGAAGCACCGACGTCTCGCCGCAGCGGCAGCGGCCGCCGCGATCCTGACGCCGGGCCTCGCCGGGTGCGGGCTGCTGGACGACGGACCCGTGACGTCCGCCGACGCCCAGGCGGCCGACGTCGCCCCGCCCAACCTCCCGGTCACGCCGCCCCAGGGGGCCAACGGCGCGCTGCTCGTCGACGGCGGCCCCAAGGCGCTGGAGATCCGCCTGGACAGCGACCGGCGCGACCCCGTGCGCGACTCGTTCACCAGGCCGCCGACGTCGGGCATCCTCGTCGACCTCGACAGCGGTGAGGTCCTGTGGCGCCTCCGGCCGGTCACCCCGCTGCCGATCGCGTCGCTCACGAAGATCATGACCGCGATCCTCGTCGCCGAGCGCTCGGACGCCGACGAGAAGGTGCGGATCTCCTCACGGGCGCGGAACGTCGAGGGCTCGAAGATCGGCATCCTCCCCAAGAAGAAGCGGGTCCGGCTCGAGACCCTGCTCAATGGCCTGATGCTCGTCAGCGGCAACGACGCCGCGGTCGCGCTCGCCGAGCACGTCTCCGGAACGGAGCGGGCGTTCGTGGACGCGATGAACGAGCGAGCCGAGGAGGAGCGCCTGGCCTGCACCCGCTTCGCCTCCTCGAGCGGGATCGTCGACAAGGGCAACCGGTCCTGCGCGGTCGACCTGGTGGCGATGGCCAAGCTCGCACTCGAGCAGCCCCGTGTCGCGCGGATCATGAAGCGACGGCGCGTGGTCCTGCCCTTCCCCACCAAGGGCGGCCGGATCTACCTCTACGGCCACAACCACCTGGTGAAGGCCGGGTACCCGGGTGCCCTCGGTGTCAAGACGGGCTACACCGACGCCGCCGGTCGCTGCTTCGTCGGCGCGGCCGAGCAGGACGGGCGCCGGCTCGCCGTCGTGCTCCTGCACTCCTCAAACCCCGGGCCGCAGTCCATGCAGTTGCTGGACCGGGGGTTCCGCGTGCTGCGGCGGCGGTA
>NZ_JBFIGP010000272.1:0-5079 GCF_041602235.1 Paraconexibacter sp.
CCACGCGCCCGCAGGGCGATGTCGACCCGGAGACCTCCGAGCTCATCTCCGGCCTGCAGCGGGCGGCGGAGCGGCTCCGCGCCCGCGTCGACACCCTCGACGCGCCGCCCCCGGACGAGGTGCCGAGCGCGGCGGACGAGATGCCGGGCGCGGCGGACGAGACGCCGAGGGCGGCCGACGAGCAGGCGCGTACCGACGAGGCAGCGACCGGCGAGCCGTCTGCGGACATGGGGCGGGCGAACGATCCCGTCCTGGAGGACCCGGCGGTGCAGGAGCCCATCCCGCCGTCCCTCCCGCCGCGCGAGCGCTCCTGGGCGGTGCAGCAGGCAGCCGCCGCGATGGGGGACGCCTTCGCGACCCAGCCGACGACCGAGCCCGATGCGGTCGTGCTCGCCCGGGTGCCGCGACCGGTCCCGCCGATGCCGGCCGGGCCCGCCGAACCGCCTCGCGCGACGTCCTCCCCGGACCCGCAGGGGGATGTCCAAGTCCTCGAGGCCCGCAGTACGGCGGACGGTCCCGGTCGCCCCTGGGTCGCGGCCGCGCTGGCGCGGACGGCGGATGGCGGCGGCGAGCGACTCGACGCGGCGCTGGCGGCGGTGTTCCGGGCCCAGGCGTCGCGGACGCAGCACGACCTCGACTACGACCTGAGGATCGACGGGCTCGGCGCGTGGCGCGTGAGCCTGCGCGACGGGATGGCGACCTCCCATCGGCTCGACGCCGGCCTGGGTGGCGATGTCGACGTCGCCGTGAGCGGGACGCTCGATCAGGTGGCTCCGCTGCTGCAGGGCGGGGCGGCACGCCGGTTGGCCGGGGCTCGGGTCAGCGGGCGCCGGCGGCGCCTGCGCCGGGTCCTGCGGGACCTCCGTGCCCCGCTGGGTGTCGCCGAGCTCGCTGCGGCCGGCGCCGACGCCGGGCTGCTGCTGGAGCTCCTGTGCGCCGCGGTACCGACCGAGCACGTGGCGGGTCACGACTTCACCGTCGCCTACGCGTTGGACGGCGCCGACGACGCGCGCTGGCACGTCCGCGCCGATCGCGCGCTGCGGGTCGGCGCCGGTGCCCCCGTGGACGAGAACGCGAGCACCGTGCACGTCAGCTCCGAGGCCCTGCCGGGACTCCTGGAGGGGCGAGGGCTGCCGCCCGGGGAGCGCGTCACGGTGACCGGCGCGGTCAGCCCGGTGGCTCTCCTGCACCGCTGGTTCGACGCCGCTCGCGGTGTCGCGTCGTGATGGCGCGCGGCGTCCACCACGCCCCCGGCGAGACCGTCGGCACCGTCCGCCCCGACCCCTACCGTTCCTGAGACCCGTGTCCGTCCCGACCGTCGCGCATCTCCACGTCCATTCCGAGTACTCGCTGCTCGACGGGGCCTGCAAGCTCCAGGCTCTCGCGGAACGCGCCGCGGCGTTCGGTCAGCCGGCCCTCGGCCTCACCGATCACGGGGTGATGAACGGTGCGGTCGAGCACTACAAGGCGTGCAAGAAGGCCGGGATCAAGCCGATCATCGGCTGTGAGATCTACTTCGTGGACGATCACGCCCACAAGGGCCGGGGGGAGCGCAACCACCTGACGTTGCTGGCCTCGACCAACGAGGGGTACCAGAACCTCGTGCGGCTCTCGTCGCTGGGGTTCACCGAGGGCCTGAACATGGGCAAGCCCCAGATCGACATGGGGCAGCTCGCCAGCCACGGCAAGGGCATCATCGCGTTGACGGGCTGCTTGGCCTCGCGGGCCTCGCAGCGGCTGGTCAACGGGGCGTTCGACGACGCGCGGGGGCACATCGACGATCTGTTCGGGGCGTTCGGCCGCGAGAACGTGTACTTCGAGATCCAGCAGAACGGGATCGCCGAGCAGACGGTGGTCAACGAGGGGATCGTGAAGATCGCCCGCGAGCTGGGCGGCAAGCTGGTCGGTACCGGGGATGTGCACTACCTGCGCCGCGAGGACTACCACCACCACGCGGCGTTGCTGTGCGTGAACACGAAGTCGACGCTGGCGGAGCCGAAGCTGTCGTTCGACACCAACGAGTTCTTCCTCAAGAGCAACGAGGAGATGGCGTCGGACTTCGCGAAGTACCCGGAGGCGCTGGCCTCGACGCTGGAGATCGCCGAGCGCTGCGACGTGGAGATCCCGCTGGGTGGTCAGTTGATCCCGCGGTTCCTGCCGGAGGGTGAGGACGAGCGGGCCTACCTGCGCGAGCTGGTGCTCGCGGGCCTGCACGAGCGCTACGGCAGCCCGATCCCGGCGCGGGCGATCGAGCGGATGGAGATGGAGCTCGGGGTCATCGACCGCATGGGCTTCAACGCCTACTTCCTGATCGTGTGGGATTTCGTGAAGTACGCGAAGGACCACGGGATCGCGGTGGGTCCGGGTCGTGGGTCGGCGGCGGGCTCGTTGATCGCGTACTCGCTGCGGATCACCGATCTGGATCCGTTGAAGTACGACCTGCTGTTCGAGCGGTTCCTGAACCCCGAGCGGGTGTCGATGCCGGATATCGACATCGACTTCTCGGTGCGTGGCCGGGAGAAGGTCATGCAGTACGTGGTGGGCAAGTACGGCCGCGAGTCCGTCGCCCAGATCATCACGTTCGGCAAGATGGCCCCGCGGGCCGCCACCAAGGACGCGGCGCGGGTCCTCGGGCATCCGTACCAGGTGGGGGAGGAGATCTCCCAGCTCGTCCCCGAGCCCGAGCAGGGACGGAGCCCGAGCTTCGAGAAGTGCCTCGCGGAGGGCGAGCCGCTGCGGCTGCGCTACGACAGCGACCCGACCGCCAAGCAGGTCGTCGACATCGCCCGCGGCCTCGAGGGCATCGTCCGCAACAACTCGATCCACGCGGCCGCGGTCGTGATCGCGGGCATGCCGCTGACCGACGTGGTGCCGGTCCAGCTGACGGAGGACAAGTCCGGTCCGGCGATCCCGGGCGGCGGGAAGAACTACAAGCTCGTCACGCAGTTCTCGATGAAGCCGGTCGAGGAACTCGGCCTGCTCAAGATGGATTTCCTGGGCCTGCGCAACCTCGACGTGATCGAGGACGCGCTGGACATCATCGAGCGGTCCACCGGCACCCGTCCGGACATGAACACCCTGCCGCTGGACGACGCGCGCACCTACGAGATGCTCGCGCGTGGTGATTCGGTGGGGGTGTTCCAGTTCGAGTCCGAGGGCATGCGCGAGGCGCTCAAGAAGGTCAAGCCCACGGTCTTCGACGACCTGGTGGCGCTGGTGTCGCTGTACCGGCCGGGCGCGATGGACCAGATCCCCACGTACGCGCGGGGCAAGAAGGACCCCAACTCGGTGCGGATCGCCGACGAGCGCCTGGAGCCGATCATCGGCCCGACCTACGGCGTGATCCTGTACCAGGAGCAGGCGATGCTCATCTCCAAGGAGCTCGCCGGGTTCACGGGGGCGCAGGCCGACGACCTGCGCAAGGCGATCGGCAAGAAGAACCGCGAGGCGATGGCGGCGCTCAAGCCGGCGTTCTTCGAGGGCTGCGCCGCCAACGGCGTGGACGCCCGCGTGGTCGAGGACCTGTGGGCGACGAACGAGAAGTCCGCCGACTACTCCTTCAACAAGTCCCACGCCGCGTGCTACGCGCTGATCTCCTACCGGACGGCGTGGCTGAAGGCCAACTACCCCGCCGAGTACATGGCCGCGCTGATCAGCTCGGTCATGAACACCAAGGACAAGGTCCCGTTCTTCGTCGCGCGCTGCGACGAGATGGGCATCTCGATCCTGCCCCCGTGCGTCAACGTCTCCGACCACGAGTTCGTCGTCGTCGAAGGGGCGATCCGCTTCGGCCTGGACGCCGTCAAGGGCGTGGGACACGGGGCGGTCGAGGCGATCAAGGCGGCGCGGGAGGACGGAGGCCCGTTCGTCTCGCTCTGGGACTTCTGCGAGCGGGTGGATCACCGTGCCGCGAACCGCAAGACGATCGAGGCCCTGATCAAGTCCGGGGCGTTCGACCAGACCGGGGCGACGCGCCGCGGCATGCTCGAGGTGCTCGAGCAGGCCCAGTCGGCCGGCCAGAAGGTCCAGCAGGACGCCCAGATCGGTCAGGGGTCGATCTTCGATCTGGGCCCCGAGCCGGGGTTGGCCGGTGGTAGCGGTGCCGCTGCCGTGTTCGCCGTGCAGCACCCGCCGATCCCCACCGAGGAGTTCGACAAGAACGAGCTGCTCGCCTTCGAGAAGGAGGCGATCGGCGTGTTCGTGTCGGCGCATCCGCTCAAGGACGTCCGCGCCGCCCTGCGCGTCAAGGCCGACATCTCGCTCGGCGAGATCGCCAAGGTGACGCACGGGGACTGGGTGACCGCCGGCGGGATCATCTCGGCGACCCGTCAGCTGCGCACGCGGACCGGCAGCCAGATGATGTTCGTGACGATCGACGATCTCGAGGGCACCGTCGAGGCGATCGCGTTCGAGAAGACGATCACGGAGTACGCGGACCTCCTGGTGCCGGACACCGTGGTCCTGGTCAAGGGCAAGGTCGAGCACGGGGACCGCGGCACGTCCATGGTCCTGTCCTCGATCGAGAAGTTCGCGCCGAGCGAGGCCCAGGTGGCCGCCGCCGAGGTCCAGCTCGCCGAGGAGCAGAAGGGGCCGGAGGAGATCCGGGTCCGCCTCGACGCCGCCGCGGTGCAGGCGTCGATCATCGACGAGCTGAAGTACGTGCTCGAGAACTTCCCGGGCGAGAGCGAGGTGGTGCTCGACATCACCACCTCGGCCGGTCCTCGCCTGCTGCGGCTCGGTCCCGAGTACCGCGGGAACAACACCCCGACGCTGCGGGCGGAGCTCGCCCGGGCGATCGGCACGGCCAGCACCTCGGTACCTGCGGCATAGGTCGCACTTGACCTGGCGTTGCCGGGTCCGGCGCGCTCGGTGGTACCGTCCGGACCGCGGCCTTCCGCTCTTCCGCTGGACCGGGGGCGGGAGGCCGCAACCCTTCCTTGCCTGGCGCGGTGCCGCTCGTCAGGAAGCGCGTGTGGCGAGGCCCTCCGTGCGCATCTCCCGGGCGATCTCGAGGTCGCGCGCCACGACGCCCTTCCCCTCGACGCCCGGGCCCTCGAAGATCATGGGCAGGCCCTCGAA
>NZ_JBFIGP010000273.1:0-5076 GCF_041602235.1 Paraconexibacter sp.
CCCGGAGGTCGAGGCGTTCGAGCAGGAGTTCGCCACCTGGGTCGGGACCGCGCACGCAGTCGGCGTCGCGAGCGGCCTGGACGCCCTGGAGCTGGCGCTGCGGGCCCTGGACATCGGCCCTGGGGACGAGGTCGTCGTCCCGTCGAACACGTACATCGCGACGTGGCTGGCGGTCAGCGCCGTGGGCGCGACGGTGGTCCCGGTCGAACCCGACGAGGAGACCTTCGCCATCACGCCGGACGCGGTCGAGGCGGCGCTCACCCCGCGCACGGCGGCCGTGCTCTGCGTGCACCTCTACGGCCGGGTGGCGTTCGCCCGCGAGCTCCGGGCGCTCTGCGACCGCCGCGGCCTGGCCCTGGTCGAGGACGCCGCCCAGGCGCACGGCGCCCGCGGCGCGGGCTCGACCGGGCACGTCGCCGCGTTCTCGTTCTACCCGTCCAAGAACCTCGGGGCCCAGGGGGACGCGGGCGCCGTGACGACGGACGACGCGGCGATCGCCGCCCGGATCCGGGTGCTGCGCAACTACGGATCGCGCGAGCGCTACCGCAACGAGGAGCGCGGCGTGAACTCCCGCCTGGATCCCGTGCAGGCCGCGATGCTGCGGGTCAAGCTCGCGCACGTGGACGCGTGGAACGATCGGCGTCGTGCGCTGGCCCGGCGGTACGCCGATGCCCTCGAGGGTGCGCCGCTGACGCTGCCGGGAGCACCGGAGGACCCCCGGGATCACGTGTGGCACCTGTACGTCGTGCGCGCGGAGCACGATCGGGACGGCCTGCGTGAGCGACTGGCCGAGCGGGGCATCGGCACCCAGATCCACTACCCGATCCCTCCCCACGCCTCGGGCGCGTACGCGGACCTCGGGCTCGGGCCGTTCCCGATCGCCGAGCGCATCGCGAACGAGGTGCTGTCGCTGCCGATCGGTCCCCAGCTGCCGCCGTCCTCCGTGGACGTCGTCGCCTCCGTCGTCCACTCGGTGCTCGCGCATGCCGGCCACCGCTGAGCTGAAGCGTCACGCCGACGTCCTCGACGCGCTGACCGACGCGGCGCGGCGGTGCGTGGACGAGGGTCGCCCCGGGGTGGCCGCCGTCCTGGTCCAGAGCGCTGCGGGCGTCGCGGCGCTGCGGCATCCCGGCCGCTTCGCCTGCGAGCGACTCGAGGCCGTGCTGGCGGGTGCGGCGCGGAGCCTTCCCGACGTCCCGTGGGTGGGAGGGGAGGGCGTCCTGCACGTGCTCTCCAACGCCATGGATGTCGGCGGTCACACCCGTCTGGCCTGGAGGTGGATGGAGCGCGACGCCGGCCGGCGGCACTCCTTCGTGGTGGCGCGTCCGGCGGGCCCCACCCCCGCTCCGCTGGTCGCGGCCGCGCAGCGCAGCGGCGGCGTCGAGCACGCCGTCCCCGGGTACGACGCCGGACTCCTCGCCACCGCCGAGGCGCTGCGGGCGCTCGGCGCACGGCACGACCTCATCGTCCTGCACGTGCAGCCCAACGACCCGCTCGCGTCGCTCGCCTGGGCGGACGTCGCGGACCGTCCGCCGATCCTGTTCTGCAACCACGCCGACCACTGCTTCTGGCTGGGGCGCGACGTGTGCGACGTGGTGGTGGGCCACCGCCCCGTCGCGGCCGACATCGCCGTCGACCGGCGCGGTCTGCCGCGGTCGCGCACGGCGACGCTCGCGTTGCCCCTCGACGACGTGGCGCGCACCACGTCGGAGCGTCGCGCGCAGGCGCGCGCACGCATCGGGATCCCGCCGGACGCTCGCGTCCTGCTGACCATCGGGTCGAGCTACAAGTTCGAGGGCGGCGACCGGCACCTGCTCGACGCGGTGCAGCCCCTGGTGGCCGCCGACCCCCACACCCTGCTGCTGGCGGTCGGCCCTTCGCCGACGGGGCGGTGGGCGCAGGCGGCCCAGGCGACGGCCGGCCGGGTGATCGCCGCCGGCGTCGTGCCGGACGTGAGCGACGTGCTGGCGGCCTGCGACGTCTTCGTCGAGTCCTACCCGTGCTCGTCGGGGACCGCCGCCGTGGAGGCGGCGCAGTCCGGCCTGCCCGTGGTGGCGTGGGCGCCCGACGCCGTCGAGGCGGACCTGCTCGGCAGCGCGGGCGCGGCCGCGGGGCTGTGGCCGGTGGCCCGCACCGCCCAGGAGCTACGTGAGCTGATCGAGGCCGCGGCGGCCGACCCCGACGCGGTGCTCGGCCACCACGCGCCCGACCGCTGGCGGGAGGCACTGGCGACCGCCGAGGCGGCGGCCCGCGCGCTGGGGCCCGTGCGACGCGGCGAGCTCGCCGAGCCGCCGAGCCACGAGGGCGCGCTGGACGTGGTGCTGCACCACCTGCACGCGCGCACCGGGCACTGCCACCCGCTGGAGGTCGTCGATCACTGGGTCGCCCAGAGCCGTGCGCTCGCCGCGTGGCCCACCCTCGGTGCGTGCTTCGTCCCGAGCCTCGCGGGTGCGACGACCCACCTGGAGCTGCAGCGGTGCTTCGACGTCGCGGTCGCCGACCCCGGGCCCGGCGAGGAAGGGCTCGCGATCGAGGCGCTGCGGACCCTGCTGGTCAGCCGGATCGCCGCGCGGGGCGTGCTCACGCTGGACCCCGAGCGGGTGGCGACAGCGCTCCCGGCGCTGCAGGCCGCCCTCGCGGACGGCGTCGAGGTCGACCTCGACGTGACCCCGACCTCCCTCCCGGCGGCTGAGGTGCGGGACGGCTACCTGGCCGTCCGCACCCCGGAGGACCGCTTCGGGGACCTCCACGCCCCCGCGGTCGACGCGACGGCGCTCTGACCGTCGCGTCGCGCCAGCGGTCCTCTCCGGTCAGGGCTGGTACGGAGCCTTGACCGTCTTGAACGGACCGTCCTCGGGACCGACCTCGAGCTCGAGCGACTTGCCGGCCTTCGGCGTCTGCTTGTAGTTGAAGTACACGCCGTCACCCCGCTTGCCGTCCAGCTCCAGCTCGTCGGTGCCCCAGATGTAGGAGCGCGTCGCCGTCTCCTTCCCGACCAGGAGGCCGAAGTAGCCCTTCCCGTCGAGGGACCCGTGCGTGCCGTCGGCGTCCAGCAGGACGGTGCCCGACTCGCGGTCCACCAGCAGGCCGATCGGGGACCCGGGCTTGAGGCCGACCGCCGTCGCGGCGAACGTGTACGCCGCGTCACCGTCCTCGAGGCCGGCGTAGAACTCCGGTGTGGCGTCCTTCTTGGAGTTCGTCTCGTAGTAGAAGCCGCGACCCTTGCCGTCCAGGTACACGTTGTCCTGCTGGCCGGGGGCGATGCGGATCTCGTCCACGGCGACGACCAGGCCGCCCCCGACGAGGTCCAGCGACACCGTCGCGGTCTTCTTCAGGTTGGAGCCGTCGACCGTGATGCCGATGTCCTTGCCCGCCGGGACGCGGTACCGCGGCTCGGGACCGGCCTCCCAGTTGCGAACGCTGAAGCTCTGGTCCATCTCCACGCCGGGGATCTCCCGCTTGAGCTTGCCGTCGACGATGCCGGTCTGCCGGTCCTGGTCGTCGGTCAGGATCAGGTGCGGGTGGTTGGCGACGTCCCCGTTGAGGGTGATCTCCGAGTACTGCTTGGCGTCCGGGAGCGTGCTGCCGAGATCCTCGCCGTCCTCGGCGGCCTCACCGCGGCAGAAGGGACAGGGCTGCTGCTCCTCGCCGGGCGTGGTCGGGAGCAGCACCATGCTCTTCGTGTCGGCGTTGCCCTGGTAGACCTCGCCGAGGTTCTGCGGGTTGGTGCCGCCGACGTACTGCCAGCTGTTCTCCTCGAGGTCGACGTCCATCGCCCGGGTGATGCCGGGGTAGTTGTTGTCGTAGACGAGGATCGCGGCCTTGCCGTCGCCCTTGTCCTCGATCGCGAACGGCGTGACCGCGTGACCGCCCGACCCGTCGGCCATGAAGATGCCGATCGTGTAGTCCTCCTCGCCGGAGTTGAGCGTGTCGACGAGGCGGTCGACGATCTTGTCGGGCGTGCCCTCGACCGTCTTCTCCTGGATCAACGGCAGCGCCTGGTAGACCCAGTGCTCGGCGATGGACTTCTGGAGGTCGACGTTGTCGACGATCTCCAGCTCGCTGGTGGTGTCGTCGCCGAAGTCCTCGGGGTCGAGGACCTCCTGGAACATCCGGATGGCCGCGACCGAGAAGCCCATGCAGTGGCCCCCTCCCATCGCCTCGTTCTGGTTGTCCATCCAGCGCTTGGCCGGCGGGATCAGACGGCAGTCCTCCCCGTCCCCGCCGATGCAGACCTGATCGCCGAACAGCGACTGGACCTCGGCCGTCGTGAGGTTCTCGGGCCCGACGTCGTTGCCGTAGTTCTCGAAGCTGAACCCGTCGACCTCCGGGCGGAAGCCGCTGTCGGCGATGATCTCGCCGGACGGCTCGTAGCTCTCGGCGTCTCCGGCGCTGGCCGTCTCGCCCTCGTCACCGAGCAGGCTCGCCTGGACCTTGACCGGCGTCCCCTCGCCGATCGCCGGCGCGCTCTTGGCACGCTCGGACAGCTTCGGCGTGTCGTCCCCGCCCCCGCCGCAGCCGGCGAGCACGAGCGCCAGGACGACGAGCAGCGTGCCGACCGGCCCGGCACCCGACCGTGTGGTGTGGCGCGCGCGCATCACTGCGCCACCTCCCAGCGGATGTTGCCCTCGTCGTCCTTCTGCTCCACGGTGACCGTGGCCGTCTCACCGCTCTGCGGGTCGGTGGCCTCGCACTCGAACGTCGCGCCCTTCTCGACCTTGACGTCCTCCGGGCACGAGACGCTGACGTCGCCGCCGAGCTGCTCGGTCAGGCCGGCCGCGATCTGCGTCTCGGCCTCACCGGTGTTGAGCGTCTTGCCACCGACCGAGACCTCGGCGCCGCACCCAGCGGCACCGACCGCGCCGGCGAGCGCGAGGGCGAGGGCGACGGCGGCACGACGGCGTGGAGCGGAACGGGTCATCGGATGGAACCTTTCGAATGAGGGGACGTGCGCTGTCGCAGCGTCAGATCGTCAGCCAGATGCCGGCCGAGACGATCAGGGTCGCGGCGCCGAGGACGGTGCCGATGAAACGGGTCCTGCGGCTGCGGACGACACCCGCGATACCGAGGAAGAAC
>NZ_JBFIGP010000274.1:0-5060 GCF_041602235.1 Paraconexibacter sp.
GAGGGAGACGGAGCGGTCGCAGTACTCGATGCCGTACTTGTCGAGGATCTTGAAGCCCTCGTCCTCCCAGGCGCCGGGGATCCGGAAGATCGCGATCGTCTCGGCCGGGTCCTTGCCGAGCTCCAGGCACGCCTTGATGACACCGCGGGCGACGATGTCCACGCGGGTGTTGGAGACGATCGACATCATCACGGCGATCTGCTCGACGCCGTCCTTCTGCAGGACCGCCTTCGCCAGCCCGCACGCCTTGGCGACCGACGGGTTGCCGCCGATCTCCGAGTAGTTGGCGGGCCTGCCGCCCTGCTGGCGGACCGCGTCGGTGAGCGTGAGCGAACCGCCGCCCGCGCCGATGATGAGGCCGATGTTGCCGTCGAAGCCGTTGTCCTTGCCCTGGATGACGCCGCGGTGGTCGGCGGAGTCCACGGCGTGGACGGCCTCCTCGAAGGCGGACGGCACGTAGGTCTCCCGCGTGCCCTCGTCGGCGCCGATGCCCAGCGCCTTGAGCAGCGCCTTCTGGCGCGGCATGCCCTCGTTCTCCATCTCCATGTGGGCGTCGAGCGCGACGAAGGTGCCGTCGTTCAACTCGGCGAGCGGGTTGATCTCCGCCAGCAGCATGTCGTTGTCGAGGAAGAGCTGGGCCAGGCGGGCGAGGATCGGCGTGCAGCGCTGCAGCGCCTTGCCGGTCACGCCCGCATCGGCGATGCACTGCTTGGCCATGAAGTCGCTGAACGGGTGCAGCGTCGAGAAGTGACGCTTGCCGACGTGGTCGGGGTGCTCCTCGGCGACCTGCTCGATGTCGATGCCGCCCATGTCGCTGAAGAGCATCAGCGGCTTCTTCGCGGCGCCGTCCCAGACGACGCCCATGTAGTACTCCTGCTTGACGTCGGCCTTGGGGTCGACGAGCACGCCGCGCGGCTGCAGGCCGTTGATCTCGAGCTGCAGGATGTCGGTGGCGTGGGCCTGCGCCTCGTCGGGCGTGTCGGCGAACTTGACGCCACCCGCCTTCATGCGCCCGCCCGTGAGCACCTGGGACTTGATGACCGTGGGGCCACCGATGCGGGCGGCGATCTCCTTGGCCTCCGCAGCATCGGTGGTGAACCCGTAGTCCGTGACGGGGATACCGGCGCGCTTGACGATCTCGCGCGCCTCGTATTCGTAGAATCTCATCGCGCCGGGAACCCTACGGCCTACAGCTCGTAGGCGGCTTTCAGCTCGGGGTCCTTCTCGGAGAGCATCGTCGCGAGGTCGACCATGACCTTGCACTGCTTCCAGGTCGCGTCGTCCTGCATCTTGCCGTCGATCATGTGGACGCCCTTGCCGTCCGGGATCGCCTCGAGGACCTTCTTGGCGAACAGGACCTCGTCGACCGGCGGGGAGAAGACCTTCTTGGCGATGTCGATCTGGACGGGGTGCAGCGACCAGGCGCCGACGCAGCCCAGGAGGAACGCGGAGCGGAACTGCGCCTCGCAGGCCGCGACATCCTTGATGTCCCCGAACGGGCCGTAGAACGGCAGACAGCCGTTGGTGGTGCAGGCGTCGACCATGCGGGCGATCGAGTAGTGCCACGGGTCCTGCTGGGCGGTGATGCGCTCGGCGTCGCTGATCGAGCCGTCCTCGTTCAGCACCGGGTCGGACATCGACAGGTAGCCGGGGTGGCCGCCGCCGACGCGGGTGGTCTTCATGCGGCGCGAGGCGGCGAGGTCGGCCGGGCCGAAGCTCATGCCCTGCATGCGCGGGGAGGCGGCGGCGATCTCGTCGACGTGGGCGACGCCCTGGGCGGTCTCGAGGATCGCGTGGACGAGCAGCGGCTTCTGGATGCCGGCCTTCGCCTCGAGCTGGGCGAGGAGGCGGTCGATGTAGTGGATGTCCCACGGGCCCTCGACCTTCGGGACCATGATCACGTCGAGCTTGTCGCCGATCTCGGTCACGAGCGTCGTGAGGTCGTCCAGGCACCACGGGCTGTCGAGCGCGTTGATGCGGGTCCACAGCTGCGTGCCGCCGAGGTCGATCTCCTTGCCGACGGTCACGAGGCCGGCGCGGGCCGCCTCCTTGCGGTCGACGGGCACCGCGTCCTCGAGGTTGCCCAGCACGATGTCGGCCTTGGCGGCGATGTCGGGCAGCTTGGCCCGCATCTTCTCGTTGGACGCGTCGAAGAAGTGGATCATCCGCGAGGGCGGGAACGGGACCTCGGTGACGGGGTCCGGCGCGCCGACGCAGAGGGGCTTGAGGAAGTCACGGGGGGAGCGCATAGATGCGCAACGGTATCCGTCCGGGGGTCCAGGACGCCGCCTCGGACCGCGATCCGGCACCATGGTCGGTCCTATGAGCGAGAACTTCACCACTGATCAGCGCGAGCGCGAGGCTTCGGGCGCGCACGCGTACGGCCGCTACTTCGAGGAGTTCGAGGTCGGCGCCGTCTACAAGCACTGGCCCGCGAAGACGGTCACGGAGTCCGATGACCACCTCTTCTGCCTGATCACGATGAACCACCACCCGCTGCACCTGAACGACGTGTACGCCGCGCAGTCCCAGCAGGGACGCAACGTCGTCGTCGGGCCGCTGGTCTACTCGCTGGCGCTGGGCATGAGCGTGTCGGACGTATCCGGCAAGGCGATCGCCAACCTGGCCACGGAGGAGCTCAGCCATCCGAACCCGGTCTTCCACGGCGACACGCTGTTCTGCGAGACCGAGGTGCTCGAGGCGAAGGCCTCCAAGTCCAAGCCGGACCGTGGCGTCGTGAAGGTCCACACGCGCGTCCTGAACCAGGACGGCGTCCTCGTCGCCGAGTTCAAGCGCCTCGTCCTCGTCCCGAAGAAGAACCCGGGCAGCTAGGACCTCAGCGCGTTCCGCCGCTGGTTGGCGGTACGCTTCGCGGATTCCCCGGGCGCCGCGGCGCCCGGAGCCGCCGCCGGGAATGCTCGCCCCAGCCCCAGGGGTACTGGCGCGTTCCCGGCATCCCAACATCCGCTACGCAGGAGTCCAAGCGCCGTGAGCGAGACAACCGTCCCGACCAAGAACGAGAAACTTCTGGCTTGGGTTGACGAGGTAGCCGCACTCGTCCAGCCCGAGCAGATCTACTGGTGCGACGGCTCCGCGGAGGAGTACGACCGCCTCGCCGGCGAGCTCGTCGAGGCGGGCACGTTCAAGCGCCTGTCGGACGCCAAGCGTCCCAACAGCTACCTCGCCTGGTCGGACCCCAGCGACGTCGCCCGCGTGGAGGACCGGACCTTCATCTGCGCCGCGACCGAGGAAGAGGCCGGACCCACCAACAACTGGCGCGACCCCGCCGAGATGCGCGCGCAGATGAGCGACCTCTTCGAAGGTGCCATGCGCGGGCGCACGATGTACGTCATCCCGTTCTCGATGGGGCCGCTGGGATCCGACAAGTCCTACATCGGCGTGCAGGTCACCGACTCGCCGTACGTGGTCGTCTCGATGCGGATCATGACCCGCATGGGTCAGGGCGCGCTCGACGTGCTCGGCGAGAACGGCGAGTTCGTGCCGTGCGTGCACTCGATCGGCGCGCCGCTGGCCGAGGGCGAGGCCGACGTGCCGTGGCCGACGAACGCCGAGGTCAAGTACATCGTCCACTACCCGGACACGCGCGAGATCTGGTCCTACGGCTCCGGCTACGGCGGCAACGCCCTGCTGGGCAAGAAGTGCTTCGCGCTGCGGATCGCGTCGATCATGGCCCGCGACGAGGGCTGGATGGCCGAGCACATGCTCATCCTCAAGCTCACGTCGCCCGAGGGCACCGTCAAGTACGTGACCGGCGCGTTCCCGAGCGCGTGCGGCAAGACGAACCTGGCCATGCTCGTCCCGACGCTGCCCGGCTGGAAGGTCGAGACGGTCGGCGACGACATCGCCTGGATGAAGTTCGGCGAGGACGGCCGCCTCTACGCGATCAACCCCGAGGCCGGCTTCTTCGGCGTCGCGCCCGGCACGAGCGTCGACACGAACCCCAACGCGATGGCGTCGATCGAGCGCAACACGGTCTTCACCAACTGCGCGCTCACCGACGACGGCGACATCTGGTGGGAGGGCATGACGAAGGAGAAGCCCGCGCACCTGATCGACTGGCACGGCAAGGACTGGACGCCGGACTCCGAGACGCCGGCCGCGCATCCCAACGCCCGCTTCGCGGTCGACGCCGGCCAGTGCCCGTCGATCGCGGCCGAGTGGGAGGACCCGGCCGGCGTGCCGATCGACGCCTTCCTCTTCGGCGGGCGCCGCGCGAGCGTCGTGCCGCTGGTGCGCGAGGCGTTCGACTGGGAGCACGGCACGTTCCTGGGCGCCACGATGAGCTCGGAGATGACCGCCGCGGCCTTCGGCACCGTCGGCCAGCTGCGCTTCGATCCGTTCGCCCAGCTGCCCTTCATGGGCTACAACGGCGGCGACTACATGGCCCACTGGCTGAAGCTCGGCGAGCAGGCCGACGCCGACAAGCTGCCGAGGATCTTCTACGTCAACTGGTTCCGCAAGGACGAGGACGGGAAGTTCCTGTGGCCCGGGTTCGGCGAGAACTCGCGCGTCCTGGAGTGGATCTTCCGTCGCTGCGAGGGCAAGGCTGAGGCCGTCGAGACCCCGCTGGGCCTCGTTCCGGCGCCGGGCGCCCTGAACATCGACGGTCTCGACGACGTCGGCGAGGACGATCTCGCGGCGCTTCTGGCCGTCGACGCCGAGCAGGTCAAGGCCGAGCTGCCGCAGGTCGAGGAGTTCCTCGCCAAGTTCGGCGACCGGCTCCCGGCGGCGATGAGCCGTCAGCTCGAGTCGCTCAAGCAGCGACTGGGCTAGCGC
This sequence comes from Paraconexibacter sp., assembly GCF_041602235.1. Lineage (GTDB taxonomy): Bacteria > Actinomycetota > Thermoleophilia > Solirubrobacterales > Solirubrobacteraceae > Paraconexibacter. The sequence continues at coordinate 4,798 of NZ_JBFIGP010000274.1, forward strand.
CCCTGGTGCAGTAGACCGTTCACATCCTGCGTGCGCCCGCGGATAGGCTCGCGCGCATGGAGGATGTGCTCGCTGCTGCGCTGGTCACGCAGGCGGAGCGTCTGGGGGCTGACCCGGGCGCGCTCGCCGCCTTCGCCGAGCGGTACCTGCGACGGCGTCCCGGTGCGCACGCCGAGGAACCGGAGATGGTCGCCGCCGAGGTCGCGGGGGCCTTCGCCCTCGCCGACGAGCGCGGCGACGCGCCCTCGGTCGTCCGTGCCCAC
>NZ_JBFIGP010000275.1:0-5059 GCF_041602235.1 Paraconexibacter sp.
AGGCGTCCCAGTCGCTCTTGGCCTCCCACGGAGGCGGGATCGCGGCGTTGAACGGATGGACGAACGGGTGGAGGTCCGTGCTCGAGACGTCGTGCTTCTCGTACCAGGTCGCGGCCGGCAGCACGACGTCGGAGTACAGGCACGACCCGTTCATCCGGAAGTCGATCGTGGTGAACAGGTCGAGCTTGCCGGTGGGCGCGTCCTCGCGCCAGACGACGTCCTTCGGGCGCTGGTCCTCATCGGCCTCGGTCGACCGGACCGCGGCGTCCGGCACGCCCAGGACGTGACGCAGGAAGTACTCGTGCCCCTTGGACGAGGACCCGAGCAGGTTGGCCCGCCACAACGTCAGGACCCGGGCGTGGTTCTGCGGCGCATCGGGGTCCTGGCAGGCGAACCCCAACCGTCCGGCCTGCAACTCGGCGACGACGTGGTCGGCGACCGGGACGCCGGCCGCGGACGCCTCGTCGGCGACGTCCAAGGGGTTGCGGTCGAACGTCGGATAGCTCGGCAGCCAGCCGAGTCGTGCCGCGAGCGCGTGCGCGTCGGCCGTGTGCATCGCGCCGATGCGCCCCGGGCCGGTCGGGGACGTGAAGTCGCTCGCGTCCAGCGCCTCGTAGCGCCACTGGTCGCTCAGCAGGTACCAGAACGGCGTCGCGGGCTGCTGGCGCGGCGGGCGCGCCCAGTCCAGCGCGAACGCGACGGTCGCCCAGCCCGACATCGGGCGGACCTTCTCCTGCCCGACGTAGTGCGCCCAGCCGCCGCCGTTCACGCCCTGGCAGCCGCACAGCAGCACCAGGGAGAGGATCGCCCGGTAGGTCTCGTCGGCGTGGTACCAGTGGTTGACGCCGGCCCCGAGCACGATCATCGACCGGCCTTCGGTCTGCTCGGCGTTGCGCGCGAACTCGCGGGCGATACGGACCACGCGACCAGCGTCGACCCCGGTGTGCTCCTGCTGCCAGGCCGGGGTGCCCGGCTGGGTCGGGTCGTCGTAGCCGGTCGGCCACTCGCCAGGCAGGCCCTCACGTCCGACCGCGTACTGGGCGAGTAGCAGGTCGAACACGGTGGTGACGAGATGGCCGCCGATCCGGCGGGCCGGCACGCCGCGCAGCACCTCGGTGCCGCCCTCGGTCGGCCCACCGTCGAAGTGGGGCATCGCGACGGTGACGAGCTCGTCGTGGCTTCCGAGCAGCGACAGGGCGGGCTTCGTGTCGCCGAGATCGAGGTTCCACTCGCCCTTGCCCTCGTCCCCCCAGCGGTACCCGATGGAACCGGGCGGGACGACGGGCTCACCGCTGGCCTCGTCGACCACGACGGTCTTCCACTCGGCGTTCTCTCCCCCATCGCCGAGATCGGACGCGCGCAGGAAGCGGTCCCCGGCGTGCACGCCGTCACGGTGCTCGCGGAGCGTCACGAGGAAGGGCAGGTCCGTGAACCTGCGGACGTACCCGTCGAAGTACGGGACCGTGCGCTGCACGTGGCACTCGTTGAGGATCACGTGCCCCATCGCCATCGCGAGCGCGCCGTCGGTGCCCGCCGCGGCCGGCAGCCAGTGATCGGCGAACTTCGTGTGCCCCGCGAAGTCCGGTGAGACGACCACGACCTTCTGACCGCGGTAGCGCGCCTCGGTCATGAAGTGGGCGTCCGGGGTGCGCGTCTGCGGGACGTTCGAACCCCACAGCATCAGGTAGCCGGCGTTCCACCAGTCGGCGGACTCCGGCACGTCGGTCTGATCGCCCCAGACCTGTGGCGAGGCCGGCGGGAGGTCGGCGTACCAGTCGTAGAAGCTCAGGCAGACGCCGCCGATGAGGCTGAGGAACCGCGTGCCCGCCGTGTAGGACACCATCGACATGGCCGGGATCGGCGAGAAGCCCGCGACGCGGTCGGGTCCGTACTCGCCGACCGTGTGGACGTGGGCGGCGGCGATCATCTCGGATGCCTCGTCCCAGCCCGCCCGGACGAAGCCGCCCTTCCCCCGGGCCGACTTGTACGCCTGCGCCTTGTCCGGGTCCGAGACGATCTCCGCCCACGCGGCGACCGGGTCGCCGAGCCGCGCCCGGGCCTCCCGGTAGAGGGCGAGCAGCACGCCCCGCACGTACGGGTACTTCGGCCGCACCGGCGAGTAGACGTACCAGGAGAAGGAGGCGCCCCGGGGACAGCCACGGGGCTCGTAGTCGGGAACGTCGGGACCGTTGGAGGGGTAGTCCGTCTGCTGCGTCTCCCAGGTGACGAGCCCGTCCTTGACGTGGATCTTCCAGGAGCACGACCCGGTGCAGTTCACCCCGTGCGTCGAGCGCACGACGCGATCGTGCTGCCAGCGGCGCCGGTACGCCTCCTCCCAGTCGCGCGATCCGGCCGAGAGCTCGTTGCGCCCGTCCGTGCTGCGCTCCCGCTCGCGGAAGAACTGCCGGGTCTTGAGGAGCATCGATCCCGACGTCATCGTGAGCCCCCGTGGTGGGTCAGGTGCGACATGCCTCGCGAACCTATGAAGTCACCGATTTCCGGCATAGGGGACTTAGTACGGATCGCGTTGCGGTTCTCCGCGCCATCCCGCCATTAGGGTCTGCGCCGTGAACGTGGTCATGGCCGGCGAGCCGACCGTCCGGCCGGCCCCACCTCTCCGTCTGCTCCTGCTGCTCGGAGCGCTCACCGCGTTCGGGCCGCTGTGCATCGACACGTACCTCCCCGGGCTTCCCGAGCTTCGCGACGACCTCGACGCCTCCGCGTCGACGGTCGGCCTGACGCTGACCGGCTGCCTCGCGGGGCTCGCGATCGGACAACTCGTCGCGGGCCCGATCAGCGACGCCCGAGGACGCCGCCCCACGATCCTCGTCGGGCTCGCCGTCTTCGTCCTGGCGTCCCTGGCCTGCGCCGCGGCACCTTCAGCCGCGACCCTGGCGCTGCTGCGGGTGGCTCAGGGGTTCGCGGGCGCCGCCGGGATCGTGGTCGCGCGCGCCATGGTCCGCGACCGGTACGACGGCGCTCAGGCCGCGCACGTCTTCTCCCTGCTGGTGATGGTCAACGGCGTCACCCCGATCCTCGCCCCGATCCTCGGTGCGCAGCTCCTGGCGCTCACCGACTGGCGTGGCGTGTTCGTGGTCCTCGGCGCGGTGGGCGTCGCCCTGCTGGTCGCCAGCCTCGCGATCCTGCCCGAGACGCTCCCGGTCCACCGGCGGCGCACGGGCGGTCTCGCCGACACACGCGGCGCGATGGTGCGACTGGCGCGCGACCGGCGGTTCGTCGCCCACGCGGCCGCCTGCGGCCTCTCCTTCGCCGCCATGTTCGCCTACATCGCCGGATCCTCGTTCGTCTTCCAAGACGTCTACGGCGTGAGCCCGACCGGGTTCAGCCTGCTCTTCGCGCTGAACGCGATCGGGATCGTCGCCGCCGGTCGCGCGAACTCGGTGCTGGTCGTCCGGCACGCACCTCAGACGCTGATGCGGGTGGGCCTCCGTGTTCAGGCGACGGGCGGGATCCTGCTGGTGGCCGTCGTGAGCGCCGATGTCGCCGGGCTCGTCGCGGTGGTCGCCTGTCTGTTCGTCGTCGTCGGCTGCGTGGGGATCGTCCTCCCCAACGCCACCGCGCTCGCGCTGGCCGAGCACCCGGACGACGCCGGGAGCGCCTCCGGGCTGCTGGGGACCTCGCAGTTCGCGATCGGCGCCGCGACGGCCCCGCTGGTGGGCGTCGCCGGGGAGGGCACCGCACTGCCGATGGCGATCACGATCGCGGTCCTGGCGGTCGCGGCGTCCGCCGTGCTGGCGCTCACCCGTCGATGAGCACCGGGTAGGCACGCCGGTAGGCGTCGAGGATCTCCTCCAGCGGGAGGTCCTGTCGGTCGCCGTGATCGTGCAGGTACTCCATGTACCGGGAGCCGTCCCCGCTGAACGCGTGCAGCAGCGCGTCGGAGGTGCCGTCGAAGTCCAGGGGTTCGACACCGAACCGCGCGCACAGCTCGGCGTTGAACGCGGAGCTCGCCTTGCGCCAGGCGCCCCCGACGAACAGGGTGCTGTACCCGTGGTAGACGAACAGGTCGGTGCCCATCCGCTCGGCGAGTCGGGGGGACTGCAGGTGGTTCCTCACGTCCGCGAGTCCGAGCCGGGCCGGCACGCCGACGGCGCGGGCCGCCGCGCTCAGCAGGACGGACTTGGGGACGCAGTACGCCGACCCGGCCGCCAGGACCGCGCTCGCCCGGTAGCTGGCCGGATCGGTGGACAGGCTGAACGGGTCGTAGCGGATGCCGTCCCGGACGGCGGCGAAGAGCCGGCGCGCCTTCGTCACGTCGTCGGTCGCGTCGCCGACCGCGTCGCGCGCGAACGCGAGGACGTCGGGATGGTCCGCGTCGAGGAAGGCGGTCGGGGCCAGATCGGCAGGGGTCACGGGGGTCGTCGTGGGCTGCGGCATCGCCCGGACTCTGCCAGACGCGGCGGCCCGGAGCCGCGCGGCGCCGGGGGGCTCGCGGCCGCACGGCAGGCGGACGCGGGGCGCCTCAGTGCTCGAGTGCGTCGGTTGCCGCGGTTCGCAGGAGCGCCGGCAGCTGCCGCCCGATGCCCTCCTCGGGCAGGGGCACCTCGAGCTCCACGACGCCCGCGTCGCGACGGACGACGTGCGGCTCGCCGAGCTCGGACAGGACGTCGAGCATCGGCGTGTTCGCGGCCAGCACGGAGGCCGTGAAGCAGCTGATGTCCTCCTCCCGGGCCCGGTCGGCGAGCAGCGACAGCAGGGTGGTCCCCACGCCCCGCCCCTGCCAGTCGTCGGCCACCGAGACCGCCATCTCGGCCCGCGTCGGGTCCTCGCGGTCGCGGATGAACCGCACGACGCCCACGCCCCTCCCGGTCTCCTCGTCGAAGGCGACCAGCGCCTCGTGGTCGTGGTGGTCGACGTCGGTCAGGTAGCGCAGGCTGCTCGAGGTCAGCTCGGATATCCCGGCGAAGAACCGGCGGTAGCGGGAGTCGGGGCTCCAGGCACGGAACGCCTCCGCGAGATCGTCGCTGTCGCTGGTCGCGATCGGTCGCACGAGCAGCGACGTCCCGTCGCGGAGGCGCACGTGCGTCGAGCCGGACAC
>NZ_JBFIGP010000276.1:0-4993 GCF_041602235.1 Paraconexibacter sp.
GCCTGGGTAGACCAAGGGCATCATTCCGAACGGAGGAGCACCATGATTTCCGCAGTCATCGCAGTCCTTGTCGCAGCGCTCGTCTACGCCCTGTGCATCGCCGTGGGGCTCCCCTCGATCGTCGGCATCGTGGCCGCGGTCCTGGTCCTGCTGGGGGGCATCCCGACCGGCGCGTACGGTCGTCGCGGCGTCTGACGGACGCCGACACTCCCTAGGAGAAGGGGCCGCCCACTCGGGCGGCCCCTTTTTCGTGCCTCAGCGTCGGACGCGAGTCCACCGAAGAGCGTGTGGTCGAGTTAGCGGGCCCGCCGAAGGGCGCTGCGCGGCGTGGTCGAGCACCTGCGGCGCCGAGCGCGTGCGACTCGCTGCGGCCCCGGACGCAGATCGGGCCGCCAACCGTGGCGGCCCGATCTGCTGGGGGAGGCGGGCGGCGGTGGTGGGGGTGCCGGCCCGCGGGTGGTGAGGCCGTGCGGCACTCACCGGGGGGAGGTGATGCGAGGGCGGGTCAGTTGCCCTTCAGCTTGTCGGTGACGCCGTCGACGACACCCTCGGCCTTGTCCTTCACGTCGCTGAGCGCGTCCTTGACCTTGCCGGACGTCTCGTCGACCTTGCCTTCTTCCTTCAGGTCCTTGTCGTCGGTGAGGTCTCCTGCCGCCTGCTTGACGCGGCCCTTGGCCTGATCGGTCGTTCCACCCATGTTCGTGTGCTCCTTCGTCGGTAGGGGGCGCTACGTTCCTGGGCTACCCGGCCTGCGCGACGCGCAATCCTCGCGGGCCGTCGGACCCGTCCACGCGCTCCCGCGCCGGGGCCTCGAGCTGCTCACGCATCTCGGAGAGCGACCGACGCAGCAGCCGGGACACATGCATCTGCGACACCCCGACGCGGTCGGCGATCTCCCGCTGCGTCAGGCCTTCGAAGAACCGCAAGCGGACGATCTCCTGCTCGCGCTCCGCGAGCGCTCCGAGACCGTCGATCACCATCAGGCGCCTGTCGGCCTGGTCGTAGCCGGCATCGTCCGAGCCGAGCACGTCGAGGGCGGTGCGGTCCTCCCCGAGCGGCTCGTCCAGTGAGGCCGCCGTATAGCTCTGGGCTCCCTGCAGTGCCTCGAGGATGTCCTCCTCCGGGCGCTCCACGGCGACCGCGAGCTCCGCGATCGTGGGCGAGCGGCCGAGCTCAGTGGCGAGGCGCTCGGTGGTCTTCGTGAGCTTGGCGCTCAGCTCCTGGAGGTCACGCGGGATGCGCACCGACCAGGCGCGATCGCGGAAGTGGCGCTTGATCTCGCCGGCGACCGTCGGTGCCGCGAACGTCGAGAGCCGCACGCCGCGGTCGGGATCGAAGCGATCGATCGAGTTGATGAGCCCGACGCAGCCGACCTGCACGAGGTCGTCCAGCGGCTCACCCCTGTCGGCGTAACGACGGGCGATGTGCCGCACGAGCGGGAGCATGCGCTCCACGAGCTCCTCGCGCGCCCGGCGGTCGCCGAGGCGGTGATACCGGTGCAGCAGTTCGGCCTCTGCGGAGGCCGGGTCGGTCGTCCGGACTGGAGTCGGTACAGCGTTCATGGTGGTCCTCCCGATGTGGTTCCCACGTGCTGGAGCGACGTGCTGGAGCGCACACTGAACCGATGCAGCCCGCCAACAAGCCGGTCAAGGGTGGTCACGGCGGGAAGTCGACACCAGGAATGCAGGAAATCAGGGCGGTCAAAACCGGTCAACTGTCGTGGGCGGCACCCCGCAGGCGTTTGACGCGGGCCGCAAGGGGCAATCACACTCCTGCGTGGTGCGTCAGCCATGTGCGGGATACTCCCCGCCGGCGCACCGTCGCGAGATGACCACCTTGACCCGACCCGACATCGAGATCAGCGTTCCGGCGAACGCAGAGAACGTCGCGGTCGTGCGTCATGTCCTGGGCGGTCTCGGCGACGCCCTCGACATCGAGCCGGAGGTTCTGCACGACCTGCGGCTCGCGGTCAGCGAGGCGTGCGCGAACGTGATCGTCCACGCCTACCGTGACCGCGACGGGCTCCTCGACCTCACCGCGACCGCGAACGTCGACCGCACGATCGAGGTCGTCGTCCGGGACCGCGGAAGAGGCATGGGTCCTCGGGCGGACTCGCCAGGCCTCGGGGTCGGCCTGCCGCTGATCGCCGCCCTCACGGCGTCGCTGGAGATCGGGACGTCCGAAACGGGCGCCACCGAGGTCCGCATGCTGTTCGCGCTCGACCCCTCCGCCGAGACGCCGGTGGCGGGATGACGGTCGGCGGCGCGGACCAGACCCGGTCCATCGACGGCATCCGCCTGGACGTCGCGGTCGGCCCGCTGCTCGGCCCGACCCTGTCTCGCGCGGTCGGCGCCATCGCGGCGCGGGCCGGGCTCACGCTCGACCGGATCGACGACGCCGTCCTCGTCGCGGACACGCTGTCGGACGGCGCCGCCGGCGAGACCCTCGACGGCCGGCTCCCCGTGCGGCTGGAGAGCAGCCCCGGCAGGGTGCTGCTGCGCGTCGGCCCGCTGCGCGACGGCGGCGCGCGCCGTCTGCTGCAGGGCGGCGACGACGGCGTGCCCGGCGCACCGGTCATCCAGCTTCTCGCCAGCCGCGCCCGGGTCACGGGCGGCGGCGCACGCAGTGAGTACCTCATCGTCGAAGTCGGTCAGGATGGTTGAGTGAACACCAACGCGTTTGATTTCCGCGTCGAGATCGACCACGCCCCGGGCGACGTCTGCGTCATCGCGGTGCACGGCGAGGTCGACCTCTTCACCGCTCCGGAGCTGAAGACCGCCGCCCAGCGCGAGCTCGACGGCGGCGCCGTGCGCGTGGTCGTCGACCTCACCGGCACGACCTTCCTCGACAGCACCGCCCTCGGCGTGCTGATCGGCCTCACGAAGCGCGTGCGGCCCGAGGGAGGCGACGTGGTCGTCGTCAACACCGAGCCGACCACCACCAAGACCTTCGAGATCACCGGACTCGACGAGGTCTTCAAGGTCGTGAGCACCCGGGACGAGGCGCTCGCGGCCCTCGCCCCCTGACCCGCGTCCTCAGGTTCCGCGTCATCCCTGCCGAGAGAGAACAGATGATGGAGTACCGCCGAACCGAACTCATCGTCGAGACGACGCGCCACCGCATCACCGGCACGATCACCCTTCCCCGCGACGGGTACCGCAGCCGGGTCTCCGACGTGCTGAACGCTCCCGAGCGGGACTTCGTGCCGCTCACCGACGCCACCGTCCAGGAGCTCGACGGCTCGGAGGAACCGCAGCATCACGACTTCGTGGTGCTCAACCGCCATCAGATCGTGTTCGCCGTCCTGTCGGGTACCGACGCCACCCCACCGGACTGACGACGAGCAGCAGCCGTCGATACCCTGTCGGGGTCCGCTCGGCGGACCATCCAGGAGAGGTGCCGGAGTGGTTGAACGGGCACGACTGGAAATCGTGTGTGCGTGAAAGCGTACCGAGGGTTCGAATCCCTCTCTCTCCGCTCGAAACCCCCGCTGTGCGGGGGTTTCTGCGTTCAGCGGAGACCCGGCCGCGCCGCCCGCCTCACCGCGCACGCTTGCGCTCGCGCACCTCGCGGCGGTAGCGGACGTGCGCGTCCCGGGCGATCTGACGTCGCTGGGCCGCAGTGCGTCCCTCGCGTTCCAGCCGGCGCAGGGAGGCGAGGCGGTCCGGGGACAGCCGACCGTCGGCGATCGCCGCCCGCACCGAGCAGCCCGGCTCGTGCTCGTGCCGGCAGTCCGCGAAGCGGCATCCGGCGGCGAGCACCTCGACGTCGGCGAACGTCTCGTCCAGACCGGTCTCGTCGGTCAGGCGTGGGAGCCGCACGCCAGGGAGGTCGATGATCATGGCCCCCTCCGGCAGCACGAACGCCTCCCGGTGCGTGGTCGCGTGACGGCCGCGGTCGTCACCGGTGCGTACGGACAAGATGCGCTGACGCTCCTCACCGAGCAGGGTGTTCACCAGCGTGCTCTTGCCGACGCCGGACATGCCCACGAGGGCGACGGTCGTCCGCGCGACGAACCGCGACCGAAGCGCCTGGACGCCCCAGCCGTCGAGCGTGCTGATCACCAGGGTCTCCGCGCCGAGAGCCTCCCCGAACCGGGCGGCCTCGCCGATCGGGTCGGCGCTCCGGTCGCCCTTGGTGCACACCACGAGCGGCGCGATGCCGCCGCTGCGGGCCAGCGCGAGGAACCGCTCTGCCCGCCGGACGTTCAGGTCCTGGTCCAGCGAGGTCAGCACGCAGCAGAGGTCGACGTTGGCGGCGAGTGCCTCTCGACCAGGTCCCTCTCCCGTGCGCGCGAGCAGGGTGCGCCGCGGGAGGACGTGCCGGATGACGGCACCGCCCGCCACGGCGACCCAGTCGCCCACGGTGGGGAGATCGCTGGGTTCTCGGGCTGCCGCAGTCAGCGCGCCGGCCACGGGCAGAAGGCTGTCGAGACCGTCGCCGGTGACGGCGCAGCGGCCACGGTGGACCGCCATGACACGAGCGGGTTCGAGATCGGATGCATCGGTGAGGCCGGTCAGCGCGCGATCGAGCGCACCGTCCCAGCCGAGGTGGTGAAGCACGGGTGGTTGCTCCTGCGGGAGACGAGGATGGAAGCGGACGTCGGGTGCCGCACGACCAGGGGCCGTGCGGCGGCGTCAGGACGTCGCGGCGCAGGAGGAGAGCTGTGACTTCACGCGCAGCATCGCGCCGAGTGTAGCGCGTGGTGTCGCAGAAGCGGAAGCGACCGCTAGAGCTTCCAGGCGCCGTCGATCAGGACCGGGACCTCGGCCCCGCCCCCTCGCGGCACGGCGTGCACGTCCACCCCGGGCCCGCCGATCATGAAGTCGATGTGGATCTGCGACTGGTTCAGCCGGTGACGGTCGGCCTCGCCCGCGGTGAACTGGTACGCCGATCCGATCGCGATGTGGCTCGCGGCGTTCTCGTCGAGGAGCGTGTCGAAGAAGACGGTGTCCAGGGCACCGATGCGGCCATCGCCGTCCACGAGCGCCAC
>NZ_JBFIGP010000277.1:0-4983 GCF_041602235.1 Paraconexibacter sp.
GCCTCCACGACCAGCGTGCTGGAGCCGTTGCTCCCGACGGTCCGGACGTCGAGCGTCACGTCGTCGGCGCCGAACCCCTCACCGCGCATGTCCCGCAGGGCCCGGGCGCGCAGCGCGTCCTCGTCGCCGACAGCGCCCTCGTACAGGTGACGGACGTCGGCGGTCGAAGCGCCGAAGGCGCTGAACACCGGGCTGAAGGGAAACGTCAGGACCTCCTGGATGCCGGCGTGCGCGGCGATGCCGGCAGCGTGCGTCGCTCCGTTGCCACCGAACGCGAGCGCCACGACGTCCGCGGGTTCGACTCCGGCACGTCGCAGATCGGCGGCGAGCTCGGCGCCCATCGTGGCGTGCACGGTCGTGCGGACCCGCTGCGCGGCCTCGTGCGCGCTGCAGCCGAGCGCCTCTCCGAGCGTCGTCATCACCGCGAGCGCGGCGCCATGGTCGATGGTCATCGCGCCGCCGAGGAAGGCCTCGGGCCGGATGATGCCGAGCACGACGTCAGCGTCGGTCACCGTCGGCTGGACGCCGCCGAACCCGAAGCAGGCGGGTCCGGGCTTGGACCCTGCGCTCTGCGGGCCGACCTTCAGCTCACCGTCCTCGATGTGCGCGATCGACCCGCCGCCCGCCCCGAGCGTGCGGAGGTCGGTGAGCGGGAACGAGATCTCGATGCCCTCGATGTCGCCCCGCTCGCGCTGGGGGACCTGACCGTCGCGGACGATCGCCACGTCGAGGCTCGTGCCTCCCATGTCGAGCGTGACCAGGGTCTTCAGCCCGAGCGCCTGGGCGACGGCGGCGCCTCCGGCGACGCCGGCGGTCGGACCGGAGTTGTACGTCTTGGCCGCGATCGTCTTCGCGACGCGGCCGCAGCCGCCGTCGTTGTGGACCACCAGGAGCGGCCGGCGGTAGCCGTGGTCGCGCAGGTAGTCCTCGGCGCGGTAGAGGTAGTCGGCGACGGCGGGGTGGACGTACGCGTTGAACAGCGCGGTCGCAGCACGTCGGCGGGCGTCCGCGTCGGACGTGAGGTCGCCCGCGAGCACCAGCGGCACCGTGTCGAGGCACTGCCGCGGGTAGTGCTCACGGAAGACCTCCTGCACGCCACGCTCGCCCTCGGCGCCGCCGGTCTGGGCGCTGATCGAGCAGACGAGCCCGCGGGCGCTGTCGTCCAGCAGGGACCGGATCGCTCCGACCGTGCCGCTGCGGCTGCCGTCGCCGTTGCTCGCGGCCTCGGCGGTCGAGAGCGCGACCTTGCGGGTCATCCCCTCGTCGAGGAACAGCGCGGCACCGTCGGCGACGTCGGCGTCGTCCGTGAGCAGCCCGAGCTTCGGGCCGTTGCGCTGGATGACCGTGTTGGTGCCGACGGTCGTCGCGTACCGGACGGCTTCCGTCTGGGCGAGCATCGCCGTGACGTCCAGGTCCAGCGCGTCGGCCGCCGCCTCGATGACGTCGGCGAAGCAGACAGCCAGGTCGTGCGGGGTGGTGAGCACCTTGACCGCGTGTGAGATGCCGTCTCGGACGACAAAGCCGTCGGTGAACGTGCCACCGGTATCGATGTCCAACGTGATCGCCACGTGTGCGTCTCCTCCAAGAGCCCTGCGGGTCAGTGGCGGCACCGTACCAGACTACCGACAGCGTGTCGATAACTAACGTCGCAGCGTCGCTAGCTGCACGTCAGTCGTGCCGCCCGACCGCCACGAGGAGCGACTGGAGGGCGCTGCGGCGCAGCGCGAAGCACGCAGCGCGAAGCGCGAAGCGCGAAGCACGGCAGGCGGGGGACCACGGGCCGCGGCGGCGTCGCCGGGCCACGGACGATCCCGGCCGGCTGCCGTGGGGCGTGGCCTGCCCCCTCGGGCGGGTTGCCTCAGACGGTGGCCGACGGGTACAGCACGGGGATCCAGATCCCCTCGAGCGCGGTCGCGACCGATTCCGGCCGCGCGCCTTCCCCGGTCACGCGCTCGGTCATGTAGTTCACGTTGAGCAGGATCAGCGCCCGCGCGGTCTCGCCGGGATTTCGCACCGCCGTGATCCCGTCCCGCTTCTCCCGGCGCAGGAGCAGGGTGATGCGATCGATGTACTCCTGGACGATGCCACCACGGAAGAACTGCTGGGCGACCTCGTCGTGATGCGACGCCTCGTTCATGGCGGCGAGGACCGCGGCGTGCTGGGACCAGATCCGGACGACGGCGCGCAGTCCCTGGCGCAGCGCTGCGACACGGTCCGGGTTCTCCCCGCTGAGCCACGGCTCGGTGGCCGCGAACATCTCCCCCGCGATCCGGTCGACCAGCCGCATGACCAGCTCGTTGCGGTCGTTGAAGTAGGTGTAGAAGTTCGACCGCTTCATCGCGGTCCGCGCCATCACGTCGTCGACCGTCAGGTCGCGGAAGCGAACCTCCGAGAGAAGCGCCTCGGCCGCGTCGAGGATCTCCTGCTCGGCGACCTCGGGCTTCCGTCGCACTCGCTTCTGCTTTGTCGTCACTGTGTCGGTAACGATATCGGTGACGCCGGTCGCAGCGGGCCACCCGGCCCCACCCTCGGCCTGTGCCTCTCGTGAAGACATAGTGCTCACCAGTGCCACAGGCCCGGCGTCGACCCCGCCGCGGGCCCACCGGGTAGCGTCACGCCTCTCGTGCGCGCCCGCGTCACAGCCCTCCTGCCGGCGATGGTCGTGCCCCCCGCGCTCGCGGGCCTGCTCCTGCTGATCTTCCGCGGCGACGGCTTCCCCAACTACGACACGGAGTACGCGCTGGTCTGGGGCCGTGCGATCGCCGACGGGGTCGCGCCCGACACGAGCGCGTTCCTGTCCCCCACGCCGCACCCGCTGGTCAACGTCGTGGGGGCGTTCCTCGCCCTCGTCGACCCGGTGTCGGGCGCCGCGCCGCACGGCACCGCGAGCGAGTCGCTGGTGACCGCGGGCGCGTTCCTGTGGCTGGGCGTGCTGGGATTCCTGGTCTTCCGCCTCGGGCAGCAGTGGCTGGGGCTCGGTGCGGGACTCGTCGCGGCAGCCCTCGTGCTCACCCGCGAGCCGATCCTGTCGTTCGGGGTCCGCGCCTACGTCGACATCCCGTTCGTGTGCCTGGTGCTCGGCGCGCTGCTGCGCGAGTCCAGGCAACCCCGCGACGGCGTCGGCGTGCTGACCCTGCTGGCCCTCGCGGGCCTGATCAGGCCCGAGGCGTGGCTGTTCGCCGGCGCCTACCTCATCTACCTGTGGTGGCCCCGGCGATGGGCGACCCCGCGCCTGGCCGCGCTCGTCGCGCTCGCCGCCGCCGGTCCGGCGCTGTGGGCGCTGCACGACCTGCTCATCACGGGCGACCCCCTCTACTCGCTCACCGGGACCCGGGAGAACGCCGACGTCCTGCGGCGCGCGACGGGGTTCGACGACCTGCCGATCACCGGCTCGCGACGACTCGGCGAGATCACGCGGGAGCCGGTGCTCCTCGGGGCCGTGCTCGGGCTCGCCCTGGCGTGGCTGCGACTCCGGGACCGCCACGCGGTCCGCGCCGGCCTCGCCGCGCTCGTCGTGGCCGGCGGCGCGTTCGCCCTGCTCGCCGGCGCGGGCCTGCCGATCATCACCCGCTACCTGCTGCTGGAAGCGGTCCTGCTCGCCCTGCTGGCGGCCACCGCGCTGACGGCGTTCACGCAGCTCGCCCCGGGCGACCGACTGCGCCGGCCGGCCTACGCCGCGGCCCTCGCCGTCGCCACCGCCCTCGTCGCCTTCGGACCGGGCCAGCTCGACCGCATCGACCGGCTGCGCGACTCGATCACGATCCAGACCGCGATCCTCACCGACCTGCGTGACCTGACGCGGCAGCCCGGCGCGGTGCCGTGCGGCCCGCTCGCGGTGCCCAACCAGCGCCCCGTCCCCCAGCTCGCGCTGTGGCTGGACCTCGCCCCATCGAAGATCGTCGTGACGCAGCGGCAGGGGGCACCGGCCCGGGGCACGTACGCCAAGCCCGCCACCCCGCAGGCCGCGCGGCGCTTCGTGCTCGACCCGCGCGACGCGAACCTCGCGATCCCGGACCCGGCGCCCGGGAGCGCCCGCCGCGCGGCCAACGCCTCCTGGGTGACGTTCGCGCGCTGCGGCTGAGAAGAAGTGGACCGTGCACCCAGCCTCGAAGCTCGATCATCGGGCGCTTGTGTCGCTGCCGGCTCCGGTCCAGGAACCCCCGCTGCGCCCGCCGGGACTCGCTTAAGGCTGCTTCCTTCCGGACCTGACCTGGTTCACGAACCGTCGTCGCGCGGGACCCGGGCCATCAGCACCGCCAACGGCGAGCTCGACCCCGCTGACCTCACCCCTCAACCTGGGGATTCGGCCTCGCTAGAGCGGATTGCGAGCGACAGGGCACCGCTACCTCCCCGCCTAGCACGGTCCGCCGACCAGACTAGTGCATGCAGCGCGCCGGCCTTTCCCGACCTCGAGCGTAGGGTTTTGTTAGGTTGCCCTTATGCGCCGTCACACCAGGGTCCTGTCCGCCGCGCTCGCCGCGCTCACGATCAGCGCCCCCGCGCTGGCACTGAGCGCCTGCGGGAGCGACGACAGCGAGAAGCTGACCGTGTACTCGGGCCGCAACGAGAAGCTCGTCGGCGACCTGATCAAGGACTTCACCGAGCAGACCGGCATCGAGGTGAACGTGCGCTACGGCGACACGGCCGAGCTCGCGTCGACGATCCGCGAGGAGGGCGACAACTCGCCCGCCGACGTCTTCTTCTCGCAGGACGGCGGCGCGCTCGGTGCGCTGCAGAAGGACGGCCGGCTCGAGAAGCTGCCCCAGGCCGACCTGGACAAGGTCCCCGAGCGCTACCGCTCCGACGCAGGGAACTGGGTCGGGACCTCCGGCCGCTCGCGCGTCATCGCCTACGACAAGCGCGAGTTCACGGACGAGCAGGTTCCCGACAGCGTCTTCGACCTCACCGACCCGCAGTGGAAGGGCCGTGTCGGGTACGCGCCGACCAACGGCAGCTTCCAGGCGTTCGTCACCGCGATGCGCA
>NZ_JBFIGP010000278.1:0-4963 GCF_041602235.1 Paraconexibacter sp.
CCGCTGGGGTCGGGGCGCACGGTCGCCGATCGCGCCACCGTGCAGGCCCGCGTGGCCGAGGCCGAGGCGGGGTTGCGAGCCGCGCACGCCCTCACCGAGCAGGCGGTCGCCGCGGCGTGGGTCGACGCGGAGGCCGGAGGCCAGGCGCGCACCGAGCAGCGTCTGGGCCTGCGGCTGTCGGCGACGCACGCGGTCCGTACCGCGGCTCGCGTGGCCGACGCGTGCCACGACCTCGGCGGGGGCAGCGCCATCTACGCGTCGAGCCCACTGCAGCGGCGGCTGCGCGACGCCCAGACGGCGACGGCCCACGCGCAGGTGGCGCCCGCGACCTGGGAGCTCACGGGCCGGCTGCTGCTGGACCGGGCGACGGACATCGCGCAGCTCTGACTCCTGGGCGGCGGGGCAGCAGCTACCGAGCACCTGCTCGGTTGGTAGCGTGCCCCGGATGCGCCGCGTCCTGCCCGTGCTCATCGTCGCCCTTTCGTGCGTCCTCACGGGTCCCGCGCTCGGAGCTGCCCACGCCGCCGAGGGCGACCTGCCGGTGCCGTGGGACTTCGTCTCCTTCGCCTCGGGTGGCTCCAACCCGGACAGCGCCCCAGGGGCCAACGACTTCTCCTGCCGTCCGAGCGTGGCGCACCCGCGCCCCGTCGTGCTCGTCCACGGGCTGGCGGCGAACCTCGGAGACAACTGGGCGACGATGTCGCCGCTGCTGAAGAACAACGGCTTCTGCGTCTTCGGGCTCACCTACGGGCGCCAGCCCGGGCAGCCCTACATCGGCGGGCTGCGGCCGATGGAGGACAGCGCCGTCGAGCTGGCGGCGTTCGTCGACCGCGTGCTGGAGGCCACCGGCGCCGAGCAGGTCGACCTCGTCGGGCACTCGCAGGGCACGGTCATGCCGCGCTGGTGGCTGACCTTCCTCGGGGGCGCCCCGAAGGTGAAGCGCTACGTGCAGCTGACGCCGCTGTGGGAGGGGACGAACCTGCTCGGGATCGGCGCCTTCCTGGCCCTGGGCAAGAGCATCTCCCCCACCACCTTCGAGGCCGGGATCGAGCACTACTTCACGGCCCTCGGGTGCGGGTCGTGCCCCCAGTTCGCCCGCGGCTCGCGCTACATGAACGCCGTGAACGCCCCGCCCGGGCCGGCGCTGCCCGGCATCGAGTACACGACCATCGTCACCAAGTACGACGAGCTCGTCGAGCCGTACACCAGCGGGCTGCTCACGGCGCCCAACGTCCGGAACTTCGTGCTGCAGGACGTCTGCTCGACCGACTACGCCGAGCACGCCGCGGTCGCCTACGACCCCATGGCAGCGCAGATCATGCTGAACGCGCTCGCGCCCGAGCAGGCCCGCCCGGTCCCCTGCGTGAAGATGTATCCGAGCGGAGCCCCGGACCCGCCGCCGGTCGGACTGGGGCCCGAGCCTGCGGCGCGCCCGGCGGCACGTGCGCCCGCGCGGGCCCGGTCGTGCTCGGTCCGGCTGACGATCCCGCGCCGTCGCGGGACCCAGGTCCGACGGGTCACGGTGACCCGCAGCGGCAAGCGCCTCGCGTCCCGTCGCGGGCGGTCGCTGCGCACGATCCGCGTGCCGCGCGTCCGGGCCGGACGTCGAGCCTTCCGCCTGCGGATCACCGACACACGCGGGACGCGATCGGTGGTGGTGCGCCGCACGGTGCGCTGCCGCTGAGCCCGCTTTCGTCGACCGGCGGAAGCCCTCGGGCTCTGGCACCGAACGCCTCCGTGGATCGCTGAATACCCGGCGGCTACTCGGCGTCGGCGATCTCGCCGCGGCCCAGCGCGAGCAGCAGCGCGTCGTTGGCGCCCTCGCCGATCTGGGTCTGTGGCGCGTCGCGGCGCAGCCGGGCGAGTTCGTCGTCGGAGCGGTAGGAGCGGCTCGCGGACAGGCGCGCGGCGAGATCGACCGCCCACACCGCGGTGTCCGACGCGATGACCTTCGCGGCGGTCGACAGCTCCCGCGCGTTCTCGGCGTCCGCGTCGACAGCACGGGCCGCCCGCTCCACCAGCGACTCCGCCGCCATCAGCCGGGCGCGCAGCGCCCCGACCCGCAGCTGCACGTGGGTGTGGTCGCCGAGCACGCCGTCGCCGATCTCCCGGCCGGTCGACTCGTCGAGCGCAGCCGTGAGCGCGCGGTCGATGATGCCCAAGGCGCGACAGGCCACGTTGATCCGACCGACCCCGAGCGCGCCCAGCATCTGCCGGGCCCCGCGCCCGACGCCCTCGGGACCTCCGAGGATCTCGGCGCCTGTCGCGTGGTGATGCGTGAAGACGTAGGCCGCGGACTCCACGCCGCGGTAGCCGATCTTGTCGAGCTCCTCGACCTGCCAGGACTCGCTGTCGCGCCCGTCGGCCGGGAGGACCACGCAGGTCAGCTCGCCCTCGACGCGACAGAGCAGGAACACCACCTCGGCGGACACGCCACCGGCGACCCAGCGCTTGCGGCCATCGAGGACCAGCCCGTCCCCCTCGGGGAGGGGAGCACCGACCGTCGCGATGCGCGAGAGGTCGCTGCCCGCCTGCGGCTCGGTGATCGAGAACGCGGCGTGGGCCGACCCCTCGGCGAACCGCGGCAGCCAGCGCGCCTGCTGCTCGGGCGTCCCGTCGCGCACGAGCAGCGCGGTGGCGAGACCCGTCGGGTTCACCGCGCCGGTCAGCGAGATCCATCCCTGGGACAGGGACCGCCAGACCGGCACGAGGTCGACGACCGACCGGCCGGCACCGCCGTGCTCGACGGGGACCAGCGCGCCCGGCACGCCCAGGGCGACCAGCTGCTCCCAGATCTCGTCGGGCAGCACGTCGTCGCGGTCCCACGCGGCGACGTCGGGCAGGACGGTGTCCGCGACGAACGTCGCGACGGCGTCGTGCAGCGGGACCACGGCGGCCTCGGAGGTGCTCATGCGACGCAGGGTTCCCGCTCCGAGCGGTGGGCAATCCCGCCCCCGGGACGTCGCGGGGGCGAGCGAGCGCGTGCGCCGATGCGCGGCGGCCGCCGGATAGCCTCCCCGCCATGCCGAGCCGCCCCGGATACGCCCACGTCACCCAGGTCCCGACCCGGTGGGCCGACAACGACATCTACGGGCACGTCAACAACGTGCAGCACTACGCGTTCTTCGACACCGCGATCAACCGCTGGCTGATCGAGGAGGGCGGGCTCGACATCCACGGCGGCGACGTGATCGGGCTCTGCGCCGAGTCGCACTGCACCTACTCGGGCCCCTTCGCCTACCCGGACGTGATCGACGTCGCCATGCGCGTCGGGCACCTGGGCCGGTCGAGCGTCCGCTACGAGCTGGCGCTGTACCGCGAGGAGGACGAGGCGTCGGTCGCCGAGGGCTGGTTCGTGCACGTGTTCGTGGACCGGGAGACGCGGCGGTCGGCGGGGATGCCCGACCGGCTGCGCGACGCGCTGTCGCGGCTCCAGGTCCCGGCGACCGAGGAGGCGTCGTCCTGATGCGCACGCGCGCCGCCGTCCTGCGCGAGATGGGCCGTCCCGGCCCGTACGCGGAGAGCCGCCCGCTGGAGATCGCCGAGCTCGAGCTCGACCCGCCCGGCCCCGGCGAGCTGCTGGTCCGCGTCCACGCGGCGGGCCTGTGCCACTCGGACCTGTCGGTCATCGACGGCTCGCGCCCTCGGGTGATGCCGATGGCACTGGGCCACGAGGCGGCGGGGGAGGTCGTGGCGATCGGCGGTGGTGGCGTCGGCTCGGCCTTCGCGGTCGGAGATCACGTCGCCTTGGCGTTCGTGCCGGTGTGCGGCTCGTGCGGTCCGTGCCAGGACGGCCGGGCGGCGCTGTGCGAGCCGGGCGCGGTGGCCAACGCTGCCGGCACCCTGCTGTCGGGCGAGCGCCGCTGGCACGACCCGGCCGACGGCGATCCCGACGCGGTGATGCACCACCACCTCGGCGTCAGCGCGTTCGCCGAGCACGTGGTCGTCTCGGAGTGCTCGGCGGTGCGGATCGACCCGACGCTCCCCTACGAGCTGGCGGCGCTGTTCGGCTGCGCGGTCCTCACCGGCGTGGGCGCGGCGGTCTACGGCGCGCAGATCCGGCCGGGCGACACCGTGGCCGTCTTCGGACTGGGCGGCGTCGGTCTCGCCGCGCTGCTCGGCGCGGTGCTCTGCGGCGCCAGCCGTATCGTCGTCGTGGACCGCGTGCAGGAGAAGCTCGACCTCGCGCTGGAGCTCGGCGCGGACGTGGCCGTCGCTGCGGACGAGGACGTCGTGGCCGCGGTGCGCGAGGCGACCGGCGGTGGCCCCGACCACGTGCTCGAGACGGTCGGCAACGCCGACGTGCTGGGCCAGGCCTACGCCGCGACGCGACGCGGCGGCCAGACGGTGACGGTCGGCCTGCCGCATCCGGACCGGATGCTGACGATCCCCGCGGTGTCCCTCGTCGCCGAGGAGCGCACGCTCAAGGGCTCCTACCTCGGATCCTGCGTTCCCGCCCGCGACATCCCGCGCTTCGTCGCCCTGCACCAGGCGGGCCGGCTGCCGGTCGAGCAGCTCCTGACCCACCGGCTGGGACTCGACGACCTCAACGCCGGCTTCGACCGCCTCGCGCGCGGGGAGGGCGTGCGGCAGGTCGTCGTGCTCTGAGACGGCCGGGCGGGACGGCGGCGGGTGGGTGGGCGGCCCGCCCCGGCGGTCGGACGACCGGGCCGCGCCACGGCACTCGTCGCGTCCGCCACGCCCCCGACCCTGGTCTCCCCCGCCCGCTCCTCCCCGGCCCGCCTCGCGAACTCGGTGGAGCAGACCACGCTATCCGTGGTCTCGTCCACCGAGTTCGCCCAACGGCGCTCGGCGGCGACGCGTCCGCGGCGGAAATTGCGGCCCGGCGCCCCACAGCGCCTGCGCCCCAGCCCCGGCGCCCCAGCCCGGCGCCCCAGCCCAGCGCCCCAGCCCCGGCGCCCCGCCGTGGCGCCTCAGCGCGCCGGCCGGTAGGTGCAGATGA
>NZ_JBFIGP010000279.1:0-4949 GCF_041602235.1 Paraconexibacter sp.
CGCGCGTGAAGCACGAGCGGCTGAAGCTCTCGACCCCGCTGGGCGCGCTGGATCTCTCCCGCCCGGGACGGATGTCGAACCACCTCGTCGTCGGGGCGGGCCGCTCGGCCACCGGGCGCCCGATCATCCTGGGCGGGCCGCAGGCCGGGTACTTCTCGCCGCAGATCCTCATGGACTACGAGCTCCACTCGCCGACGATCCACGCGCGCGGCGCGGGGTTCCCGGGGCTCTCGACGCTCGTGGTCCTCGGTCGGACGCAGGACTACGCCTGGACGGCCACGGCCGGGGCCAGCGACATGATCGACACGTACGTCGAGAAGCTCTGCAACCCGGACGGGTCGCCTCCCACCGAGCAGTCACGGCACTACGTGTTCGAGGGCAGCTGCGAACCGATGGACCGGCGGACGTACCGCACGGCCGCGCTGTACCCGGGCACGGTCCCACCCGGGCTGCCCGACATCATCGTCGAGCGGACGGTCCACGGACCCGTGGTCGCCCGAGGGACGCTCGGCGACGTGCCGGTCGCGGTCAGCCGCAAGCGGTCCACCTACGGCAAGGAGCTGGACCCGGCCGTCTCGATCCTGAAGCTGAACCGCAACGAGGCGCGGACCGGGAAGGACTTCGTCCGGATCTTCCACGAGTCGCACAACCTCTCGACCAACTGGTCCTACGCCAACGACCACGAGATCGCCTACGTGCACGGCGGTCTCTATCCCCGTCGCCCTGCCGCCGCGGATCCGGATCTCCCGGTGTGGGGCACCGGGGAGTGGGAGTGGAAGAAGGACGAGCGCGGTGAGGACGCGTACCTGTCCAGCGCCGAGGTGCCGCACGAGGTCTCGCCTCGTCGGGATCTCCTGTCGTCGTGGAACAACCGTCCCGCTCCGGGGTGGGGCGCGAGCGACGCGCAGTGGGGCTGGGGGTCGCTGCACCGCGGCCGTCTGGTCGAGGAGGCGATCACCGGGGAGCCCAAGGGCACGATCACGCCGACCCGTCTCGTGCAGGTCATGGAACACGCCGGCCTGACCGACCTCCGGGGACGGTACGTCGCGCCGCTGGTCCTGCGCCTGCTGGAGGAGCGCGGCGATCTCGGGGCGCGGGACCGCAGGATGCTCGAGCTGCTGCGGACGTGGGCGGCGGAGGGCGCGCTGCGACGCGACGGGGACGGTGACGGCCGCTACGACCGGGCCTCCGCCGTCGCAATCATGGACGCGCTCTGGGAGCCGCTGATCCGCGCGATCTTCACCCCGGTGATCGGCGACCCGGCCCGCATCCCGCTGCAGTTCGACAACGCGCCGAACTCCGCCGGCAGCGCCTACGAGACCGGGTTCTACGGCCAGGTCCACAGCGACCTGAAGCGGGCGCTCGGAGACCCGCTGCGCAGCCCGATGTCGCGGATCTACTGCGGGGGGACACCGGATGCGGCCGGCAGTCGCGGCGCCTGCTCGGACCGCGTGCTCCAGGCCCTGCGCGAGGCGGGCGACGCCCTGGCCGCGAAGACCGACCCCCCGGCGGACGACCCGGACGCATGGGAGGCCGACGCGGGGGCGGAGCGGATCCAGTTCCTCCCGGCCGCGGTCCTCACCATGCACTGGGTGAACCGGCCGACGACCCAGGGCCTGACGATGTTCGGCCGGCTCGGGCGCACGCCGGTCGGCGGCGCCTGCCTGAAGCGGCGTGCCTTCGCCTCGGTCGGGACGACGCCCAAGGGGCGTGCGGTCACGGTCAGGGTGGTGCCCCGCGACGGTGCGAGGGTGTCGGTCGACCTGCTGCGCGTCGGCTCCGAGCGCCGGCCGGTGCGACCCGCGGTCCGCGTGCGGTCGTTCGGGAGGCGCACGCGGTCCTTCACCTTCACGGACGCCCGCCTGCGCGACGGGTGGTACGTCCTGCGCTTCCGAGGGCTGGAGGCCGACGGGACGCGGGCGGTCCGGCGCCTGGCGCTGCGCCGGCTGGGCGGGCGCTTCCATCGCGTGCACGCGATCGAGCGTCGGCGCGCGTGCGGGGCACTCTCGACCGTGACCGCGGGATCGCCGGTGTTCGGCGGTCGCCGTCCGTTCGCGATCACCCTGCGGCTGACCGAGCGCGCCCGGGTGTCGCTGGAGGTGCGCCGGGGTGGGAAGCTCGTGCGCCGGGCGCGCGCCCGGACCCTCGGCCCCGGGCTGCACACCGTGCGGTTCGCCGTTCGCGGGCTGCGTCGGGGCGACCACGACGTCGCCGTCAAGGTCGCCGGGACCAGGACCCTGCGCCTCCGTGCCCGGAGGTTGTGAGGACCGACGGCCCGTGTTCCTGGGTGTCGATCGTGCTTCCGCGTGCGCGGATCGGCCCGCCGGATGGGTGCACCGGGGGTCCTGGTGCTACGGTTCCCGCGTCGCTCCATGAACGACGACCGTCCTCGAAGTCCGGGTTACCACCCCGGTCCGCCTGATCGCCCGAGCGCCCCATGACCGTGGTGCTGCTGCTTGCGGTCGTCCTGCTCGTCTTCGTCAACGGGTTCTTCGTCGCGGCCGAGTTCGCGCTGGTGCGGGTCCGCCCGAACCGTCTCGAGGAGATGGAGGCGGAGGGACGCCGAGGCGCGAAGCTCGCGCTCGAGATCCACAGGGACCTCAACGAGTACCTGTCGGCCTGTCAGTTCGGCATCACCCTGGCGTCGCTGGGCATCGGCTTCCTGGGCGAGCCCGCGATCGCCGAGCTCGTGGAGCCCGCCTTCGGCGACACGCTCTCGCACGGGGTCGCCGTCGGTCTGTCGATCGCGATCGCCTACATCGTGGTGACGGCTGCGCACATCACCGCGGGCGAGCAGGTGCCCAAGATCTACGCGATCGTCCGGCCCGAGGCGATCGCGGTGCGGGTCGCACGGCCGCTGCGGTGGTTCAACGTCTCGATGCGGCCGTTCATCCACGTGCTGAACTCGGCGTCCAACCGCATCCTGCGCGGGCTGAAGGTGAACCCCGACGCCGAGCTCGAGGACGGACCGAACCCGGAGGAGCTGCGGATCCTGATCGGCCGGTGGGGGGATGTCGGGCGGCTGGACCCCGGAGAGGCGACGATGCTCTCGGGTGTCTTCCATCTCCACGAGCAGGAGGCGCGTCAGGTCATGACGCCGATCCCCGCCGTGGTCACGGTCGACACCAGCGAGGACGTCGAGACCGCGCTGCGGCGGTGCATCAGCTCCGGGCACACGCGCCTGCTGGTGACCGAGGACGAGAACCAGGACAGGGTCAAGGGCATCGTCCACTCCAACTCGCTGGCCCGTCAGCTCATGGCCGAGGGGCCGCAGGCGTCGATCGATGCGCTCATCAAGGACGCCCCGATCGTCCCCGAGACCAAGCCGCTGGACGACCTGCTCGCTGACCTCCAGCGCAATCGCTCGTCGATGGCCGTGGTCGTGGACGAGTACGGGCGCGTGGCGGGCATCGTGACGGTCGAGGACATCATCGAGGAGGTCGTCGGCGAGATCGACGACGAGACCGACCCGGCCGGCGGGGAGATCCGCCAGCTCGCCAACGGCGACTGGTTCGTCAGGGGGCACGTCGCGGTCACCGATCTGACCGACCACGGTCTCGATCTGCCCGTCGACACCGACGCCTATAACTCCGTCGGCGGGTTCGTCTTCGCCGAGCTCGGCCGGCTGCCCAAGCGCGGGGACACGATCACGGCCAACGGCTACTCGATCCGGGTCGAGTCGGTCCGTGAGAACCGGATCGAGGCGGTGCGCATTCGGCCCCGTCGCGCACCGGCCGTCGGCGCCGCGCGCGACGACGACTGACGGGCGCGTTCCACTACTAGCGCAAACGCGCCACGTTCACGGGGTCGTGACGATCACCGCAAGAACGCGGACGGTGCGTCGTTGGTTGCTGGTGCCCGTGTCCGTGGGACGACGCGGAGCACGCAGGACCTCGGGTCCGTCCGTGGGACGACGGATCCGGAGGAGAGAGACCGGTGGACCGGGGTGGGTCCACCAAGCATGAAACCGCGAACGGCCCGCCGGTAGGCGGGCCGTTCGCTGCTTCTGGGAGGAGGTGCACTGCGCGAGGTACGTTCGCGTCAGTGAGTATGGGGGCGCTTCCTCAACCCTGTCTAAAACCTCGTGCGCGTGTCCCTCTCCCGGGTCAGGACGCGACCTCGAGCTCCTTCGCCCGCTGACGCTCCGGGCTGATCCGCACGACGTCGCGGGCCAGGCCGAGTCGCTCCATGCCCGCGATGACCCACCCGGTGATGTCGATCTCGCGCTTGCCCATGCCGTGCACCGCGGCTCGCGGGAACGCGTGATGGTTGTGATGCCACGCCTCGCCGAGCGAGGGGACCGCCAGCCAGGCGACGTTGGTCGACCGGTCCTCGATGTCGAACCGCCGTCTGCCGTGGAAGTGGCAGATCGAGTTGATCGACCAGGTGATGTGGTGCAGCAGGAAGATCCGGACGAACCCGCCCCAGAGCAGACCTCGGAGCAGGCCCTCCAGGGTGAACCCGTGCAGCACGAACCCCAGGAGGGCGGGGATGCCGAGGCTCGCGAGCACGATCCACTCGAAGTTCTTCGAGATCCGGCGCATCCCGGGGTCCTCGACCAGGTCCTTGGCGTACTTCGAGCGCTGCGCGGACCCCTGGTCCTTGACGATCCAGCCCACGTGGGCGTGCCAGAGACCTGACAGTCCGGATCCGTGCCCGACGTGGGGGGAGTGCGGGTCACCGTCCTCGTCGGTGAACGCGTGGTGCTTGCGGTGGTCGGCGACCCAGCTGGTCACGGGTCCCTGCACGGACATCGAGCCGAAGATCGCGAGGGTGTACTCGACCCACTTCGGTGCCGTGAACCCGCGATGGGTGAGCAGCCTGTGGAAGCCGATGGTGACGCCGAAGCCCGTGATCGCGTACATGAGCGCGAAGATCGCCAGGTCGATCCCGTCGACCCAGGCGTTCCAGCCGGCCGGGATCGCCACGAGGAAGGCCAGGAAGGGCAG
>NZ_JBFIGP010000280.1:0-4932 GCF_041602235.1 Paraconexibacter sp.
AGGAGCACGTCGGCGGCGCCCTCGGCGAGCTCGACGGGGACCGGCGGGTTGAACCACAGCCCGGCCTGGGCGGCGTATCCGTCCGGCCCGCCCGCCCAGTTGAGGTAGGCCGCCCTGCCCGCGTCGAGGTCGAGCAGCGCCCCGCCCGGTCGGTCGCCCGCGGCGAGCCAGCCCTGGGCCTGCAGCGTGGCGCGCGTGAAGCGCTCGAGGTCGTCGAGCCGCTCGTGCACGGTGGCGCCGCGGCGCCCGAGTCGGTCGTCGATCAGGCTGAGCGTCCAGTGCACGCGCTTGTCCAGCGCGTCCCGCAGCGGGGATGCGATCCGGCGCCTGCTCACCGGTCGCCCACCGGCAGGTCGTAGTCCAGCCACCGGGACCGCTGGCCGCCGACGCGGTCGTAGAGCTTCTGCGCCCGGTGGTTGCCGAGGGCCGTCGACCACTGCAGCGACGCGGCGCCGTGGCCGGCTGCCGCCTCGCGACAGGCCTCGATGAGCGCTTCGGCGGCGCCGCCGCCCCGGGCCGAGGGTGCGACGAAGAGGTCGTTCATCACGGCGATCCGGGAGGCCGAGAGCGTCGACCAGGACCAGTAGACGGTGGCGAAGCCGATCGCCGCCCCCGAGGCGGTGTCGCGGGCGAGGAGCTGCACCCCCTCGCGTTCGGGGTCCGCGAGCAGCGCACGTGAGAGCTCGAGGAGCGCGTCGTCGGAGGCCTGCGGGATCCCCTCGGTCTCCTCGTAGAACGCGCAGTAGGCGCGCACCAGCGGGAGAAGGACACCGAGGTCCTCCTCCCGCACGGTGGCGACGGAGTACGGCGGGTCCGTCAGGACATCATCCCGCTGAAGACGCCACCCGAGACGTTCAGCACCTGGCCGTGGACGTAGTTGGACCAGGGCGAGCACAGGAAGAAGATGCCGCCCGCGGCCTCCTCCGGCGTCGCCGGCCGGCCGAGCGGGATCATCATCGACGCCATCGCGCGCATCTGGTCCGGGATGCCCAGCTGCACCTTCTCGCCGTCGATCTCCATGGTGTTGTCGTCGACCTTGGACTGCGTCAGGCGCGTGTCGACGAAGCCGAACGCCACGGCGTTGCAGTTGATCTTGAACTGGCCCCACTCCTTGGCCACGGTCTTCGTCAGGCCGACGACGCCGTTCTTGGCCGCGGAGTAGTTCGCCTGGCCGGCGTTGCCCATCGTGCCGGAGATCGAGGCGACGTTGACGATCTTGCGGAAGACCTCGACGCCCTCCTCCTTCTCCTTCTTGGCGGGCTCACGCAGGTGGGGGGCGGCGGCCCGCAGGATCTTGAAGGGGACGGTCTGGTGGATGGCGACCATCCGGTCCCACCAGTCATCGCTCATCTTGTGGATGGGCGCGTCCAGCGTGTAGCCGGCGTTGTTGACGATGATGTCGATCTTGCCGAAGGCGTCGATCGCCGTCTGGATGAGCTTGTCGGGCGCGTCGCCCTTGGTGAGGTCACCCGCGAAGACGGTGGTCTCGCCCGCGATCTCCGAAGCGGTCTGCTGCGCGACGTCGGCGTCGAGGTCGTTGATGAGGACCTTCGCGCCCTGGGCGCTGAGGATCTCCGCGGTCGCGCGGCCGATGCCGCGAGCGGACCCGGTGACGATGGCGACCTTGTCGTCGAGGACTCCCATGTGCTGCTCCTTGTTCGGTGGCGGGTGCTGCGGGCGGATCCTAGTGCGGCAGGCGCAGCACGCGCCCGACGGTCGCCAGCGCTCGGACCGCGACCGGTTCGAGCGGGCTGGGCAGGGCCAGCCGGAACTCGTCGCGGTACCGGAGGAGGACCTGGGTCGCGACCAGCGGCGACGCCTTCGCACCTCCGACCGCAGCGAGCTCCCGGAACAGCGCCTCGGTCCGCAGCGCCGGGCTCACGGTCCAGCGTGCTCGTGCGGGGCCGGGGCCGGGGTTCCGCATGCGGTGCGCGCTGCCGGGCGGCACGGTGAACGCCTCGCCCGCGGCTACGGTCGAGCGCGTGCCGTCGATCTCGACCTCCAGCGCACCCTCGAGCACGTCGAAGCGCTCCTGCTGCCGGGGGTGCAGGTGGGGAGGCGGGCTGGAGGTGCGCGTCGGCCAGACGGCCTCGAGGACCAGCGCCTCGGCGTTCGACTCGATGACGGTGAGCGTCTCGCTGCCGAGCGGGATCTCCCGTCCTTCCCATGCGGGCGAGGTCATCGCACGACGGTAGCCCCGGCGGACGCCAGCGACAAGATCACCTCGGCCGCCTTCTCCGAGCCACCGGTCGCGCGGTAGCCGGCGGAGACCCGACGCGCACCCTCGGCCTTCGTGCTCGCCGTGGCGACGGCGTCGGCGAGCCGCGCCGCGGTCAGCTTCTTGCGGGGGACGACCACGCCGGCGTCCGCCACGTCCACGTGCATCGCGACGTCGAGCTGGTCACGGCCCCAAGGCACGACGACCACGGGGACCTCGGCGGCCAGGGCCTTTTGCGTGATGCCCATGCCGCCGTGGCAGACGACGACGGAGGCCCGTTCCAGCAGCGGTCCGTGGGGCAGGAACCGCCGGACGACCGCGCCGCCGCGTGGCTCGAGTCCGCTCGGATCGACGCCGGCCGAGGTGACGACGACCTGGTAGCGGTCGGTCAGGCCCTCGAGGGCTGCCACGGCGATGGCGCCGTCGTTCTGGTACTCCGAGGAGCAGACCACCAGGACCAGGGGACGGTCGTCCAGCAGGTCGAGTTCCTCGAGGTCCTCCTCGGCGGGCGGCTCCCACTCGCTCGCTCCGACCGCGACGACGCCGGGGAGCGGCGGACGCGCGTACTCGAACGGCGGAGCGCTGAAGTACAGGCTGCGGTCGGCGCGTCCGTAGGCCTCCGACGGATGGTCCAGCGGGGCCAGGCCGGCGGCCTGCCGACCGGCGTTGACGGTCGACAGGACGGCGGTGCGCTCGAAGCGCCCCATGACGGCCCCCATGATCCGGTCGCGGGTCCGGCCGAGCAGGTCGGTGCGCGGGCGCAGCCCGAACCCGAAGGGAGGGATGCCGGGCGCCGGCTCCTCCAGCAGGAACGGCCGCGATTCCACCCACGGCAGCCCCGCCGTCTCCGCGGCGGCGCGGGCGCCGAAGGTCGTCGTGTCGACGAGCAGCGCGTCCGGCCGGACCTCGTCGATGGCGCCGCGCAGGTCGGGGACCTCGTGAGGAGCGCGGGCGCCCCACACGACGTACGTGCGCTTGGCGGCCGCGAGCGGGGATCGCTCCTCGTGGTCGTCGAGCTCGATGGCCTCGATCCTCGGATCGATCGCCTCGGCGACGAGCCCGGCCCGCCGGACGTCGGGCACGGCGCTGGCGAGCGTCCGCACGTGGATCTCCGCGCCGCGCTCGCGGCAGGCCAGAAGAGCGCCCATCATCGGGTTGAGATGGCCTCGGGCGGGGGACGTGTAGGCGAGAATCCTCATGATCGTTCTCCTGTGATGGGGTCGACGAGGCGCCGGATCGCGGCCTCGGTGGCCTCCGGGGAGAGGCCATGGCGCAGACGCAGGAGCGCCCACGTCTGGAGATCGGTGACGGTGGCCAGTCGCGCCGCCCGCTCGCGAACGACCTCCGGGTCGGGGTCGTCGAGGAACGGCGCGAACACGTCCTGGACCCATTCGAGGTGCAGCAGCGTCCCGGCGTCGGTGACCTGGCGCACCAGGGGATTGCGCTCGGCCTCGGCCAGCATCCGCAGCACCTGCGGACCGCGTTCCTCGTAGTGCTCGGCGAGCCTGCGTACCGCGGCGGCGACGTCGCCGACCGGGACGGACCGCTGAGCCATCACCTGCTGGCCCGCGTCGCTGACGGCCGCGGCGATCAGGTCGTCTCGGCTGCCGAAATGGCGCAGGATGGTGCGCGTCGTCGTCCCGGCCCGACCGGCGATCTCGTCCAGCGACAGGCGAAGGTCACCGTCGTCGAACGCGCCCTGGACCGCGTCGAGGATCGCCCGGCGGGTCCGGGCGGTCGCTTCGGCACGAGTGGACTGGACGTACGAGCGGGACGACATTTCGTGTCATTGACAGTGACACGAAAATCGGGCTGTGTCAAACGACCCGGTCGGCGTGGTGACCGCCGCGCTCGAAGGCGGCCCGCGCGGCCATCACCCGTCGGTCGACCAGGCGGTTGTCGAGGCCGAGCTTGGCGTAGATCGACCGGACGTGGGACTCCACCGTCCTGTCGCTGACGTGGAGGATCCGGGTGATCGCGCCGTTCGTCCACCCCTCCGCGAGCAGGCACAGCACGGTGTGCTCACGGGGCGTGAGGTCGGAGAGGTGCGACCGCGCGCGCTCGTACGTGCGGGCGATCAGGGGATCGGGCGCGGCCGTTCCGCCGTCGTGAATCTCCTCGGCCGCGGTGCGGCTGGCTGATGACACCCGGATCCCGATCTCCCGCATTGCGGGGTAGAGTGCCGCGGGTCGCAGGTGCATCGCATCAGGCGGAGCACCTGATCTTTGGTCCCGAGAGGTGAGGCCGATCGAGGTTGGACACCACAGGACCCTGTTCGAGCGCGAGCACGAACTCGGTACGTTGGAGGGCGCGATCGACGCGGTCACCGACGGGGTCGGCGGTGCGGTCCTGATCCAGGCAGCGACCGGCCTCGGCAAGACGGCGCTCCTGCGCGCGGGCATCGAGATGGCGCGAACCCGCGAGCTCACGGTGCTTCACGCCCGCGCCACGCAGTTGGACTCGGCGTACGGTCTCGGCCTCGCCCGGCAGCTCTTCGGCGGCGTCCTCGGCAGGGCACCGGACGACGGCTGCGGCGGCGAACGCGAACGGGTGGCCGAACAGGTTCGACGTATCCTGCAACCCGATCTGATCGCTTCGGGCACGCCGTCGTCGAGCGTCGATCCGGACGGCGGCTTCGGCACGCTGAACGCCCTGTACTGGCTGCTGGCGGCGTTGGCCGAGGACCGGCCCGTCGTCGTCGCCGTGGACGACGC
>NZ_JBFIGP010000281.1:0-4927 GCF_041602235.1 Paraconexibacter sp.
CCGGCAACGACACGATCCTCGGCCAGGACGGCGTCGACCACATCTACGGCGACGACGGCTTCAACCTCGACCTGTCGAAGCGCCTGAGCCTCTCCACCCAGATCCTGTCGGTCGTCACGGCTCCGTCGGGCAGCGACAACGTCGCGCGGCCCGGGCACTTCCAGACCAGCGACAGCCTCCAAGCCGGCAACGACGTCCTCCACGGCGAGGGCGGGGACGACCTGATCTTCGGCGACCACGGCGTCATCGACCAGGTGGCCGGGATCAACCGCATCCTCACCACCGGCGATGTGGTCGGCCTGCGCAGCGTTCGCCTGAACGACTCGGGCAGCGACGTCCTGACCGGTGGCGCCGGGCAGGACGTGCTGATCGGCGGCGGACGCGGCGACGCGATCGACGGCGGCACAGGGGACGACCTGATCTTCGGTGACGCGGTCGCCCTGCGACTCGCCGACGGCGCAGCGATCACCACCCGGCGCTTCCAGCACCTGCAGGGCAGCCTGCTCTACGCGCGGACCGACGTCGCCGGATCGCCGGCCGGGGTCGCCAGCGGCACGCTGCTCGTGGACGGGATCGCGCTCGACTACCGCAACCGCGACGGCAGCGTCCCCTACTGGGCCTACTTCATCGTCGACGACCTCTGGCACAGCGCAGCGATCGAGGCGGGCATCGACCCGGTCGCGGGCCCCGCGAGCTTCGGCAACGACCACATCGCGGGCAACGCCGGGAACGACCTGATCTTCGGTCAGCTCGGTGACGACGTCATCCAGGGCGACGGCTCCATCGACGGCTGGCTGTTCGGCACGCCGACCGGTGCGGGCCGGACCGGCCAGAGCGTCGACAACCCGATCGGGGACCTGTGGGTGGTCCCGTCCTTCGAGGCCGACAGCGACGGCGACGACTACATCGAGGGCGGCGGCGGCGACGACGTGATCTTCGGTGGCCTGGGCCAGGACGACCTCGTCGGCGGCAGCAGCGACTTCTTCGGCCTCGACAGCGCGAGCCTCCGTCCCGATGGTGCGGACCTGATCTTCGGCGGCGCCGGCACGCAGACCGGCCGCAACTCCTACGCGGACGGCGCGATCGGCTCCCCGCTGGCCCGCGATGCCGACGTGATCGTCGGCGACAACGGGAACATCGTGCGGATCGTGAACGCCGACGGCTCGGCGCCGGTCTTCAACTACGACCTGTCCGGCGACGCGTCTGCGGGCTACGGGCCCGAGCGCATCGCGGTCCGCGGCGTCGAGCTCCTGGACTACACCGCCGGCGGCCCGGACTTCCGTCCCGACCTCTTCGGCACCGGCCGGGTCACCGGGTGCGGGTACGACATCGGTGGCGCCGACGAGGTCCACGGCGAGTCCGGCAACGACACGGTCTACGGCGGCTGCGGGAACGACTCGCTGTACGGCGACTCCGGCGACGACGACCTGATCGGCAACTGGGGCAGCGACTGGATCTCCGGCGGCACGGGTCAGGACGGCATCCTGGGCGACGACGGACGTATCCACACCAGCCGCAACGGCGATCCCGACGGCGAGCCGCTGCACGGCGTGGCGCCGATCGCTCCGCAGGACCTCGACGCCCGGATCTCGGCGCAGCTCGGCGCGCAGGTCACGGTCATCAACGTCAGCGGCGCCCTCAAGAAGGCTGCCGACCTGACCCCGTTCGGCTTGGATCCGAACGCGCAGCAGAACGCGCCGGACGACGTGCTCTTCGATCCGCTGTACGCCGACGACATCATCTTCGGCGGGCTCGGCTCCGACTTCCTGCACGGCGGGGCGGGCGACGACGCGATGTCCGGTGCCGAGGCGCTCGAGGAGTCCTACGCGCCGCGCTACGACACCGCCGGTACGCCGATCGGCACGGTCCGCATCGACTTCCTGCATCCGTACAACCCCAGCGACGCCCTGCACTTCGGTCCCGACCACGACGCGTGGGATCCGGGCCTCGTGCTGACCAGCTCCTCCAACGGCAGCGCCCTGGTCGGCGGCGGCCTCCTCACCGATCAGTCCGGGATGCTCGACCGGATGGGCGAGTTCGCCCTGTACGACGAGTACGACCCGCGTCGCCGCATCCAGCTCGCCGCGGACGGCACCGCGACGAAGGACGGCACGGGCGGGCAGTTCTTCCTGAACTTCAAGGCGATCGACGACGGCGCCCCGACGGTCACCGATCCGCGCACCAGCACTCCGAACTGGGGCACGGTGCAGACCGACGGCGACGACGTGCTGTTCGGCGACCTGGGCAACGACTGGCTCGTCGGCGGCACCGGCCGCGACTCGCTGTACGGCGGGTTCGGCAACGACCTGCTCAACGCGGACGACGACCTCGACACCAACGGCGGTCTGAACGACCGGCCCGACACGCACCCCTCCTACGAGGACATGGCGTTCGGCGGCGCCGGCCTGGACGTCCTGATCGCGAACACGGGCGGCGACCGCCTGATCGACTGGCAGGGCGACTTCAACAGCTTCATCGTGCCGTTCAGCTGGTACTCGATGCCGACGATCAGCCGCTGGTTCGTGCCCGAGCTCGACGACCTCACGTACCGCCTGCTCGGCTACCAGATCGACAGCCTCTCCAGCGACGGGTGCTGGCACCGCGCGCCGATCCAGCTGCAGACGGGTCCGTGCCGCAACCTGACGCTGGAGGAGTACCTGTACCAGCGCTCCGCCAGCGAGGGTGCCGACCCGACCCGCGCCGCCGACACCGGCACCGACACCGTCAGCCAGGGCAACCGCAACGGCGAGCCACGTGGCGAGCTCGGCCTGGTCACCCCGCGCGATCGCGACTACTGGCGCGACCAGGAGGGCATCCCGTCCGACCCGCCCGGCCTGATCCCGTCCCAGCGCCGCGACGTGGCCTACTCGGCCGCGGACGAGGACGGCACCGTGCTCCCGTTCACCACGCTGGAGAACGGGTTCTTCGGCGGGGCGAACGTGATGGACCTGCTGTTCGGCTACGACGGCACGAGCGTGAACCTCGGCATCCTGCAGACCAGCGTCGGCGGCCCCGGCCACAACCTCGTGCTCGCCCTGCCGCTCGCGACGCTGAAGCTCGACGTCACGAGCATCAACGTCCAGTTGGGCACCGTGGCCACCTCGATCGTCCTGGGTGCGCCACGCGGCACCACGCTCGCGGGCCTGGTGACCTTCTCGGCCTTCGTGGCGAGCATCGCCGACCTGATCTTCGACGCTGAGGACAACGTCTCCGCCGCCCTGGCGCAGTCGGTCAGCGGGACGACCGGCTACACGCTCGGCGATCTCCTCACGGACAGCAGCGGCGCGCTGCTCCGCGCGGTGACCACCACCACCGACAGCATGAACCCGTCCCCGGGCACGACCGGACTCACCGACTCGCTCGCCGGAACCACCGAGTCCACGGTCGGCGGGATCGGCACGACGCTCGACGGGGCGACCGCACCTGCGCTGGGCACCGTCGCCACCACCACCGCGCCGCTCGTCGGCACCCTGGACGAGACCGCGGGCGGCGTCCTGTCGCAGCTCCAGGCCGGTCTGGACCCGGTCCTGTCCGAGCTCGAGCAGCTCCTCGCCGTGCTCGGTGGTGCCGAGAGCTGGCTGGAGGACTTCCTCACGGACTTCGAGGCCGCCCTGGACGCCGAGCTGCGGTACCGCCTCGACGGCACCTACAAGTGGCTGCGGCAGGTCCGTGGTCACGTCCAGGACGTCCAGGACTGGCTGGCGGAGCTCCAGGGAGACGTGCAGCGCGACCTCGACGCCGAGATCGCCTACCGCCTCAACGGCACCTACAAGTGGCTGGGCCAGCTGAAGGGCGACATCCAGGAGATCCAGGACTGGCTCGGCGAGGTCCAGGGCGCGGTCGATGACGAGATCGCCTACCGGATGAACGGCACCTACAAGTGGCTGCAGCAGGTCGGCGGGCATGTCCGCGACGTGCAGGACGCGATCGCCGACGTGGTCGCTGACGGGCAGACCGGCGTGATGGACGCGCTCGCCGATACGCAGGGCGCACTGAACGACGAGCTCGCCTACCGCATCGCCGGCACCCAGCGCTGGTTCCAGCAGCTCCGCGGCGAGGTCCAGGCCGTGACCGGCACCCTCCAGACGGTGACCGTGACGAGCTCCACATCGGTCGTGGAGCCGGTCACGACGATCACGAGCACGGTGCAGGAGCCCGTGATCACCGCGACGACGACGACGGTTACCGCCACCCAGCCGGTCGTGACCGCGACGACGACCACGACGCAGCCGGTGGTCACGGCGACGACGACCACGGTCTCGACCACCACGACGGTCATCAAGAAGCTGTTCTAGGTGTGCTGCTCGCGGACGTAGTGAACGTTGTGAGGTAGGGGTCCGGTCTCCGGTGGAGTGTGCGGTCAGCGACGAGGACCGGGAGTCGCGGGCCCCGTTGGCGAGCGGAGCTCGAGGCCGAAGTCGTGTCCGTGGGCGCTGAGCGCCGCGCAGGAGCAGCTGATCCTCGACGCCAGGGCCAAGACGAACTGAGGCCCGGTGCAGCTGCAGTTCCTCACCGGCGGCATCGGTCGACGATCTGGAAAAGCGCTCGAGCGTCACGGCGTCAGCCGCCAGCGCCGCTTCAATCAGCCCGGCCACTGGGCTCACGGTGATCGCAAGCGCCGCAGCCGCCGCGTCGGCAAGAGCAAGGTGATCGGCGTCATCGACGACCACGTTCACGCCGCGCTGGAACGGGAAATCTAGGGCCCGCGATCGGGAGGTTCGCGCCGCCACCGTCTCAGCGCGACGGTGATCCCACGAACCTCAGGGCAGGGTGTCGCCAACAATGACGAGCGCGTCGCGGCCGGTGAAGTGCCGCTCCTACCGCAGCTTCACGGTGAACCGCTTGCTCTCCTGCGCGCCCTGCTTGTTGGTGAACGTCGCGGTGATGCGGACGCTACGAACCTTGGCCGCCCGCAGCCGGCGCACCA
>NZ_JBFIGP010000282.1:0-4925 GCF_041602235.1 Paraconexibacter sp.
ACGCCCCAGGTCGCGTCGACGCTGAACCGCCCCGGCTCACCATCGACGGGCCGGGGGACCCGGTCGACCGTCTCGCGGCGCGGCAGGCGGGGCATGAAGGCGTCGGTCATCGCCCTCTGGTTCTACCGGATGCGCGGGCTCGGGTCCCGGTCAGCCCAGCGCGTTGAGCGCCTGCGACTCCTCGGTGACCTCGCCCGCCGGGGAGGTCGCCGAGATCTGCAGCGTGGCGGCGAGGCCGCGACGCCGGCCGAGCGCCTTGCGCAGCTTGCGCACGTCGCGGGCGCTCAAGCGCGCCCGGACGACGCCGGACTGGCCCGCCGCCAACTCGCGGGTCTCGGTGCGGAAGTCCACGGACACCGGCTTGCGGCGCTTCTTGCCCTTGCGTGGCGTGGGCGCGGACCGCTCCGACAGGGTGCCGGTGAGCTTCACCGTGCAGACGGTGTCGCAGCGCACGCGCAGCGGCAGGTTGCGCCGGGACAGCAGGCTGGCCCGCCGGAGCACCTTGACCGTCAGCTCCGGACCGGGGGCGGGCGGGAGCGTCGGGACCTTCGGCGCCGGCGGCGTGCCGAGGGCCGGCAGCGTGCCGCACGACGTCTGCGCGGGAGCGGCGAGCGCGAACTGCTGGACGCGGTTGTTGCCCTGGTCGGTCACCGTCAGCAGGCCGTTGCACGACACGCTCACACCCGTCGGATAGGTGAACTGCCCCGGGCCGGTGCCGCGCTCGCCGAAGGTCAGCAGCCGCTCGCCGTTGGGACCGAACTGCTGGACGCGGTTGTTCCCGCGGTCCGCGACCCAGAGGTTGCCGGCGGCGTCGAGGGTGATCTGCGCGGGGGCGTTCAGCTTGCCGAGCTTGCGCCCGGTCCCGCCGAACACCGCGAGCTCCTGCCCCTGCGGCGAGAGCACGAGCACCTTGTTCTGGCCGTTGACGGCGTAGATCCGCGAGCCGTCCGGGACGACAGCGACGCCGCGGACCGTCCCGACGGACGAGACGGCGCCCAGGTAGGTGCCGTCGGTCCTGAAGCGCACGAGCCGCTCGTTGCCCGTGTCGGCGACCGTGATGGTCCCTGTCGCGTCGACCGCCAGCGCCGACGGGTCCTGCATCCGGCCGGGGCCGCTGCCCTGCGCGCCGATGGTGCGCACCGCCTGGCCGGTCGTCCGCGAGAACACCAGGATCCGTGCGCGGCGCTGGTCCAGGACGTAGGCGTCCCCCGCCCCGTCGAAGGCGACCGCGACCGGCCGGGGCAGGATCGTCGGTCCGGGGTTCGGCGAGCCCCAGCTCGTGACGACCGCGCCCGACGGGTCGAGCAGCTCCAGCCGTCCGTTGATCGAATCGGTGACCGCGCGGTACCCCGCCGCGTCGGAGGCGACCCCCGCCGGGTTGTTGAACTGGCCCTGGGCGCGGCCGGAGCGGCCGAAGCTCCGCAGCAGGGAGCCGCCGCGGCTGAACACGTCGATGCGGTCGTTGCCGGTGTTCGCGACGTAGATCTCGCCGCTCGGGCCGACGGCCAGCGCGCGCACGTAGGCGAGGCGACCGGGGGCGGTTCCGAACCCGCCCCAGCGGGAGACGTAGTCGTACTCGGGAGCGGTCCCGAACCGCACGATCCGGTGGTTCAGGTTGTCGGCGACGAAGACGCGGCCGGCGGTGTCCATCGCCACGCCGTACGGGAAGGAGAGCTGACCCGGCGCGGAGCCCTCGCCGCGGCCGATGGTCGTGAGCAGGCGGCCCCCGGTGTCGAAGGCCTGGACCCGGTGGTTCTGGTCGTCGGCCACCAGCAGGCGGGTCTTGCGGACCGCGACGCCCTTCGGGTAGGCGAGCTGGCCCGGCTGGACGAGCTCCATGCCCTGCCCGCCGCTCAGGGTGAACCGCTGGATGCGGTCGTTGCCGCTGTCGGCCACGAACAGGTGGGTGGCGTCGGCCGTCAGGCCGCCGCCGGCGCCCGCGTCGTTGCCGCCCCCGGCGCCGAACCGGAACCGGCCCACCGTGGTGCCGGAACGTCCGAACGACCCCAGGAGCCGTCCGCTGGGGTCGAAGCGGTCGATGCGGTTGCTGCCGTCGGCCACGAACAGCGTGTTGTCCGGGGCGACCGCCAGCGCGCCGACCGAGGAGAGCTCGCCCGACCGGGTGCCCGGGACCCCGACCGAGCGCAAGAACGTGCCGTCGGGCGAGAACGCGTGCACCACGCGCGAGTGCTGGTCGCCGACGTAGACGGTGCCGTCCCCGGCGATGGCGATCGACTGCGGGAACCGCAGGACCCCACCGGACGCCGAGCCGATCTGCGCGGATGCGATGTAGGCGCAGCTCGGCGACCCGCCCGGGCAGGGGGCACCCTGGGCGCGGGCGGCCGGGACGGCGAGCAACAGAGCGGCCGCGACGGCGGTCGCGGCCGGGACGAACGGGCGAATCAGTGGCACACGACAGAGAACCCCCGACGGCGCGCGGCGTTGCGGCCCGCAACGAACCGTGCGCGGGCGCACAGATCCGGCTCGGGCCCGCGACTCCCTCAGCCGCGCGGCTTGGCGGCGTGGCCCCGGTCCTTGCGCACCGTCGCCTTCTTGCCCTTGATGGTGCTGGCGCGCAGGGCGGCGATGACCTCGTCGGCAGCCGGTTCGGGCACCTCGACGATCGAGAACTTGTCGGTGATCTCGATCGAGCCGACCTCGCGACCGCTGAGGCGCGTCTCGCCGCAGATCGCGCCGACGAGGTCCTGCGGGCGGATGCCGAGCTTGCGCCCGACGCCGATGTAGAGCCGCGCGGTGGGACCCGACGGCCGCGCCTGCCGTCCGCGGGGCCCGCCGCTGCCGCCGCCGGCCGGTCGCCCGCCGCGGGCATCGGGCCGGACGTCGGGGATCTCCTCCTCCTCGGCGGGGCCGCCGCCGGTCGCCTCGTGCGCGAGCTTGACCGCGGCGAGCGCGACCTCCATCGGACCGTGCTCCTCGGCCAGCGCCTCGACGACGACGCGGAACGAGTCGAGGTCGTCGGCCAGCAGCGCCTCCTGCAGCGCCCCACGTGTCAGCTCCAGGCGACGGGCCTGGAGGTCCGCGACGCTCGGCACCGACTCGATCGTGATCTTCTGCCGCGTGGCCCGCTCGATCGTCCCCAGCATCCGGGTCTCGCGCGGCTGCGCGAGGGTGACGGCGACGCCCTCGCGGCCCGCCCGGCCCACCCGTCCGATGCGGTGGACGTAGGCCTCGGCGGCCGACGGCACGTCGTAGTTGATGACGTGCGTGAGGTGATCGATGTCCAGCCCGCGTGCGGCGACGTCGGTCGCGACCAGCAGCTCGGTCGTCTGCGCCTTGACGCGCGCGATCGTGCGCGAGCGCTGGTCCTGGCTCATGCCGCCGTGCAGGGCCTCGGCCCGGTACCCGCGACCGCCGAGCGTCTCGGTCAGCTGGTCGACCTCGTCGCGGGTCCGGCAGAAGACGATCGCTGCCGCGGGCGCCTCGAGATCCAGCACGCGTGCCAGCGCGGCCGGCTTGTGTGCGCGAGGGACGATGTAGGCGCTCTGGCGTACCCGCGGCGCCTCGCCCTCCGGGGTGGTCTCGCGAGCGATCTCGACACGGACCGGATCGTTGAGGTGGCGCTTGACGATGCCGCTGATGCGGGCCGGGATGGTCGCGCTGAACAGGACGGTCTGGCGACCGCTCGGCGCCTGCGACAGGATCGCCTCCAGGTCCTCGGCGAACCCCATGTCGAGCATCTCGTCCGCCTCGTCGAGCACCACGGTCTCGATGCTCCCGAGCCGCAGCGCGCCGCGGTTGATGAGGTCCAGCGCCCGGCCGGGGGTGGCGACGACGACGTCGACGCCGCGCTGCAGCGTCTTCAGCTGACGGACGATCGGCGCGCCACCGTAGACCGGCAGCACGCGGGCCCCGAGCCCGCGTCCGTACCGGTGGACGGCCTCCGAGACCTGCATCGCCAGCTCGCGCGTGGGCACCAGGACGAGCGCGACCGGCTGGGTCCCGCGGTTTCCGTCGGGCAGGTTCTGCAGCAGCGGCAGCGCGAAGGCCGCCGTCTTCCCGGTCCCGGTCGCCGCCTGGCCGAGGAGGTCGCGGCGTTCGACCAGCGGCGGGATCGTCTCTCGCTGGATCGGCGTCGGCTCCTCGTACCCGAGCGTGCCGAGCTCGTGGAGCAGCTCGGCACGGAGGGGGAGATCGGCGAAGGTGGTCGGGGCGGGGGCGGCGTGCGACATCGAGCCCCACACGGTCCCAGATCGGCCCGGGTGGAGCCCTGCGGGTGCGGGCGCGATCCTCCCGTCGCGACGTGTGCCCGGACCGCGGTCGCCCTGCGGGAACCCGCTCGCGCCCGTGATACGTCACGATCAGTGCATGTCCACTCCCGACGGCACCCGCAGCGTCAAGATCGGCGACGACGAGCGCGGTGGCTGGTCCTCCGACCGTCCCCGCCGTGACGGCAAGGAGCGTCCGGAGCGCGGACCGAACGTCGAGGTCCGCTGCCGCGTCCTGCCGCCCTCGGATCGCCAGCGCTACTCGCCGGGGAGCCTCGTGGTCGTCGTCGGCGGCGAGGCACCCGCGGCACTGGAGCGTTTCGCCGTCAAGCGGTTCGAGGACCAGAACGGCGTCCTGTCGCTCGCGAAGGTCCGCGAGCTCATCCGCGGCCGGGTCCCCGACGAGGCGCTGGAGGCCTCCGCCGCCAAGATGCTGCTCGCCGCCGCCACGAAGCGGCTCGAGGCCGACAAGTCCACGGTCGTCCTGACCGAGACGCTGGCCCCGGAGGAGCGCGCGCCGTTCGTGCTCGCCGCCGCCAAGGTCCGCAAGCCGCGCCACCTCATCTTCATCGACGTCCCCAAGGACCTCGTGGCGGAGGAGCAGCGCGAGGCGGTCAACGAGCTGCGGCGTGCCGTCGACGACGCCAAGGTCGGCGAGGAGGGCTTCATGACCGCGCTGCGGCTGGGCGGAAGCGCGAT
>NZ_JBFIGP010000283.1:0-4918 GCF_041602235.1 Paraconexibacter sp.
CCGGTGACCGTGAAGCCGTCGGTCCGGACCCGCAGGCAGACCCGCGTGCGCCGATCCTTGCGCGCCTGCGCGAGGACGTACCCGGTGCCGGCCAGCCCCGACAGGTTCGGGGTGAGGACCACGCGGCGGCCGCTGAAGGTGGCGGCGTAGTCGGCGCTGCGCAGGAACGACAGCGCCTTGGGCAGCTTCTTCTTCTGCGACTTCGAGAGCACGGCGGACATCCGGCCCTTGACGACCGCGCGCTTGGTGCTGAGCGTGCCCGACGCGAGCGAGAGCCGCCCCGGGGAGACGAGGGTGCGGGTCGCCTTCAGCCGCGCCGTGATCTTGACCGTCTTGGTCTTCTTCTTCGCCTTCTTCTTGGCGGCCGCACGAGCCACGGCCGCGCCACGAGCGCTGGCGCGCACGTTGAGGAACCGCGTCCAGGTGCTCTCCTCGTGGGGGTTGCCCGCCGAGCCGTCACCGCGGCGGTGGACGACGAGCGCCTTGACCGCGCCCGCACTCGAGTACGTGTGGTCCCAGGTGCGGTCCGACGCCGGCTGCAGCACCGGAGGATCGATGACGTCCGAGAAGAACAGCAGCTCCTCGGTCCTGGGGACGTCGGCGGCCGTGAACGTGGTCGTCGACCCCGCGACCGGCGGGTCCGGCGAGACCAAGAACGGTCCGGCGGTGAGGTAGCCGGCCGGCTTGATCTGCAGCGGGCCGCTGTAGTGCTCGGACGCGTAGACGTTGCCGCTGTTGTCGGTGACCTCGAGGCAGACCTTCAGCGGTCCGGGGGCCGCCGGCGTGTACCGCGCAATCGGCGTGGTCGAATCGGCGTCGGCGGTGCCGTCACCGTCGAAGTCCCAGCGGTACCGGGTGATCGTGCCGTCCGGGTCGTAGCTGTCGGAGGCGTCGAAGGTCATCTCCGAGCCCGCGACACCCGGATCCGGGTTCCAGAAGAAGGTCCCGTACGGGAGCGTCCCGGTCCAGGGGTTGGTGTGGCTGTTGCACGCGATCGGCGTGGCCGGCGCGGGCGGGGGCGTCGGGGCCGGCGTCGGGCTCGGGCTCGGCCCGGCGGGCGCCGGTGTCGGGGCAGGAGCCGCCGGTGCGGGAGCCGGCGCGGCGGGGGCGGTCCCGGGGGCGGGCGTCGTCACCTTGACGGTCACGGACGCCTGGCTGCTGAGCACGCGGCTGTACGTGCGGTTGACGCCCTCCGCGACCACGTAGATCTTCTGATCGCGGGTGCCGGGGGTCTTGCCCGCGGTGAGCTTGACGGTCTTGACCGCCTTGGCGATCCGGCAGACACCGTCGACGACCAGGGTCGGCACCGGGGTCAGCCTGGCGTCGACCCCGACCTCGTCGTCGGTGAAGAAGTAGACCTCCGAGGGACAGTCCGCCGGGGTGGTCTGCGCCCCACGGGCCGGCTTCGAGGTATCGGCCGGCAGGCGCGTGCCGGTGACGTCGAGCTCCACCTCGTCTCCCGCGGTCACCGCCGTGCGGTTGACGCTCATCACCGCGCCGGGACCGGAGACCTCGGTCGGATCGCTGACGTCACCGGCGGGACCGCAGCCCCACAGCACGATGCCGCACGTCGTGAGCACGGTGAGCGGGCGCGCGAGACCGCGCAGGGGAACTCCGGGGAACGACACGAGCTGGACCTCCTGGACCTTGACGAATCGGCGCGGTCGTCGTGCGTGTGCGACCTCTGACGCGCCTGGCGGAATATGTACCAGATGTCGCGGTTGGCTTCCGGTCGAACGATCGTCTACCGGGGACCCGCTCCGTCTCAGAGGTCGAGGCGACGCGCCCGGCACACCGCGAGCGAGCCGACCACGAGCGCCCACCCGGGCACCCAGACGGCGTACCAGCCGCTGGCCTCGCGCGCGCCGCCGAACGGACCGGCGGCGATGCCGAACTGCGACAGGTCCCCGACCTCGGCCCCCAGCAGGAACAAGACATGGCGGTACAGCGCCTCGAACGGCAGCGCGAGCGCAACCGCGTCGGCGGTCCGCGTCAGCGCCTGGAGGTCCAGCGACGCGGCGAGCTGGGCCAGCAGGCCGACGGTGAACCCCAGACCGACGAGCGCGAGTGTCACGATGCCGGTGCCGAGCGCCGGCAGCACCGTGGACAGCGCGGTCGCCGTGATCGCCACGAGCACGACCGCCGCGACGAGGCCTAGCCCCGGCCCCACCCACGCGTCGGGGGGCCAGCCGCCCGCGACGCGGACGATGGCCACAGCGGCGAGCCAGAGGATCGCCGTGAAGCCCGCCGCCGGAGCGACGGCTCCGAGGAGCCGTCCCAGGAGCACCGCGCCGCGTCCCACGGGCCGCACCAGCAGCGGCTGCAGCAGGCCGCGCTCGGCGTCGCCGCGCACGGCGCCGTGCGCGAGGAAGACGGCGACGACCGAGCCCAGGAGCAGCGCGGCGAACGCCGCCGTGCCCAGGAGCGTCGATCCGACGAGATCCTCGGTGAGGGTCCCGGGCGCGGCACGGGCAGCGTCCAGGCCCTGGGCCGAGGCCAGCGCGAAGAGGCCGAGGACCACGGCGGTCAGAAGCGCGAGTCCGCGCAGCGCGCGGGCCCCGACGGCCTCCCGCACGCTGAGGCGCGCGACGAGAAGCACGACGGCGGTCGCGCGAACGGCGGGTCGGGGAGACGGATCGGACACCGGGGGCCGACGATACCCGGGGGACGGCGGAAGGTCCCGGCCCAGGCCCGACGGATACCCTGCCCCGCATGCCCGACGACGTCGTGACCATGGACAAGATCGTGGCGCTGTGCAAGCGCCGCGGCTTCATCTTCGCCTCCTCCGAGATCTACGGGGGCATCGGGTCGACGTACGACTACGGCCATTACGGCGTCCTGCTGAAGACCAACGTCAAGAACGAGTGGTGGCGCGCGATGCTGCAGGAGCGCGACGACATCGTCGCGCTCGACAGCGCGATCCTCCAGCACCCGAAGGTGTGGGAGGCCAGCGGACACCTCGCCGGCTTCAGCGACCCCATGGTCGACTGCCGCACGTGCAAGCAGCGGTTCCGCGCCGACCACGTGGACCACGAGGAGATGTGCCCGGCGAAGGCGAGCCTGCCCAAGACCGAGGACCGCCGCCACGACTTCACGGAGGCGCGCGACTTCAACCTGATGTTCGAGACGACCGTGGGGCCGGTCAAGGACACCGGGTCGATCGCCTACCTGCGCCCGGAGACCGCGCAGGGCATCTTCATCAACTTCAAGAACGTCCTGCAGTTCGCCCGCAAGAAGCCGCCGTTCGGCATCGCGCAGGTCGGCAAGTCCTTCCGCAACGAGATCACGCCGGGCAACTTCATCTTCCGCACGCGCGAGTTCGAGCAGATGGAGATGGAGTTCTTCTGCCCGCCGCAGGACGCACCGCGCTGGTACGAGGAGTGGAAGGCCACGCGTCACGCCTGGTACACCGACCTCGGCATCCGGCCCGACCACCTGCAGATGCGCGAGCACGACGCGGACGAGCTGTCGCACTACTCGTCGGGGACCGCCGACGTCGAGTACCTGTTCCCCATCGGCTGGTCCGAGCTCGAGGGGATCGCCAACCGCGGCAACTTCGACCTCACCCAGCACGCCGAGCACTCCGGCGAGAAGCTCGAGTACTTCGACCCGCAGACCAAGGAGCGCTACGTCCCGCACGTGATCGAGCCCGCGGCGGGTGCGGACCGCGCCACCCTGGCCTTCCTCGTCGACGCCTACGACGAGGAGCAGGTCGACGACGGGGACGTCCGCACCGTGCTGAAGCTCCATCCGCGACTGGCCCCGGTCAAGGTCGCGGTCTGCCCGCTGGTCAAGAAGGACGGGCAGCCCGAGCTGGCCCGCGAGATCTTCGCCGCGCTGCGCGGCCGGATGCAGACCGAGTACGACGAGGGCGGATCGATCGGCAAGCGCTACCGGCGCCAGGACGAGATCGGCACGCCGTGGTGCGTGACGGTCGACCACCAGTCCCTCGAGGACCGGACCGTGACGCTGCGCGACCGCGACTCGCTGCAGCAGGAGCGGATCGCCATCGACGAGCTGCCGGCGCTGCTGAGCGAACGACTCGCGGCCCCCTGGACCTCGCCGAAGCTCACCGCCTGAGTGCGAGGTCCGGTGCCCCCACGAGGTCCGGTTCCGTGTCGCTGACGTCGAAGGTCCTCCGCCACGCGCTCACGCGTCCGCCGCGGCACCGCGTCGCGCCGCACAAGGACGGGGTCGCCGAGCTGCTCGTCCCGCGCGGGGCATCCCCGTCGGAGCCGCATCCCGTGGCGGTCGTCGTGCACGGGGGCTACTGGCGCACGCAGTTCGGCAGCCTCGTCATGCGCCCGCTGGCGGCCGATCTCGCCCGTCACGGGTGGGCCACCTGGAACGTCGAGTACGGGCGGATAGGCCGCGGCGGACGCGGCGGCTGGCCCACGACGTTCAGTGACCTCGCCACCGCCATCGACCACCTCGCCCATCTCGAGGATGCCCGCGTCGACCTCGGCCGGGTCGTGGCCGTCGGCCACAGCGCCGGCGGCCAACTGGCGCTGTGGGCGGGCGGGCGCCACGAGCTCCCGGCGCGGGCTCCGGGCGTCGACCCGGCCGTGCGGATCCGCCATGTCGTGGCGCTCGCGCCAGTGACGAACATGGTGCGCGCCGGAGCCCCTGCCGCCGCCGTTCTCGGCGGCACGATCGAGGATGTCCCGGACCGCTTCGAGCAGGCGGACCCCTCCCGCCGGATCCCGCTCGGTGTGCCGGTCACCGTGGTCCATCCGGAGCACGACGAGACGGTGCCCGCCCGGCGATCGCGCGAGTACGTGGAGACCGCCCGGGCCGCTGGCGCGGACATCGAGCTGCTCGTGCCCCCCGGGGGCCACCGCGACGTGATCGACCCGGGCCACGCGGCCTGGCACGCCGCCCGCGAGCGCCTCACGCAGCTCCGTCGCACGCTCTGACC
>NZ_JBFIGP010000284.1:0-4856 GCF_041602235.1 Paraconexibacter sp.
CGGGATGATCGAGACGCTGCCGTCGCGGGGCCTGGCGTGCCGGTTCGCGCACGAGCTC
Source organism: Paraconexibacter sp. (assembly GCF_041602235.1). Taxonomy (GTDB): domain Bacteria; phylum Actinomycetota; class Thermoleophilia; order Solirubrobacterales; family Solirubrobacteraceae; genus Paraconexibacter. Next base: position 59 of record NZ_JBFIGP010000284.1, read on the forward strand.
GTGCGCCGGGCGCTCTACGACCGGCTCTCGGGACCGCGCCGGGCGGAGCTGCACCTCCGGGTCGGGGAGGCGCTCGAGGCGAGTGAGGAGCCGACGGGCCGCGTCCTCGCCGGGCTCGCCCACCACTTCGCGACGGCAGCCCCGTTCGGCGACCGCCAGCGGGCGGTCGACTACAACCTGCGCGCGGCACGCTCGGCGACCGCGGCCCTGGCGTTCGACCAGGCGGCAGCGCTGCTGCGCACCGCCCTCGAGCTCGGCGTCGCGACCCCGCTCGATCGGCTCGACGTCCACCTGGAGCTCGGCAACGTCTGTCACCGCAGCGGCAAGGCCCTCGAGGCGCAGCAGGCGTTCATGGCCGCGGCGGACATCGCCAGGGAGATCGGCGAGCCGCACGGGCTGGCACGGGCGGCGATCGGCTACGAGAACGCCTGCTGGCGGCCCGGGATCGCCGACCAGGGCGCGGTCGAACTGCTGGAGGAGGCGGCCGCGAAGCTCGGCGACGAGGATTCCACCCTGCGCGTCGGGCTGCTTGGGGGGCTCGCGCGGGCACTGGCCTTCCGAGGCGAGCGGCTGCGGGCCGCGACGACCCGAGCCGCAGCGGTGCGGTCGGCCCGGCACCTCGACGACCGGCGAGGGCTGGCCGGAGCGCTCGTGAGCGCCTACTGGTCCCGCGGCGTCACGCCGCTGCCGCAGATCCTCGACATGCTGACGGAAGCCCGCGACCTCGGCACCGAGCTGGGCGACACCGAGATCCTGGCGGAGGCGATGTCCTGGCGGGTGCCGGCCTACGTCGCGCTCTGCGACCACGCGTCGGCCAGAACCGAGATCGCCGCGCTGCTGGAGGTCGCCGAGCAGACGGCGCAGCCGTTCATCGTCCACGTGGCCGAGCACTACGGATCCGCCATCGCCCTGTGCGACGGGTCGCTGGGCGAGGCCGAGGCCCGAGCGCGCCGGTCCCACGAGTGGAGCCGGCTCCTCACCGGGCGTGACGCCTCCGGCGTGCACGGGATCCAGATGTTCAGCGTGCTGCGGGAGCAGGGGCGGCTGGCGGAGCTCGCTCCCGCCGTCTCGATCCTCGCCCGCGACGAGAACCGCCAGGCGTCCTGGCGCCCGGGCCTGGCGGCGCTGCTCGCCGAGGTGGGGATGGAGCAGCAGGCTCGCGACGAGCTCGAACGGCTCGCGCGCGACGGCCTCGACGCGTTCCGCGAGTCCCTGTGGATGGCGTCGCTGGCCTACCTGACCGACGCCGCGGCCGCGCTGGGCGACGAGGACGTCGCCGCGCTCGTGTACCCCGAGCTGGTGGTCCACGCGGGCGAGAACGTGATGGTCGGTCATCTCGTCTCCTGCTACGGGGCCGCCGACCGCTATCTCGGCATGCTCGCGACGACGCTCGGCGAGTGGGACCGAGCCCAGGAGCACTTCGAGCACGGTCTGACCCTCAACCGCTCGCTGGGCGCCGCGACCTGGGTCGCGCACACCTCGTACGAGTACGCCCGGCTGGAGCTCGCGCGGCCGGGGGGCGACCGCTCGCACGCCCGTGCGCTGCTCGGAGAGACCGTCGAGCTGGCCGAGCGCATCGGGTTGCGAGGCCTGCTCGCCCGCGCCCGCGCGCTGGGGCCCGCCCCGCCCGCCACGGGGCTGCCGGCCGGTCTCTCACCGCGTGAGGTGCAGATCCTCGTCCTCGTGGCGCAGGGCCACACCAACCGCCGGATCGGCTCGGAGCTGTCGATCAGCCAGCACACCGCGGCCAACCACGTGCGGAGCATCCTGCGGAAGACCGGGTGCGCGAATCGCACGGAGGCCGCCACCTACGCCCACCGGCACGGCCTCATGACCACCTGATCGCTGTACCGGGGGCGATCCGCGCGCTACGCTCGGTCCGCGATGCCCGTCTTCGTCATCGAGCGCAACTTCGCGGAGCAGCTCGACCTGTCGAGCGAGGACGTGCGCCTGATCGACGAGATCAACGCCGACGAGGGCGTGCGCTGGCTGTTCTCGTTCCTGAGCGCGGACCGGCTGCGCACCTACTGCCTGTACGAGGCGCCCTCCGCCGAGGCGATCGTCGCCGCCGCCGAGCGCGCGAACGTCCCGGCCGACGTGGTGGTGGAGGTCAGCGCCGCCGCGCCGGAGCTGGCCGGTCGCCTCGGCGGCCTGGCGCAGACGCTGTCGCAGACCTGACGTCCGAGGTCGCGGCGCGGCTGCACGATCCCTCCCGACGGGTCGATCAGCCGCAGGTTCACCCCGCCGGGGGCCGAGGTGCACCCCGTCGGGCGACGCGCCGACGTCTGGTCCAGACCTACCGTTGTGGTGGCCCTGGGAGGACCGACTCCCACCCTCCGCGATCCACCGGCACGCCGGTGAGGAACGAGACCGCAATGCCGACGCAACATCTGGAAACCGACTACCTCATCCTCGGCGCGGGCGCGATGAGCATGGGGTTCGCGGACGTCATCCTCACGGAGGACCCGACCGCGCAGATCGTCATGGTGGACCGGCACGCCAACCCCGGAGGGCACTGGAACGACGCCTACCCCTTCGTCCGCCTGCACCAGCCCGCGGTCTACTACGGCCTCGTCTCGACGGACCTCGGGCAGGGCGGCGAGGACCTGAGCTCCGGCGCGGACCTCCTCGCCTACTACCGGGACGCGATGGACCGCTTCGTGCGCACCGGCCGCGTCCGGTTCCTGCCGATGAGCGAGTACCAGGGCGATGGCCGCATCGTCTCCACGCTGAGCCCCGATCGCGTCACCACCGTCACGGCGCGCCGCCGCATCGTCGACGGGACCTACAACCAGGTGAAGGTGCCGTCGGTCTGCCCTCCGCGGTACGAGGTCGCCCCGGACGTCACGGTGATCCCGCCCAACGACCTGACGCAGATCCGTCAGCCGTGGGAGCGCTACGTGATCGTCGGCGCGGGCAAGACGGGGATCGACTCGATCCTGTTCCTGCTCGACAACGGCGTCGACCCGGACCGCATCCAGTGGATCATGCCCAACGACGCGTGGCTGCTGGACCGGGCCTACATGCAGCCGGGCATCGTGCTCGACACCGTCGTCGCCATGCAGCAGAGCATCGTCGACTCGAGCACCATCGACGACGCGTTCCTGCAGCTGGAGCGCCAGCAGATCGTGTTCCGGCTGGACCCCGGGAGCCTGCCCGCCAAGTGGCGCTGCGCCACCGTGGACCGCCGGGAGTTCGCCGGCCTGTGCCGCGTGAAGGACGTCGTCCGCATGGGCCGGGTGCAGCGCATCGGCGACGGCGAGATGCAGCTCGACGGCGGCACGGTGAGCGTCCCGTCCGACACGCTCTTCGTGGACTGCTCGGCGAACGGGCTGGTCAAGATCGACCCCCGCCCCCTGTACTCCGAGGGACGCGTGACCCTGCAACCCGTGTTCATGTGCCAGCAGACGTTCAGCGCCGCCCTGATCGCCCATCTCGAACTGCTCGACATGAGCGACGACCGTCGCAACCGGATCTGCGCGCCGGTCCCGCATCCGGAGCTGGTCGAGGACCTTCCGCGGGCCCTCGTCGTCACCTCCCGGAACATGCTGAACTGCACCCGCCACATGGCGCTCTGGCTTCGCCGCTGCCGCCTGTACCTCGGGCACCACGCCCCGCCGCACCGCTACCTGCTGAGCTCCGCCAAGCTGGCGCTGATGCAGCGCAGGGCGGTCGCCTCGATGGACCGGTTCGGGCGCAGCGCCGCCGTCGAGCCCGTCGACCAGCGCGAGCCGGTCGGGGCGGGCGTGTGAGGGCCCGGCGCCGGGCGCCGGAGCCGAGCAGCGCCGCCGACTAGCATCCAAGCATGAACGCGCTCGTCGAGACCCAGCTGCCGGGGGTGGGCATCCGGCACGACTTCACGACCGGACGGGGGGACAGGATCGGCGTCCTGAACCGGCTCGGCGGCGAGCGGGAGCTCCTGCTCTACGACCGCAACGACCCGGACGCGTGCAGCACCACCGTTCGCCTCGAGGAGTCGGAGTCCGAGGTGCTCGCGCAGCTGCTGGGCGTCACGCAGATCACGCAGAACCTCGACGCCGTGCGCGAGGCGGTCGGAGGTCTGATGGTCGAGCGGCTGCCGATCGAGGCTGGCTCGACGTTCGCGGGCCGCACGATCAGCGACACGCAGATGCGCACCCGCACCGGGGTATCGATCGTCGCGGTGCTCCATCAGGAGGGGGCGGCAACCCCCTCGCCCGGGCCGGAGCAGACGCTGGAACCCGGGGACACGCTGCTCGTCGTCGGGACCGCGGAGGGCGTCCAAGCCGCCGATCTGCGCCTGCGCGGCGAGCGCTGAGGCGTGACGCCGCCACTCGGCGCCTCGTTCTCCGCAGGGGACACCGCGCTCGCGCTGATCGAGCTCGGCGTGGCGATGCTGCTCCTCGGGGGCGTCGCCCGCATCGCGTACCGGCTGCAGATGTCGGCCGTCCCGTTCTACCTCGCGGTCGGCGTGCTCATCGGCCTGGGACCGGGGCCGCTGGAGGTCTCCGACGACTCGATCGAGCTCGGCGCCGCCATCGGCGTCGTGCTGCTCCTCTTCTTCATCGGACTCGAGTACACCGGCGCGGAGCTGCTGACCACGCTGCGCAAGCAGCGGGCGTCGGGGGTCGTCGATGCCCTCCTCAACGCCGTCCCCGCCCTCGGGGTCGCACTGCTCATGGGGCTGGACTGGGGCGCGAGCGTCGCGCTCGTGGGCGTGACCTGGATCTCGTCCTCCGGGATCGTGTCCCGCACCATCGACGACCTGGGCAGGCTCGGCAACCGCGAGACCCCGAGCATCCTCTCCATCCTCGTCATC
>NZ_JBFIGP010000285.1:0-4835 GCF_041602235.1 Paraconexibacter sp.
CGACCACGCCGAGAAGATCCGCGCCTCGTTCCTGCTCGCGGGCCCGCTGCTGGCGCGGTTCGGCCGCTGTGAGATGCCGCCTCCCGGCGGGGACGTCATCGGCCGCCGCCGGCTCGACCCCCACCTGGACGCCTTCGTCGGCCTCGGCGCCACCTACGAGCACCAGCGCGACATCGTGCTGGACGCCGGAGCCGGACTGCGCGCGGGCGAGGTCTTCATGGACGAGCCCTCGGTCATGGCGACCGAGAACGCCCTCCTGGCCGCGGCGCTCACGCCCGGCGTGTCCGTGATCGGCAACGCGGCATGCGAGCCGCACGTCCAGGATCTCGCGCGGATGCTGCAGAAGATGGGCGCGGACATCCAGGGCGTGGGATCCAACGTCCTCGTCGTCAGCGGGCGCGAGGAGCTCGGCGGCTGCACCCACGACGTCGGACCCGACCACATCGAGATCGGCTCGTTCATGGCCCTGGCCGGCGTGACCGGCGGCGAGCTGCGCATCAAGGACACCGCGCCGGACGACCTGCGGATGATCCGCCTGGTGTTCGAGAAGCTCGGTCTGCGCAGCGAGCTCGACGGAGCGGACGTCCTCGTCCCGGGCGGGCAGAAGCTGATCGCCGGACGCGATGTCGGGGAGCACAAGAGCAAGGTCCAGGACGGTCCCTGGCCCGCCTTCCCCGCCGACCTCACCTCGATCGCCGTCGCGCTGGCGACGCAGTGCGAGGGATCGGTCCTCATCCACGAGTGGATGTTCGAGAACCGACTTGTCTTCACCGACAAGCTCGTCCTGATGGGCGCCGACATCACGCTCTGCGACCCGCACCGCGCCATCATCAGCGGTCCCTCGCGGCTGCGCGGGGAGCGCGTCGAGAGCCCGGACATCCGGGCCGGCATGGCGATGCTGATCGCGGCCCTCTGCGCGGACGGCCGGAGCGAGATCCACAACATCCGGCAGATCGACCGTGGCTACGAGCGGATCGACGAGCGCCTGCGGGCGCTCGGCGCGCGGATCGAGCGCGTCCCGGTCGAGCCACACCACGTCTGAGCTGCGCCTGCGCGGACAGGGACCGAGCGGCTCGATCCCCGGGGGTGCCGCGTCGTGGTCCCGGCCCGCGCGCCGACGTGAGCCGCCGCGCGGGCGGCTGCTGCGTCACACTTCCCCGACCTCATGATCCACCCTCTTCCCAGCGGCACGCGCGATGTCCTCCCCGACGAGAGCCGGGAGCTGCGCACCATCACGGACGCCATGCGCGGGGTGTTCGAGCACCACGGCTACGGCGAGGTCTGGACGCCCGCGATCGAGTACGAGTCCGTCGTCGGGCGCATGGATGGCGGTCGCGGCGTCTACCGCCTGTTCGACGACCACGGCGAGGTCCTGCTGCTGCGCTCGGACATGACCGTGCCGATCGCGCGCCTGGCGGCCACCCGGTACGCCCCCGAGGCGTTCCCGCTGCGACTGAGCACGTTCGCCCACGTCTATCGGGGTGTCACCCCGCATCGCGGCCAGATGCGCGAGACGCTGCAGGCCGGCGTCGAGCTGCTCGGCCTGGGAGCCCCCGAAGGCACCGCGGAGGTGCTGGCGGTGCTGTGCGAGGCGCTCGACGCCGTCGGGCTGCGCGACTACCGGATCGGACTCGGGGACGCCGCCCTGTACCCGGCCCTGCTGCGGGCCTTCGATGTGCCCGCCGAGACCCAGGACCGGCTGCTGGACACCCTGGTCCGACGGGATCACGTCGCCCTGGAGGAGCAGGTCGCGGCGCTCGGGCTCGACAGCGATCAGGCACGGCTGCTGGCGCGCGTCCCGCAGACCCGTGGAGGACGGGACCTCGTGGTGGACGCCGCGCCGGGTCCGGTCGCCGACGCGCTCGACGGGCTGCGGCAGGTGCTGGACCGGCTCGACCCGGCGGTGGCCGACCGCGTGATCTTCGACCTCGGACTGATCCGGGATCGCGGCTACTACACGGGAGCCGTCTTCGAGGTCTACGCCGCGGGCGTCGGCATGCCCCTGGGCGGTGGCGGGCGCTACGACGACCTGCTCGCGCGCTTCGGTCGCGATCATCCGGCCGCCGGCTTCGCGCTCAGCGTGGACCGCGTGCACCTGGCCCTGGCAGCGGAGACCGAGGTGGGAGCATGAGCCCGACGAACGGCCTGACCATCGCGGTCCCGCGGGGCGCGCTGATGAAGGACACGCTGCAGGTGCTCGAAGACCTCGGTCTCGACACCTCCGAGGTCCGGCAGAACGACCGCAAGCTGCTGTTCGAGGACGTCGGCATCGTCACCATGCGGCCGAGCGACGTCCCGACCTACGTCGAGGCCGGAGCCGCCGACATCGGCATCACCGGGAAGGACGTCCTGGTCGAGCAGTCCGAGCGCGAGGTCTACGAGTTGCTCGACCTCGGCTACGGGCGCTGCGTCATGGTCGTCGCGAGCGTCGACGGACCGGACCCGGCCGCCGAGGCGCTGCGGCGCCTAGGGGTGGTGCGCGTCGCCACGAAGTACTACAAGACGGCCGCGCGCCACTTCGAGGCCACGGGACGCCAGGCCGAGATCGTCGAGGTGAAGGGCTCGGTGGAGCTCGCGCCCCTGACGGGGCTCTCCGAGGCGATCGTGGACCTGACCGCCACCGGCACCACGCTGCGCGAGAACGGCCTGGTCATCCGCGAGGAGCTCTTCACGGCCACCGCCCGGCTCATCGCCAACCCCGTCGCGCACAAGCTGAAGGCCCAGGCGATCGACGACCTGGTGGAGCGCCTGCGTGCGCGTTGAGCCGCTCGTCCTGGACGCCGACCCGGTCGCGCTCGTCGCGCGCATCCGCGAGCTCGCGCCCTCGGGCGCGTCGGTCGCCGCCGACGTGGCCGCGATCGTGCAGGACGTGCGGGATGGCGGGGACGCCGCGCTGCGGCGGTACATCGAGCGGTTCGACCGCCCGGCCCCGGATCCCACTCCGCTCCCCGGCGACGTGGAGGCCGGGCTGCGGACGGCGATCGCGAACGTCCGCGCGGTCGCCGAGGCCCAGCTCGGGGCGGACACGTCGGTGACGCTGCCCCAGGGGCACACGGTCGAGATCCGCGAGCGCCCGGTCCGGCGTGCCGCGATCTACGTGCCCGGAGGACGCAACCCGTACCCGAGCACGGTCGTGATGGGGGTCGTCACCGCCCAGGTCTCCGGGGTGAGCGAGGTGGTCGTCTGCGCCCCCGGGCTGCACCCGGTGGTCGCGGCGACCTGCGAGCTGCTCGGCGTGCAGGAGCGCTACGCGATGGGAGGGGCCCACGCCGTGGCCGCCCTCGCGTACGGCACCGAGACCATCGCTCGCGTCGACGTCATCGCCGGTCCGGGCGGCCTGTGGGTGCAGGAGGCCAAGCGACAGGTGTCCGGGGACGTGGGGATCGACGGCTTCCTCGGCCCGTCCGACGTCGTGATCTGCGCCGACGCGCACGCCGACCGGGACCTGGTGCTCGCGGACCTGCGCGCGCAGGCCGAGCACGGGGACGGGACGATCGTCGTGCTGGTGTCCGACGACGCCGCGCTGCTCGCCGCCGCGCAGGAGGACCTCGCGGGGCTCGACAGCCTCGCCGTCGGTGCGACCGTGCGCGTGGCGGACGCCGCGGGCGCGCTGCAGGTGGCGGAGGCGTTCGCGCCCGAGCACCTCGAGCTCGTCGGGCCGTCGATGGAGGCCCACGTCGACGACGTGCGGGCCGCGGGCTGCGTCTTCCTCGGCACGAACGGCGGCACCGCGTTCGGGGACTACGTCGCCGGGTCCAACCACTCGCTGCCGACGGGGGGCAGCGCCCGGTTCGCCAGCGCGCTCGGGCCGAGGACGTTCCGACGGCGCATGAGCGTCGTCCGCGTCGGGGGCGCGGCGGACGCGCTGGCGCGGGCCGGGGCGCCGATCGCGAGGGCCGAGGGATTCACCGAGCACGCGCGATCGATGACACTGCGTCAGAATCAGCAATCGTGAGCGACCGCCGCGCCGAGATCACCCGCCGAACGCACGAGACGGACATCACGCTCGCGCTCGGGCTCGACGGCACCGGGGCCGGCACGCGGACCACCGGGGTCGGGTTCTTCGACCACATGCTGGACCTGCTCGCACGCCACGGGCGCCTGGACCTGCAGGCCGACGTGCGCGGGGACCTGCAGACGGGTGCGCACCACACCGTCGAGGACACCGGCATCGCCCTGGGTCAGGCCCTGCACGAGGCGCTCGGCGACCGCTCCGGCATCTACCGCTACGGGCACGCCGTCGTCCCGATGGACGAGGCTCGCGCGAGCTGCACGCTGGACATCTCCGGTCGCCCGTACTGCGCGTTCGACGCGGGACTGCCGCCCGGCGCCATCGGCAACTTCGAGCACGAGCTCGCGGAGGAGTTCTTCCGGGCCGTGTCCAGCGCCGCGCGCCTGACGCTGCACCTGCGGGTCGAGGCGGGCACGAACGTCCACCACATCATCGAGGCGCTCTTCAAGGCGTTCGCCCGGGCGCTGCGCGCCGCGGTGGCGATCGATCCCACGGAGACCGGGGTTCCGTCGACCAAGGGCACGCTCACCGGATGAGCGCGTCCGCGTCCGCGCCTGCCATCGCCGTCGTGGACTTCGGCATGGGGAACCGCCGCAGCGTCGAGAAGGCGCTGGAGCGGGTCGGCGTTCGCGCGACCGTCAGCCGGGACCACGACGCCCTGCGCCGCGCCGACGGCCTGCTGGTGCCCGGCGTCGGCGCCTTCCCCGCCGCGATGCGGCGGCTCCACGAGCAGGGCCTCGTGGACCTGCTGCGTGACGTGGCGTCCGCGGGGACGCCGATCTTCGGCGCCTGCCTGGGCATGCAGCTGCTCTTCGAGGGCTCG
>NZ_JBFIGP010000286.1:0-4833 GCF_041602235.1 Paraconexibacter sp.
GGGTCCGCTCGCCAGGCGCTCGGCGAGCGCCCGGGCCTCGTCGGCGAGTGATCCATCGGGGTGGACCGCGTTCACGACCCCCCACTCCAGGGCGGTCCGGGCGGGGAGCTGCTCGCCGAGCATCACGAGCTGAGCCGTGCGTGCCGGCCCGATCCGCTCGACCAGGTGGGGGATCGATCCGCCGTCCGGGGCGACGCCCAGATGTACGAACGCGAGCAGGAAGAAGGCGGACTCCGCGGCGATCACCAGGTCGCAGGCCAGCGCCAGCGAGACGCCGAGGCCCGCGCAGGCGCCCTGGACCGCCGCGATCGCCGGCTTGCGCATGGTGCGCAGCTCGACCACGATCGGGTTGTAGATCTCCTCGAGGCGGGTGTGGAGGTCCGGGTGGCCCTCCGGGGTCAGCTCCCGTGGCACCTTCACGTCGGCCCCCGCGGAGAACGCGCGTCCCGCGCCGGTGATGAGCACCGCGCGGACGTCCGGGTCGGGGGCCACGGCGCGCAGCGCATGCAGCAGCTCACGCCCCATGTCAGGTGTCCACGCGTTCAGCGCCGCGGGCCGGTGCAGCTCGATGTGGGCCACGTGGTCGCGGATGGCGAGGCGGATGTCGGCGTCGTCGGTGCTCACTGGCGCGCTATTGTAGGCTACTCGGACAGAGTGTCCGGTCAATAAGACCGTGTGTCCGCTCCCGAGAGGAACCGATGGGTCGAGGAATCACCAGCTACGCCACCTACGTGCCGCGTCACCGGCTGCACGCCGCCGAGATCGGCGCCGCGCTGTCCGCTCCCGCGGGCAAGGGCGTGCGGGCGCTGGCCTCCTACGACGAGGACTCCACGACCCTGGCGGTCGAGGCGGCCCGGCGGATCCTGCCCCACGGGGGCGACCTCGACGGGTGCGCCCCCGACCTCTTCTTCGCCACCACCGCGCCGGCCTACCTCGACAAGACCAACGCCTCGGCGATCCACGCGGCGCTCGACCTGCCGCGAGCCGGGTTCGCGGTCGACCTGATCGGGTCGCCCCGATCCGCCGTCGGCGCGCTGCGGTCCGCGGCCGCCGTCGGCGGGCTGGCCGTGCTCGCGGATCTGCGGACCGGCCTGCCGGGCTCGGCCGACGAGCGTGGTGGCGGCGACGCGGCAGCGGCGTTCCGCTTCGCGACCGACGGGACGGCGCCCCAGGAGCTGGCCGCGGAGATCCGCGCCGAGGTGTCACTCACCGCCGAGTTCCTCGACCGCTGGAGGCAGCCCGGGGACCCGACGAGCACGCAGTGGGAGGAGCGCTTCGGCCTCGAGACCTACGTGCCACTCATCACCGACGCGGCGACCAGGGCGCTGGCGGCCGCCGGTGTGGACGAGGTCGATCACCTCATCGTCTCCTGTCCGCATCAGAAGGCCGCCGTCACCGCGACCCGCAAGCTCGGTGGCGGACGCATCCCCGAGGAGGCGCCCGGTATCGGGTACGCGGGAACCGCCGATCCGGGCGTGCGGCTCGCCGCGGTCCTCGACCGCGCCGCGCCCGGCGAGACGGTGCTGCTCGTCGTCGCCTGCGACGGCGCGGACGCGACCGTCCTGCGGGCCGGGCCCGCGGTTGCGACCGCGCGCCGCGGCGCCCCCGTGGCCGAGCAGGTCGACGGCGGCCGCGACGTCACCTACGCCACCTACCTGACCTGGCGGGGCCTGCTGCAGCGCGAACCCCCCCGGCGCCCCGAGCCCGAGCGGCCCACCGCCCCCCCGTCGGCCCGTGACGCCTCCTGGAAGTTCGGCTTCGTCGGGACCGCCTGCCAGGCCTGCGGTCAGGTGCACGTGCCGCCGCGCCGGGTCTGCGCCGGGTGCGGGGCGGTCGACCGCATGGAGCGCCGGGCGCTGGCCGACCGGCCCGGCACGGTGGCGACGTACACGGTCGACCGGCTTGCCTTCTCGCCCGCCCCGCCGATGATCGACGCGGTGGTCGACTTCGACGGGGGCGGCCGCTACACCCTCGAGGTGGCCGACGCGAGCCCCGACGAGATCGAGATCGGCACCCGCCTGGAGCTCACCTTCCGTCGCCTCTACACCACCGGCGGCGTGCACAACTACTTCTGGAAGGTGAGGCCGACGCATGGGTAGTCACGGCATCAAGGACAAGGTCGCGATCGTCGGCATGGGCTGCACGACGTTCGGCGAGCACTGGGAGCGGTCAGCGGACGATCTGCTCGTCGACGCCACCGAGGAGTGCTTCGCCTCGACCCCGAGCCTCCCGAAGGGGGACGTCGACGCCTACTGGATCGGCACGATGAACTCCGGTCAGTCCGGGGTCGTCCTCAGCAAGCCGCTGGGGATCGACTACAAGCCGGTGACCCGCGTCGAGAACATGTGCGCGACCGGGTCCGAAGCGGTGCGCGCGGCGTGCTACGCCGTGGCGTCGGGCGCCTACGACCGGGTCATGGCCGTCGGCGTCGAGAAGCTCAAGGACACCGGCTTCGCCGGGCTCGTGCGTTCCACGGTGCCCGGTGACGGCACCGCGTCGGAGATCAACCTCACCGCCCCGGCGGCGTTCAGCCTGCTGGATCCCGCCTACTGCAAGAAGTACGGCGTGGACCCGCAGGACATGCGGGACGCGATGACCCACGTGGCCTGGAAGAACCACCTCGGCGGCTCCCGCAACCCCCGGGCGCAGTTCCGCAAGGAGGTCAGCAAGGAGACGATCGCGCGGCAGGCCGGCAAGGTCGCGGGGCGTCTCGGCGTCTTCGACTGCTCCGGCGTGGCGGACGGCGCGGCCGCGGCCCTGATCGTGCGCGCCGAGGACGCCCACCTGTACACCGACACGCCGATGTTCGTGAAGGCTCTGGCGATGGTCGCCGGCCCCGCGAGCGGACCGATCGATCCCTCCTACGACTACACGACCTTCCACGAGGTGGTCGCCTGCGCGAAGGACGCCTACGCGCAGGCCGGGATCACGAACCCGCGCGAGCAACTCGATCTCGCCGAGGTGCACGACTGCTTCACGCCCACCGAGCTGGTCCTGATGGAGGACCTCGGGTTCTCCGAGCGAGGCCAGGCCTGGCGCGACGAGCTCGACGGCGTCTTCGACCAGGACGGCGCGCTGGCCGTCAACGTGGACGGGGGCCTGAAGTCCTTCGGCCATCCGGTCGGCGCCAGCGGCCTGAGGATGCTGTTCGAGTGCTGGCAGCAGTTCCGCGGCGAGGCCGGTGAGCGCCAGCTCCCGGACGCCAAGCTCGGCCTGACGCACAACCTCGGCGGCCGGCCGGGTACGTGCGTGTCCTTCATCAGCGTCGTCGGCCGGGATCGCGAGGGGGCGTGAGCGCGGTCGAGCAGGTCGACGTCCTCGTCGTCGGCGCGGGCATGGGCGGCGTGTGCGTCGCCGCGCGCCTCGCGCAGGGCGGGCAGAAGGTCCTGCTGGTGGAGCGCGAGGATCGCGTCGGCGGGCGGGCATCGTCGTTCGACATCGACGGCTTCACGATCAACACCGGCGCGATCGCGATCGAGAACGGCGGCGTGATGGAGCAGACGTTCGCCGATCTCGGCGCGACGCTCGACCTCCGCTACCCCGACCCAGCCAACGTCTTCCGCATCAAAGGACGGACCGTCAACCCCGCGAAGGGCGGCTGGTCGTTCCTGCTCGATCAGATCACCAAGAAGGGCGCCAAGGTCCTGGCCGGGCTGGGCAGCGCCCGCAAGGGTGAGCTGCCCGAGGAGCAGGTGACGCTGGCGGACTGGATCGGCGGTGCGACGTCCAACGAGACCGTCCACCGGCTGTTCCGCAACCTGAGCGCGGCGATCTTCGCCGTCAACTCCGACGAGATCCCGGCCAAGGCCTTCCTCACCTACTTCACCCAGAAGGGTGCGTTCCGCAACTTCGGCTTCCACCCGGGAGGGACCGTGGCGGTCTGTGAGGCGATCGCCGAGTTCGTCGTCCAGGAGGGCTCGCAGGTCTGGACGGGCGCTACCGTCACCGCCATCTCCGCGGAGCGCGGCCGGGCGACCGGTGCGACGATTCGCCGCGCCGACGGCACGACCGTCGAGGTCCGCGCCGGCGCGGTGGTCTCCAACGTGGGACCGGTCGCGACGATCGACCTCGTGGGGGAGGAGGCGCTCGGTGAGGGGTACGTCACCGCCACACGGGCCGCCTCGAGGCCCAGCGCGAACATCATCATCCACGTGGCCTCGCGCGAACCGCTGCTCGACACACCGGGGCTGATCGTGTTCTCGGGCACCGAGCGCCTGTGCAACGCGGGGAACATGACGGCGACCTGCCCGGAGCTGGCACCCGAGGGTTGGCACCTGACCGTGGTCTACGCGGTTCCGCGCCCGGCGATCGGCGAGTTCGACGTCGACGGTGAGCTCGAGCGCTCGCTGCAGGAGCTCCGTGACGAGCTGCCCGGCATGGCGCATCCGGAGACGAGGATCCTCGACGCTCGGGTGATGCACGGTGACTGGCCCGCGCAACGTGCCGCGTCGGGCTACGAGCTGCCGCGCTCCACTCCTCTCGACAACCTGCTGCACGTCGGTGACGGCGTCCGGGACTACGGGGACGGCGGTACGCAGTCCTGCGCCGTGACCGCCAAGCACGTGGCGGACGAACTGCTGGGAGTGACCGCACCGTAGCCACCCCTCCCACCAGGGCGTGCGACGTTTCAGCGACCCTCAGAGTCGCTCAGGCGTCGCACCCTCTGGCGGGGGTGGGCGACCGGGGCGCGTTCAGGCGGTGAGCGCCCTGCGTGCGGCCTCGTCGAGGCCCCAGGCCTCCAGCACCGCGTCGGTGTCCTGCACGATCGGGCGTGCGGCTCCAGGGGTGCGGTCGAACCGGGGAGCGGCGGCCGGCTGCACCATGCCATCGACC
>NZ_JBFIGP010000287.1:0-4828 GCF_041602235.1 Paraconexibacter sp.
ACGCTCGTCTCGCAGACGCTCCTGAACATCCTGGCCCTCGTGATCCTGGGCATCGTGATGTTCTCGTCGGTGGGCTACTTCCGCGGCCATCACAGCGCCCTTCTGCTCTTCACCCTCGCGCCGCTGGTCGCGCTGCTGGTGGTGCTCGCCGCTCCCGCGCTGCTGCGGGGAGGGCTGCCGTCGCGGTCCAAGCGCATCGGCGCGTGGCTCCACAAGGCGCGCCGGGCGATGGTGCAGGTCCGCGACGGACTCACGGTCTTCCGCCGACCGCGGGCGGCGGCGCTCGCCACCGGCGCGCAGTTGACGGCGTGGGCGATCCAGTGGTTGTCCTGCTACGTGCTGCTGGTCGCGTTCGGGCTCGAGCACCAGGCCGGGATCGGCGCGGCCGCCGCCGTGCTGTTCGCGGTCAACGTCACCGCGGTCCTGCCCGCGACACCGTCGAACCTCGGGGTCTTCCAGGCGGCCTGCGTCGCCGTGCTCACCGGCGCCTACGGGGTCGGGTCCGCGGACGCGCTGGGGTACGGCATCGTCCTGCAGGCGGTGGAGATCGCGACGGCGATCATCATGGGCGCCCCGGCCCTGCTCAAGGAGGGGTTGAGCTGGGGCGACGTGCGGATGCGGACGATGCACAGCCATCCGGTCGAGCTCCCGCCGCTTCCCGGCTACGCCCGCAGGGGCGAGACGCTGGAGTTCGAGCTCTGAGCGGCGACGCCGCAGCGTGGGTGTACCTGCTGCGGTGCGGTGACGGAACCCTGTACTGCGGCTGGACCGTGGACCTCGACGCGCGCCTGCGGGCCCACGCGGCCGGCCGCGGCGCGAAGTACACCCGTACCCGGCTGCCGGTGACGCTCGTCTGGTCGCAGGCGATGCCCGACCGCACGGCGGCGCGCCGGGAAGAGGCGAGGATCAAGGCCCTGCCGCGTCCGGCCAAGCTCGCGCTCCTGGACGGCTGAGCGTCCCTGCGCCTCGCGGCGTGGCATCCTGAAGTGATCATGACCTCGATCTCCCCCGAAGAGCAGACGGCGACCACCGGAGCGTTCCCGGCGGGGCTGACCCACACCGCCTACGCCGCGTTCAGCGTTCCCTCCGGACTGCCGGACGGCGATCGCGGCGCGCTCGCGTCCGAGGTCCTGTCGGCCATCGGCGGTCAGGACGGGGTCGCCCTGCGCGGCACGTACGACGTCAGCGGCTACCGCCAGGACGCCGACATCCTCTTCTGGCTCGCGGCGCCGGGACCCGACGAGCTCCAGCGCACGCTCTCCGCGATCCGGCGCACGCAGCTGGGCCGGGCGCTGCACCCGTTCTGGTCGGCGATCGGCGTCCACCGCGAGGCGGAGTTCTCGAAGTCGCACGTCCCGGCGTACTTCGCCGGCGAGGAGCCGAAGAAGTACGTCTGCGCCTACCCGTTCGTGCGCACGCACGACTGGTACCTGCTGGAGCCGGACGTGCGTCGCCAGCTGCTCATGGAGCACGGCATGATGGGCCGCGACTACGCCGACGTCCGGGCAAACACGGTCAGCGCCTTCGGCCTCGGCGACTACGAGTGGCTGCTGGCCTTCGAGGCCGACGACCTGACGCGCATCGTCGACCTGATCCGCCATCTTCGTGGGGCGGAGGCTCGTCGGTACACGAGCAACGAGCTGCCGTTCATCACCGGCCAGCGCCGTCCGCTGGCCGACATCCTCGCCGACCTGCCGTAGACGGTCCGACCGGTAGGGCGGCCGCTCCGGGGCCCGCCGCGGCGCGCCCCGGTCCCACCCAGCGTCAGCCCGCGACGGGCTGACGCCCCGACTCGTCCTCGACCGCGCCGCCGGTCGGGTCCTCGTCCGGCAGCGCCGGGGCCTCGCCGAACAGCGACGGGTCGCGCGGTGAGCCCTTGATGACGTCGTCGGGCGAGCCGTCGGGCAGCAGGCGCCCGTTGCGCATGCCGTAGTAGATCGCCTGCGGGTGGTGGACGACCATCGCGAGGGTCGACTGCTCCGGGATCGGCGCGTAGCCGTCGGAGATCTCCATGCCGACCTGCGAGAGGTCCAGGAGCTTCTCGACCTTGAGGTGGTCGGACTGGTCGGGGATCGCGGGGTAGCCCCACGACAGGCGGCGGCCCTGCGTCGCGGGGATGCCGAGCATGCCGCGGACCTTCCAGTGCAGCCACTCCGACAGGCCCTCGGCGGTCTGCACGCCGAGACCGTGCACGAACAGCTGCTCGGCGAACTCGCCGTCGGCCTCGAGCTTGGCCATCAGGTCGGTGACCTCCGAGCCCACCGTGAGCGCCTGCACCGCGATGACGTCGAGCTCACCGCTCTCCTTGGAGCGGAAGAAGTCGGCGGTGCAGAGCCGGTCGGCCTTCGGCTGGCGTGGCGTCACGAAGCGCGTCAGCTCGGTCTCGCGGTCCTGCGGATCGAGCACGACGATGTCGTTGCCCTCGCTGTAGCAGGGGAAGAAGCCGAGCAGCGCACGGGGGTGCAGGTAGTCCTGCTCGCGCCACATGCGCTCGAGCTTGGGGCGGAAGCCCTCCTCCTCGCCGTCGCCCTCCAGGAGCTTCTGCCACGCCTCGCCCTTGATGCCGCGCCCGCCCCAGTGGAGCTTGAACAGCACGTGCGTGTCGAGGTGGGCGTACAGCTCGTCCATGTCGACCGGGATCTCCTGGACGCCCCAGAAGGGCGGCTCGGGGATCGGGTTGTCGGTCCGCACGTCGGAGCGCACGGAGCTGTCGTTGTAGTCGAGGTCCTCGTCGGGGTCCTCGCCCTTCTCGCGGAAGGCCTTCGCCTCGGCGGCGAGCTTCGCGCGCAGCGCCTCGCGGGCCTCGTCCTCGACGATCTGGTCCATCACCGCGAGACCCTCGAACGCGTCCTTGCAGTAGAAGACGCCCGGGTCGTAGACGACGTCGGAGTCCTTGCCCTCCGGGTAGAGGGTGCGGAAGCTGAACGCCCGGTTGATCGCGGCGCCGCCGATGAGCACCGGGAAGTCGTGCCCCTTGGAGTGCAGTTCCTGCACCGCGGCGGGCATCTGCTTGGAGGTCGAGACCAGCAGCGCGGAGAGGCCGATCGCGGTCGCCTCGTGCTCGACGGCCGCATCCACGATCGTGCCGATCGGGACCTGCTTGCCGAGGTCGATGACCGTGTAGCCGTTGTTCGTGAGGATGGTGTTGACCAGCGACTTGCCGATGTCGTGCACGTCACCGAACACGGTGGCCAGGACCACGGTGCCCTTGGTGTAGCCCTCGATGCGGTCGAGGTAGTTCTCGAGCTGCGCGACCGCGCGCTTCATGACCTCGGCGGACTGCAGCACGAACGGCAGGATGAGCTCGCCGGCGCCGAACTTGTCACCGACCTCCTTCATCGCGGGCAGCAGCACGTCGTTGAGGGTCGGGACCGCGCCGATCTTCTCGACGCACTTGTCGATCTGCGCCTCGACGCCGTCGCGCTTGCGCCGCAGGATGTGCCAGTGGAGCGCCTCCTCGGGCTCCATGCCCGCGGTGGGATCGGCGGCGCCGGCACCCTCCTCCTCCTCGCCCTTGCTCTCGAAGTGCCCGATGAGCCGCTCCAGCGCGTCGTCGCGGCGGTTGAACACGAGGTCGTCGGCGAGGTCGCGCTCCTCCTGGGAGATCTCGCCGTAGGGGGTGATGTGGTTCGGGTTGACCATCGCGAGGTCCAGCCCGGCCTCGACGCAGTGGTGCAGGAACACCGAGTTGATGACCGCGCGCGCGGCGGGACCGACGCCGAAGGACACGTTGGAGACGCCCAGCGAGGTCTTGACGCCGGGGAGCGCCGCCTTGACGTCGGCGATGCCCTTGATGGTCTCGACCGCCGACGGGCGCCACTCCTCGTCACCGGTGGTGAGGGTGAACGTGAGGACGTCGAAGATCAGGAGCTCGGGATCCAGGCCGTGCTCGTCGCAGCAGATCTCCTTGATCCGCGTGGCGATCTCCACCTTGCGCTCAGCGGTCTTGGCCATGCCGACCTCGTCGATCGTCAGCGCGATCACGGCGGCGCCGTGCTCGATCGCCAGCGGGACGACGACGTCGGCCTTGTCGCGGCCGGCCTCGAGGTTGATCGAGTTGACGATCGCCCGGCCGGGGATCTGCTCCAGCGCGAGCTTGATGACCTCGGGCTCGGTGGAGTCGATCTGGATCGGAGCGGGCTGCGTGAGCGAGACGCGCTTGGCGACCTCGCGCATCTGCTCGTCCTCGTCGGTGCGCTCGGTGAGCGCGACGCAGAGGTCGAGCACGTGGGCGCCGCCCTCGACCTGGTCCTCGGCAACGCGCACGAGGCCCTCGTAGTCGTCGTTGAGGAGCATCTCCTTCGCGGCGCGAGACCCCTGGGAGTTGACGCGCTCACCGACGAGCGTGGGGGCGGGGTCCTGCACCAGCGGCGTCGACGTGATCATCGAGGAGACCCGCGGCGGGCCGGCCTGCGGACGGGTGAAGTCGGTGCGTGAGGCGCCCTTCACGCGCTCGGCGATCGCGGTGATGTGCTCGGGCGTGGTGCCGCAGCAGCCACCGACGACCGAGACGCCGTAGCGCTCGACGAAGTCGCCGAGGGTGTTCGCGAGGGGCTCGGGCTCCTCGGGGAAGATCGTCTCGCCGTCCGGGCCCTGGAAGGGGATGCCCGCGTTCGGGATGCAGTGGACCGGCACCGTGCAGTGCTCCCCGAGGTAGCGGATCGCGTCGCGCATGTCCTCGGGACCCGAGGAGCAGTTGAGGCCGATGATGTCGACCTTCAGCGCCTCGAGCGTGGTGAGCATCGAGGAGATGTCGGTGCCCAGGAGCATCGTGCCGCCGTTGGGCAGCACGAACGAGGAGACCTGGATCGGCAGCTTGCGGCCGGTC
>NZ_JBFIGP010000288.1:0-4800 GCF_041602235.1 Paraconexibacter sp.
GCGCGCCTCGCGGTGCGATCGGCGCATCCCGTCGAGCCCCTGCTGCGTCCCGCCGAAGGCGACGTTGAACCGGTCCTCGATGACCGCCGAGCGGGTCGGAAGCGCGTCTGCCCACCCGTCGCCCGAGGTCCACGCCCACGCGGCGTGCTCGCCGACCGGCACGACCAGGCACTGCGCAGCGCCCCGCTCCGCCGCCAGGCGCCGCGCGGCGGAGGACGGCGACGTGCCCTGGACCAGTCGCGACTGCGCGTCTCCCCAGACGATGAACGCGGTCTGCGGTCCGCTCACGTCGTAGTGCAGGGTCGCGGCGGCGTCGGCGGCGTCCACGGGCTCGCCGGCCAGGATCGCCTGGACCAGCTCGGCCTGCGCCGCGGCCGCGCCGCGCAACCACTGCTCGCGCTCCTGCTCGTAGACGTCGACCAGCTGGGTGCAGACGATGTCGATGTAGGCGAAGCAGTGCTGGGACGCCGCGGCGAGCACCCGCAGCCGGACGTCGGGCTCGAGGTCGATCTCGGAGGCGGCCTCCTCGAAGGTCTGCTCGAACAGCCAGTGCCCGAGCCGGTACGCGCGCAGCAGCGCGGCGAGCGGCTTGCCCCGGTGCACGAGCTCATGGGCCCAGGCGGTGGCGTCCGGCGGCGGGGTCGCGTCGTCCGCCGGGGTGCCGGTGATCAGCCCCTCGCGGATCGCGGCGAGGTTGCCGGCGCAGCTCATGACGAGGACGGCGCGGAAGTCCTCGTCGGCGATGTCGGCGAGCTCGGGGATCACCGACACGAGGTGGTCCCCCATGCGGGTCCCGAGCTCGAGGGGATCGAGCGTGGCTGCGAGATCGGCGACGTGGCGCCGAGCGGTCCTCTCCAGTTCTTGTCCGACCGCGCTCATGGGCTGCCACACGGGAACCGGCATCACCGCCTCTCCCCGTGTGCCCGGCACGCTACCTCACCACCCTCCGACGAACTCCCGCTCGCGCTCGGTCGCCGCTGCCCGGGACGGGTCCAGGCGCCGCAGCGCGGAGTGGGCGGCGTTCCATCCGCACATGCCGTGCGCGCCCGCGCCGGGCGGGGTGGCGGCGGAGCACAGGTAGACGCCCGGGATGCCCGTCGTGTACGGATCGAGCGCGGGCCGGGGGCGGAACACCATCTGGCGGGGATCGTTGGCGCCCGTGATGATGTCGCCGCCCACGTAGTTGACGTTGTGCTCCTCCATCGCCACGGTGGACCGCACGTGGCGCATGAGGACGCGGTCGCGGAACCCCGGCGCGAACCGCTCGATCTGCGCCTCGATCTGCGCCGTCGCGTCGCCGTCCCACCCGGTGGGCACGTGCGCGTAGGCGTACACGGGGTGCACACCGTCCTTCGCCCGGCCAGGATCGGCAAGGCTCTGCTGGCAGACGAGCACGAACGGCTGCGCCGGCATCCGGCCCGCCGCCACGTCCTTCTCGGCGGCGGCGATCTCCGCGAACGAGCCGCCGACGTGCACGGTGCCGGCCAGGCGCGAGTCCTCGTGCGTCCAGGGCACGCCGCCGTCGACCGCGAACTCGACCTTGAACGCGCCCGGCCCGTGACGGAAGCGCGTGAGCGCCCGGGCCACCCGGCGGGGCATGCGGTCCCCGGCGATGCGGACGGCGGCCTCCGGCGCGACGTCGAGCATGACCACGTCCGGGTCCTCGAGCTCCTCGAGCGCCGTGACGTGGACCCCGGTCTCGAACGTGACGCCGTGCTCTCGCAGCAGGGAGATCATCGCCTGCGCGATCGACTGGGACCCGCCGCGGGCGACGGGCCAGCCGTAGCGGTGGGCGGCGGTCCCCAGGGTCACCCCGATCGCGGAGGACATCGGGGATCCGAAGGGCCGGAACGCGTGCGCGGCCACGCCTGCGAACAGCGCCCGTCCCTCGGGGGTGGAGAACCGCCGGGTCAGCAGGGAGGCGGGCAGCGCGGAGTACGCGCCGAAGAGCGCCATCTTCAGCGGGTGCGCCGGCACGTGCAGCACGGGCTGGACGATCTCCTCCATCAGGTCGTCGAACCGCTCGGTGAGCGGTCCGAACAGCGAGCGCCACCGACGGCCGTCGCGCCCCGGCAGGCCGGCCGCCGTGGCGTCGACCGACCGGCGGACCGCCGCTCCCGACCCGCCGTCGAGCGGGTGGGAGTACTCGACGTCCGCCCACGCCCACTCCAGGCCGTGGGCGGCGAGGTCGAAGCGGCGAGAGAACGGCGTGTCCAACGCCAGCGGATGCGCCGCCGAGCACTCGTCGTGCAGCAGGCCCGGCAGCGTCAGCTCGCTGCTGCGCATGCCACCACCGAGCCGATCGTCCATCTCGAGGACGCGGACCTGCACGCCCTCGGCCGCCAGCGTCAGCGCAGCAGCGAGCCCGTTGGGCCCGCTGCCGACGACGACGGCCGAGACGCTCACGCGACCGCCTGCGGCTCGGGCCGCAGCCCGTCGCTCGTGGGCCGCGTCGCGGCGGGACGCTCGTAGCGGACCCGCTCGTACCCGGCCCGGCGCCAGGTGACCTCGGTGGCGATCGGACCGTTGGGCAGCCACGGCTGCTCCACGACGCAGTCGGCCACCTGGTAGCGGCCCCGCTCGACGATCCCCACCGCGGCGTCCATGACCCAATACTCCTGGAATCCGCGGCCGATCGCCTCCGACTCGATCCACACGACGAGGAACTCGCCCGGCTCGAACCGGCAGCGGCGCTGCACGGCCTCGAGCATCTTCTGGCTGTGGAGGTGCCCGTCACCGAAGTTGAACCCGATGAGCGCGTTGCAGGCGAACTCGGCCTCCCGGAGATCGTAGGTGTCGATGTCCGGACCGAGCGTGTTCATCATGATCGAGTTGAGCGCGCGACCCTGGCTGTGCATCGCACGCCAGCCGAGCGTCTGCTCGATCACGACCGCCGCCGCCTCGGGGCCGTAGATCTCGTCGAGCTGCTGCTTCTGCTGCTTGGCGGGCTTCTTCACCCGCGCGTTCAGCTTCTCCTCAGCGCCGGGAGCGAACGCCCACATCGCCGTGGCCCAGTTGCCCGCGTACTGACGCATCGACGGGAGGAACGACACCAGGTCGGGCCGGTTGTTCCCGAGGATCGGGAAGAACGTGACGCCCGCCACCGTCACGGCGAGCAGCACCGGATCCATGTCGGCGAGGCCGTAGCCGTCGGCGTTCGCGTAGGTCAGGAACAGGAACCCCGTGAGGTACATGAACAGCACGTTCCACTCCAGCGGCACGGCCAGGGGGAACGTCGAGGTGATGAAGACGTGGAAGCCGATCATCAGGCACGCGGCGACCAGCGCGATCGTCGCGTTCGTGGTGAAGAGCAGGACGAGCGGCGTCGCGAGCTCCACCGCCGTGCCCCCGACGTGGGCCAGCCTGACCGCCTTCTCGGACGGCCGGAGGTCCTCCGGGAAGTTGCGGTAGTGCATCCGCTTGATCGCCTTGGACGTCAGCCACGGGGTGTTGGACACCATCGGCGGGATGACGTTCGAGAAGTGGCGGCCGAACTTGGAGATGGCGGCACCGACCCACACCGAGACGATGAGGATCTTCGCGGCGACCACCATGTCGACGAACGGGAAGAACGCGAAGAAGACCAGCGCCGGCAGGTACTGCTCGCTGCGGGCCGCGATGAAGATCGTCTTGTCGCGCAGGCTGATCAGCAGGAGGAACGCCATCGCGGCGATCAGGACGCCCGGAGCGATCAGGCCCTCGTTACCGGCGCCGATGGCCGCCGTCAGCGAGGAGTCGGAGGTCCCCGGCAGCGCGATCGCCAGCGCCAGGCACCCGAGGAAGCCCAGGTACAGCGCGACGTCCAGCGGGGTGCGCTCGTCACCCCGGGTCCCGGGCACCCGCTCGGGCCACGGGGGGAGACGGATGGTGCCCGGGCGTGCCCAGTACTGGATCCCGCCGGTCATGGGCTTGAACTTGCCGGCCAGGGGCCCCCACGAGCCCGCCAGCCCGATGCCCTCCAGCAGCATCGTCCAGACGACGAGCTTCTGCCAGATGATGGGCTGGTCCCACCACACGGCAGGCTCGAACGGGTCGAGGCCCGTGGTGAGCGTGGCGAGCAGCAGACCACCGATGACGTAGACGACCAGCAGCTTCGCGACGTAGATCAGCGGCGTGATCTTCGGCGCGCCGAACCCGTACTCGGCCCAGTGGCGCGACAGGACCTTGATGCGGTCCCGGTACGGCTGGTCCATGAAGGTCGCCGGATCGACCGGGGGGAAGTCCCCTTCTTTCAATCCCATGTTCTCTCTCCTCGTCTGGTGCGGTCGCACGACCGTAGGCCGCGAGGGCGGTCGTCTCCTATGGCGCGCTGTGACGAAGTTCCCGCCGCGGTTGGTGCAGCGTCACAAAGGCCCGACGGCCGATCCACGGACTACCCTCGCCGCGATGGCCGCTCGACCGCTCCCCGACACCGTGGATCCCGCCTGGGCTCGGGCGCTGGAGCCCGTCGCCCCCCGGATCTCCGCGCTCGGCGACTTCCTGCGCGCGGAGGCCGCGGCGGGCCGGGGCTACCTGCCCGCCGGTCCGGACATCCTGCGGGCGTTCGCGCATCCCCTCGGCGAGGCCCGGGTGCTGATCGTCGGCCAGGACCCCTACCCCACCCCCGGCCACGCCGTCGGCCTCTCGTTCTCCGTGGGGCCCGACGTGCGACCGCTGCCCCCCAGCCTGCGCAACATCTTCCGCGAGTACGTCGAGGATCTCGGGTACCCGGCGCCGTCGACCGGTGACCTGTCCCCCTGGGCCCAGCGCGGGGTGGTGCTCCTGAACCGCGCGTTGACCGTCGAGCCCGGCCGGCCCAAC
>NZ_JBFIGP010000289.1:0-4782 GCF_041602235.1 Paraconexibacter sp.
CGCTCGCGAGCACGCCCGCGGTACTCGGCCACCATGTCCGGGTCATCGAGCACGCGCTCGAGCTGCGCCGTCAGGGACGGCACCCCCTCGGCGCCGCTGAACGTCAGCCCGGCGTCCCCGACGGTCTCCACGTTCGGCGCGTGGTCGTTGACGATCACGCAGTTCCCGGCCGCGAGCGCCTCGAGGATCACCGGGTGGGTGCCACCCACCTCGGTCGGCGCGCAGAACGCGTAGGCGTGGTGCTGCAGCTCCCAGTACCCACGCCCGAAGACGTAGCCGGGGAAGATCACGCGCGGGTCGCCCTTGCGCCGCACCTGGGTGATGTACTCGTCCGCGTACGGCGCGCCACCGACGATGACGAGCTTCATCCCCCGCGCCCGCGCGTCGGAGATGCGCGCGAACGCGTCGACCAGGATGTGCGGGTTGTTCTCGGGCTCGAGCCGACCGACGAAGAGGATGTACTCGCGCGGCTTGAGACCCAGTCGCTCGAGGGTCTCGGTGCCGGTGTGGCCGGGGTCGTCGACGCCGTAGGGGACGACGCCGATCCGCTCGCCGTAGCGCTGCTCGAAGATCTCGGCGACCGCATGGGAGTCGGTGAGGGCGCAGTCCGCCCAGCGCGGCGCGTTGCGCTCCGCGAAGCGCAGGTAGCGCTTGGCGGTCGACGGCCACTTGGAGCGGTCGGAGTCCAGGCCGTCCACGTTGATGACCGTCGGGATGCCCGCCCCCCGCGTGATCAGGCACATGGGGCTGTTGCCCGCGATGAAGAACAGCGCCACGTCGGGCTTGACCTTGCGCGCGGCGTGGATGCTCGACAGGAGGGTGTGGGTGAACGTGTCGAGGTACTTGTTGCGCAGCGTCGGCAGGTGGACCAGCTGCGCGCCCTTCCACTCGGTCAGGCGGCGGTCCACCACGTGGGGCCGGCAGTAGACGATCACCTCGTGCCCGCGATCGGTGAGCCGCGAGGCCAGCTGCTCGGCCGCCGTCTCGAACCCGCTGTATGACGCGGGGATGCCCCGCGTGCCAAGAATCGCCACTCTCATCCGTGCGCACCTGCCTCCATGGCCAGGGTATACGCGTCGACGTGCGCGCGTGCCGACCGGGCCCAGGAGAACTCCGCGGCCCGGCGGCGTCCCCGCTCGGTGAGGTCCCGGCGCAACGCGGGATCCTGCGCCAGGCGCCCCAGCGTGGCAGCCAGCGCGGGCGCGTCGTGCGGGTCCACCAGGACCGATGCGTCACCGCAGATCTCGACGACCCCGGGGGAGCAGGCGGCGACGACCGGCACCCCGGCGCTCATCGCCTCCAGCGGCGTCAGGCCGAACCCCTCGTACAACGCCGGGTGCACGAGGGCCGCCGCCCCCGCGTAGAGCCGGCCGAGCGCCTCGGGTTCGGGACGCTCGACGACCCGGACGCCCTCCTCGCACGCCCGGGCGCTGCCCGCGAGCACCAGCGGCAGCGGCTCTCCGCCGTCGCGTGCGGCCTGCTCGCGGTAGAGGCGGTAGGCGGCGAGCAGGAGGCCGAGGTTCTTGCGGGGCTCGTCGTCCCCCACGTAGAGGAGATGCGCGACCTCGGCGTCCCGCGGGCGCGTGGCGTCCGGCTCCTGCCCCGGGCCATGGCGGGCGACGACGATCCGCTCGCGGGCGATGCCCCACCGCGCCATCACGTCCTGCGCCGTGGTCCGTGACACGGCCACCACGGCGTTCGCGCGCCGCGCGGCGGCCCGGTGCGCGATCCGCGCCCAGGTCCGGAACCCGCGATCGAAGCCCTCGGGCAGCCGCTCGAACGCCAGGTCGTGCACGGTCACCACCTGGGGCACCCCGCTCAACGGGCTCAGGGCGGGCAGCGGGTGGTGCACGACGTCGGCGCGCTCGCGAAACGCGCGGCGCGGCAGCTCGACGGTGGTCCACCACTCGTCCGCCCCCGCGTTCACCACGCTGCGACGCACTCCACCCCCGGGTGCCCGGCGGCCCTCGTTGCGGGCCTCCACGACCTCGACGCCCAGACGCTCCAGGGCCTCGGCCAGACGCGTCAGGTACACGCCGGTCCCCGTGTGACCGCGGAGCGCGAACGTCGTGTCGAGCAGGACCCGCACGGTCAGGACGCCACGACGTGGAACGCGCGCCGCAAGGTCGGCACGCCACCGGCTGCACGCAGGTCGATCTCGGTGAAGCCGGCGTCCCGCAGCAGCGCGGCGAGGGTGCGCCGTGAGAAGAACCGCAGGTGGTCGGCACGGGGGTCGAAGTGCGCGTCGAACGCGCTCGCCCGCAGGCCGAGGAGGACCGTGGTCACGCGGCCATGGTACGGCGTGGTGAGGATCAGGCGGCCGTTCCAGCGCAGAACCCGACGGACGTCCGAGAGCCACTCCACGGGGTCGACCACGTGCTCGAGCACCTCGCCGGCCCAGACCACGTCGAACGCGTCCTCCGCGAAGGGCAGCGGCACGCCCTCCGGGACGACCTGCAGCTCCGGGCGGACGGCACCCCCGGCCGCGGGCGTCGTGGCACGCCGGGCGCGGCGGATCGCCTCGTGGCTGACGTCGACGCCGCTGACGCGCACGCCGCGCTCGGCGAGCGCGCGGGCGAACGCCCCGTCCCCGCACCCGGCGTCCAGCACGTGGTCCCCCGGTTCGACGTGCTCCAGCAGGAACGCCCGGCGGGCCTCGAACCGCTCGGGCCGGGCGTCGGCGGGCACCGCCTGCCAGACGGCTTCACGGAGCGTTTCCACGAGCCGAGCAGCGTAGGCCATCGCGGTCCCCGACGGCCCCCGATACCGCCTGTCCGGGGCCGGTGCCGTACGCTCGCTTCCGTGACCGGCGTGCCCCGCCTGCTCGGCGTCAATGCCGTCGACCACCCCGGAGGGGCGGAGGTCGGCCTGCTGCGTCTCGCGCAGCGTCTCACCGCACGCGGATGGGAGATCACGCTGACCTCGCCCGAGGCCGGCCCGCTGGCGCGCTCGGGCTACGACTGGGCGCGACTGGACGTCGGTGGCCTCGGCGCCGGCGAGGGCGCCCGCGCGGTGGCCTCGTGGCCGCGGGCTCGCCGGCTGGCCCGCATGCACGACATCGTCTACCTGAACTCGACGGTCTGCGGCCGGCTGCTCCCGGCGCTCCGCGGGCACCGCGCCGTGCTGCACGTGCACGACGTCGTCGACCGCGTCCCCCGCCACTGGCACCGCGCCGACCTCGTGCTCGCCGACAGCCAGGCGGTCGCCGACCGGCTCGAGGGCCTCGACCCCAAGGTCGTGTACTGCCCGGTCGAGCTCGACCCCGAGCAGCGGCCCGCGCCCTGGCCGGCGGCCGGCCCCGAGGGACAGACGGGCCCGGTCATCGGGTACGTCGGGCGGATCGAGCCGCGCAAGGGCGTGGCCGACCTGGTCGCGGCGGCACCGGCCATCCACGCCGGCGCCCCTGGCTCCCGCGTCGTGCTGATCGGGGACGACCCCTACGACGCGGACCCGGGCTATCTCGCGCAGGTGCGCGAGTCCACGACCGTGGAGCACCTCCCGTGGGTCCCCGACGCGCAGTCGGTGATGCGTCACATGTCGGTCCTCGTCGCACCGTCGCACCAGGAGCCGTTCGGGACCGTGCTCAGCGAGGCGATGGCGGTCGGCGTGCCGGTCGTGGCCACGCGCGTCGGAGGTCTCGGCGAGGTCGTCGAGGACGGAGTCACCGGGGTGCTCGTGGAGCCGGGGGACCCGCAGGCCATCGCCTCCGCCGTCCTCCGCGTGCTCGATCAGCGCGACCGGCTCGGCGGACGCGCGCGCGAGGCCGCCCGGCGCTTCGGCGCCGACGCCTACAGCGACCGCGTCGAAGCCCTGCTGCGCCCCCTCCTGTCCGGGAACCTCGACGCCGCGAGCGGGGCGTGAGGGTCGCCTTCGACACGCGCGCGGGCCGCGACGTGCGGGGCATCGGGCGCTACGTGCGCTGCCTGCACGAGGCGCTGCTCGCCACCGCGCCGCAGGGACACGAGATCATCGAGGCGCACCGACCGCGACGGGTCGACGTCTACCACTCGCCCTGGATCGACGGAGCGGCCCTGCGTGCGGCCGTCCCGCAGGTGGTGACGCTGCACGACATGGTGCCGCTGAAGCGGCGCAGCGAGTACCTGCGATCCGGCGTGCGCTTCCGTCTGCGGTACCTGGCGGTCCAGCGCGCCACGCGGGTGATCTGCCCGACCGAGACCGTGGCACGCGACGTCACCGACCAGCTCGACATCCCACGGGAGCAGATCACCGTCATCTCCGAGGCGGCCGCGCCCGCCATGCGACCGCGCAGCCCCGAGGAGGTCGCCGCCGTGCGGGAGCGCTACGGGCTGCCCGCGGACTACCTCGTCTGGGTCGGAGGACTCGAGCACCCGGACCCGCGCAAGCGCGTCTCCGCGCTCGTGAAGGCACCACGCGACCTGCCGCTCGTCCTCGTCGGTCCGGCGCGCGAGTGGGCCTACGAGCTGGAGGGCGGCGACCAGGACCTCCTGCTCACCGGCCGGGTCGACGACGACGAGCTGGCCGCCGTGTACACCGGCGCCCGGGCGCTCGTGTTCCCGTCGGACGACGAGGGCTTCGGACTGCCCCCGGTGGAGGCGCTCGCGTGCGGGACCCCCGTGGCCGCGTGCGCGGTCCCCGCCCTCCAGGAGGTGCTCGGGGACCGGGCGACGTTCGTCGCGACGGACGACCTCGCCGGCCTGCTCGCGGCGGGCGCCGCGGCGGAGCGTCCCGCGCCCGCCCCGCCGCCGTGGACCTGGGAGGACGCCGCCCGCGAGACGTGGGCGGTCTACGCCGAGGTCGCCG
>NZ_JBFIGP010000290.1:0-4707 GCF_041602235.1 Paraconexibacter sp.
CAACCTGACGGGCGGCGGCTTCGCGGTCCCCGGGTCGGACTCCCAGGCCGTGGAGGCCGCCCTGGCCCGCGACCTGCCCGGAGCCGGCCGGGCCTCCCTCGGCGTCGTCCTCGTCCCCCAGGACGGTGCCGAGCGGGCGCAGACGCGGTCCGCGCTGGCCGAGGTGGGCCGCGCCGTCGCCGCGACCGACCACGTCGCGCTGGACGCGCGGGCCCGGGCACGCTCCCTGCGGCAGATCGACCGGGCGCCGGCGAAGCCCGTGCTGGTGCCGCTCGCCGTCGCCGTCGACGACATGCAGTCCGTCGACGTCGCCGCCGACCTGCGCAAGCGCCTGGGGCTGGCCGACCGCGCGGCCGATCTCCCGGTCGGCATCCACCTCGTCGGTCAGGGCGCGCTGTGGGCCGGTCTGCAGGACGTGTCCAAGGAGGGACTCGCCAAGGCGGAGGCGACGGGCTTCCCGATCGTCCTGATGATCCTGCTGCTGGTCTTCGGCTCCCTTGCCGCCGCGAGCCTTCCCCTCGCGCTCGGGTTCGTGAGCGTGATCGTGACCGGCGCCCTGATCTACGCCCTCTCCCTCGCGATGGAGATGAGCGTGTTCGTGACGAACATGGCGTCGATGATCGGCATCGGCGTGGCCGTGGACTACTCGCTGTTCGTCCTGGCCCGCTACCGCGAGGAGGTCCAGGCGGGGAAGGACCCCGACACCGCCCGCGCGACGGCGCTCGCGACCTCCGGTACCGCGGTCCTCTTCAGCGGCGTCACCGTGATCATCTCCCTCGCGGGCCTCTACATGGTCGACGCGACGGCGATCCGGTCCATGGCGCTCGGCGCGATCCTCGTGGTCGCGGTGTCCATGCTCGCCTCGGCCACCCTGCTGCCGGCGCTCATCGGGGCCCTCGGCAAGCGCGCGTACGCGCGCGGTCGGCTGTTCACGATCATGCCGCTGGTGTTCCGCTCGCGGCGCGGTCGGCGCCCGGGCTCCACCGGCGCGGCGGCACCGGTCCCCGTGCCGTTCTGGGAGCGGTGGATCGCACGGGTCACCCGCCGTCCCGTCGTCGCCGCGCTCGCGGCGACATCCCTCCTGCTCGCGCTCGCGATCCCGGCCCTGTCGATGCAGACCGGCAACGGCGCGCTGCGGCAGTTCCCGCAGGGCAACGAGACGCGCGTGGGCTTCGAGACCGCGGCGTCGCTGACCGGCCCCGGGGCGAGCGCGCCGATCCGCGTGCTCGCGCAGTTCGAGCGCGGGTCGGCGGGCGACGCCGCCAACGCGGGCCTCCTGCGCGATCTTCGTCGCGTGCTTCGGGCGGAGACCGGTGTGGCGTCGATCGCCGCGCCGGTGCCGACGACCGACGGCCGCGGGGCCCTGATCTCCGCGGTGCCGAGGGCCGACGGCGAGTCCCCGGCGACCCGTCGTCTCGTCGAGAGGCTGCGCGAGCGACTCGCGACGGTCGCGGGTGACGTCGCGACGGTGCGGGTCGGAGGCACGACGGCTGCCCAGGTCGACTTCCGGGACGAGGTCCGCGGCTCGATGTGGAAGGTCATCCTGTTCGTGCTCGGGCTGAGCTACGTCATCCTGCTGATCCTCCTGCGCTCGGCGATCCTGCCGCTGAAGGCGGTCTTCGCGAACCTGCTCAGCGTGGGAGCGGCCTACGGCGTGCTCGTCGCGGTGT
Source organism: Paraconexibacter sp. (assembly GCF_041602235.1). Classification (GTDB taxonomy): domain Bacteria; phylum Actinomycetota; class Thermoleophilia; order Solirubrobacterales; family Solirubrobacteraceae; genus Paraconexibacter. The sequence goes on from NZ_JBFIGP010000290.1 coordinate 1,671, forward strand.
TCCAGTGGGGCTGGATCGACGGCTTCCTCGGGTTCCAGTCGACGGGGAACATCGACACGATCACCCCACCGCTCGTCCTGGCGGTGGTCTTCGGGCTCTCGATGGACTACGAGGTGTTCCTGCTGAGCCGGATCCGCGAGCGCTTCGACGCGACCGGCGACACCCGCCGCGCGGTGGCCGAGGGCATCGCCGCCAGCGCGCGAACGATCACCAGCGCGGCCTTGATCATGGTCGGCGTCTTCCTCACGTTCGTCGCGACCGGCGTCCCGTCGATCAAGCAGCTCGGCCTGGGCAACGCGGTCGCGATCGCGGTCGACGCCACCGTGGTCCGCCTCGTGCTCGTCCCGGCGATCATGGAGCTGCTCGGCAAGTGGAACTGGTGGCTGCCGGGGCCGCTGTCCCGGCTCCTGCCGAAGGTCGAGATGGAGCAGCTGTCGCCCGAGACCGTCGTGCCGCTCGGAGCGGTGCGGGTCGGGGACACGTCGCCGGAGCGGGAGCCGGCCGGGGTCGCCTGACCCGCCGCCCGCAGGCGCGCGACCGACGCGTCGCGCTGCCGGGCGGCGGTGCGGGCGCTCCGGGTTCGCTCAGGCGACGTCGAGGACGTTCGGCCGGCCGGCCTTGTACAGCTCGCGGTCGATGGCCTTGATCGGCTCGAACTCGGGAGCGTCGAAGAGCGTCCACATCTGCGGCGGCTTCTCGGAGGACCCGGACGCTTCCAGGACGCCGGCGACCGCCATGCGCGCCGACTCGTTGGCGCCTTCCATGGTCGCCAGGTCGATGTCGGTCTGCACGTAGTCGCCCGACAGGAACAGGTTCGGGATCTTCGTCTTGGCCGTGGGTCGCTTCTCCCACGTGCCGACCGTGTTGACGAGCAGCGGCGTGTCGTTGCGGTTCTGCGCCCGGCTCTTCACCCACGCGATGCCCGGGTCCAGGAACCAGGAGTGCAGGATGTCGTCGGACAGGTGCTTGCCGGCGGTGTGGTGGGTCTTGATCTGCGCCCACACCTCCTTGGCGATCTCCTCGCGGGTGCAGGCCTTCGCGGGCTTCCCGTAGAGGATCCCGGGAGCGTCCCAGTTGGAGATGTCGACCGAGAGGCAGTCGACCGCATCGCCGTCCCCGTAGTCCGCCGGGAAGTCGCGGTCGGCCCAGAACTGGCCCTGGGTGAGCGCCGTGAGCGCCCACGGTGCGTCGATGAAGGTCATGTGCCCGCGGGTGATGTCGACCTCGCGGCGGAGGTAGTACTGGATCCCGGCCATCCAGTCGGTCTGCAGCGCGTCGAGGCCGTGCAGCCCGGGGTCGAGCGCGCGGACATCGGCGTCCAGGACGCGGCGGGCCCGCTCCATCGGCATCGCCAGCACGAACCAGTCCGCCTCGATGCGGTGACGCTTGCGACGGCGGTCGCGCATGTGGGCGGCGACGATCTTCCCGTCCGCGACCTCGAGGCGCTCGATGGTCCGCCCGACGGCGAACTTCACGCCGAGCTCGCGCAGGTGCACCACCCACGGGTCGATCCATGCCTCGTTGGTGGGCAGGTTCAGCACGCGGTCGACGTCGCCGTCGTTGCCGCGCCCGGCGATGTTCCAGACGAACGCCTCCGCCATGTTGCCGATCGTGCGCGTGCTGGCGATGGTCTCCTTCGCCGCCACGAGGTTGCGGGTGAGACCGGCCGCGACGACCGTCTTGTACTCCTGCGACTTGTTCTCGGCCTTGATGAAGTCCCACCAGCTGACGTGCTCCCACTGCCCGTAGCGGCGCTCGTCGCAGCTGGTGACGAACACGAGCATCCGCTCGACGAAGTACGCGAGCTCGTGGGGCGGGACCCCGCGACCGGCGAGCAGGTCGGTCAGGAGGTACCGCATGCCCTCGACGGACATGGGGGCCTCGGGGTCCGGGCCCAGCCCGAACGGGCCGGCGTCACCGCGGTCACCGGCTCGCAGGAACTTGGCGCCGAGCGCCGAGACCAGGTTGTCGCGCACGCCGCCCTCGTTGCCGGGGAACGGGATGCGGCGCATCGTGTCGGGCACGTGGTGGTAGAAGCCGGGGAAGAAGCGGAAGCCGTGCTCGCCGGGGAGCGGCATGCGACCGCCTTCGCCGGTGCGGGGCACCGGGATGCTGCGCGCCTTGCCGCCGAGCGCGTTGCGCTCGTAGACGACGACCTGGAAGCCGCGCTCCACGAGCTCGTGCGCTGCGGTCAGGCCGGCCATGCCGCCCCCGAGGACGACGACCTGATGGCGTCGGGACGGTCGGCGCGTCCGGCGTGCGGCCAATGCCGGTGATGCCGATGTGAGTGCTGCTCCGGCTCCGGCCGCGGCCGCGCCGCGGAGGAGTTCACGGCGCGAAACGCCCTGCTCGTCGATGCTCATGGACCTCTCTCTCCCAGCCACGCTCCCGTGCGTGGCACCTTGGCGCTCAGTGTAGGTGCCGCAGCACCGGGTTGCGCTGCTCTCGTCCGGGGAGGCGACGGCGACCGGGACGCTGAGCGGCCGGGACGCCCGCCCGCCCCGCCGGTCAGAGCGTGCGACGGAGCTGCGTGAGGCGCTCGCGGGCGGCGTGCCAGGCCGCGTGGCCCGGGTCGATCACGTCGCGGTGGCCCCCGGGGGGCACGAGCAGCTCGATGTCCGCGCCGGCGGCCCGAGCGGTCTCCACGTACTCGCGCGATCGCCGGGCGGGCACCGTCTCGTCGTGCTCCGGATGGACCACGGTGACCGGCACACCGAGCGGAATCCGGCGGGAGGGGTCCGCCTGCTCGAAGCGGTCCGGGACATCCTCGATCGTGCCGCCGAGAACGGCGGCGGCAGGGGCTCCGGCGCGCACCATGGTCGTCACCGGCGCGAGCGCCACGACATGGCGGATCCGCACGGCAGGGTCGCCGCCCGGAGCCCGCGCCGGGAGCTCGTGGCGCCCGCCCGCCCACAGCGCCAGTTGACCGCCGGCGCTGTGGCCGACGGCCACGACCCGGCCGAGGACGACGCGGGCATCCTCGAGATGGGCGAGGTGGTCGATGGCGGTGGCGAGGTCACTGAACGTCGTGGGCCAC